>NZ_JAKUMO010000006.1:0-307214 GCF_037026475.1 Ensifer sp. MJa1 | reverse complement strand
CATCCCCATGTCGAGATCGAGCTCTCTCCCGAGCGCGCCGCCGCCGGCGACCACAGCCGCATCGCCTTCCGACCGACGAAGTGGAAGCTCTTCAGGGACAGTCAAACCGCGACAACGGAACCGGAAACGACCACCGATGCGGAGTCGGCTGAGGCCGAACCTTTTGAACTCGCCCGTACGGGGACTTGACCCCACTCCAGCGCCGCGTGACTTATCAGACGCGCAAAGGTCGCTGTAGCGCTTTAAAGTGCAGCCTGTTTTGAAGGGGATGCCTCACCATGCTCCCCCCTTAGCCGTTAGGTCCGCGGCGTGCCGGCAAAGCACGACGACAACGTCGCCGTTCCGATATCGGTTTGCCGCAAGATGCGCTAAGCAGAACCGTCCGCCACCAATGATCGGGCCGCGGCAACGGGAGAAACGCTGCATGACCATCGTCGACGACCTCAAGCAAACCCTCGGCGACATCGTGCTCAGCGGCACGGATATCGGCGAGCGCCACCGCAGTGACGCCAGCCTGACGGGCCTTGACCTGCCGAAAGCCGTCATTCGTCCAACCAGCAGCGATGAGATCGCCGCAGCACTACGGCTCTGCAATGCGCGCGGCCAAGCGGTCGTCGTCCAAGGGGGAATGACCGGTCTTGCCGGCGGCGCCAACGCCGACGGCGATGCGATCGCGGTCTCGCTCGAACGTTTTACCGGCATCGAAGAGGTCGACGCGCAGGCGGGAACGATGACGGTGCGCGCAGGCACCCCGCTCGAAGTGGCTCAACGCGCCGCGGAAGACGCAGGATTCCTGCTGCCGATCGACCTTGGCGCCCGCGGCTCCTGCCAGATCGGCGGCAACCTCGCCACCAATGCCGGCGGCATCCGCGTGCTTCGTTATGGCGTCACCCGCGACAACGTGCTGGGCCTCGAGGTCGTGCTTGCAGACGGCACGATCGTCTCGTCGCTCAACAAGATGATCAAGAACAACACCGGCTACGACCTCAGGCAGTACTTCATCGGCTCCGAGGGAACGCTTGGCGTGATCACCCGTGCAGTCCTGCGGCTGCGGCCGCTGCCGGCCGGCCGGCTGACGGCACTCTGCGCTCTCGACAGCTACGACAATGTCGTCGCCTTTCTGGCCCGGTGCCAGCGCGGTCTGCCGGGCCTCTCGGCATTCGAGGCGATGTGGGAAAGCTATTTCCGCTTCAACGCAGAAGCGGAAAAGCAGAGGCTCTTCGATGAGGTTCCACCCTTCGTCGTCGTTGTCGAGCAGGACCTCTTGGGAAATGAAAGCGAGCGCGATGCATTCGAAGCATTTCTCGGCGGTGCACTGGAGGACGAGATCATTAGCGATGCCCTGATTGCCCAATCGGAGAAGGAGAGCCGTTCATTCTGGAGCGTCCGCGAAGGTCACGCCATGGACAGCCAACTTCCCTCGCTGATCAATCTCGACGTCAGCCTGCCGATCGGCGTTATCGGCCGCTTCGCCGGAGAATGCGGCCAGGCGCTGTCCGCGCGGTTTCCCGCCGCGCACGTCTCCTTCTTCGGCCACGTCGCCGACAGCAACCTCCACATCGCGTTCTCCGACCCCGACAGCGACACGGAGACAGCGCATATCGTCGACGGCATCGTCTATGACATCGTTCGGCGCTACCGCGGTTCGATCTCGGCCGAACACGGCATCGGCACCCTGAAGCGCGACTTCCTCGACCATTCCCGCAGCGCCGCCGAACTCGAGCTCATGCGGCGGATCAAGCGCGCGCTGGACCCGAATGGCATCCTCAATCCGGGCAAGGTGCTTTAAGGGTAACTCCAGGAGCCGGAAACGGTACGCCTACAGGAACCCCGTACCTTCGGAACCCTGGCTTCAGAGCCAGGAGGCCGGCGTCTTCGGCAGCCGTCCCTCGGGATCGATGACCTTCAATTCAGCGCCGTCGCCTGCATTGCAGCGCCAGAGCGCAACGCAGCTGCCACCCGGCGACATGAAGGACGGGTAGATCAGGCCGTCGAAGCCTTGCGCCGCAAGATCCGCTTGCACGCGATGCGTCTCCGGCATGCGCCCGTGGTCGAGCGCGTCGCGCCATTCGCACCGGTGGATGGTCTCGCTAAGGCCGAGTGCGGCCAGACCGTCCGGTTCCGTCAGGTCAGCAAGCATGGCGCCCGCCAGTTCGAGCTGGGCGATCAGCGCCGGGTGCTGGACGAAGCCCTGATTATACTCGGCCCAGGCGGTCGACAGTTCACGCGCCGCATAGATCGTCGGCAGGCCGATGGGGTTCCACCGCCCGCCGAAACGTGCAGCACCTTCACCGGAAAGCGGCGCATGCGCCCAGCGCGGGACATAGGCGCGCCACAGGCGCACCGGCTCGCTTTGTGCCATCAGGAGTAGACGCCCGAACGCACGGCTTCGAGATAGGCGAGCACCTTGTCGGCCTTGCCTTCGCCGACAAGGTCATAGGCGGTCTTGCCGGCCCAGCCGGGGATGGGCTGGTGCTTGAACCAGATGACGGCGCGGCTGTCGTCGCCGGCCATTTCGCCGGCCATCGCAAGGATGCGAACGACGCCGCTCAGCGCCGCATCGACCTTGCGGGCGCTCGACTTCGCCGTCAGCGTGTTGCGCGCGACACCGATCAGTTTTGCAAGCTCAGCCAGCGTGACGCCAAGCCGGTCCGAAACGAGGCGAGCGGACAGGAAGGACGACTGGCTCTCGCCGTAGTCGGCAGCGGATATGTTGAAACTGACGGCAGCCATGGCAGGATCCGGTCCTATTTTGATCACTACCCAATCAAAGTAAGATCAAAGCATGCCCAAATCAAGGAAGGCCTATTGCCGCCACGCAGGCTCGCGTTTGTCAAAGAAGGCACCGACACCCTCGCGCGCCTCGTCGGATTCCCAGCAATCGGCAAGCTGCTCGATCGTCGCCGCGATCGTCTGCTCCGTGATCGGCGCCCCAAGCGAACGGGCCAACCGCTTGGCTCGACCCGTGGCCTCAGGCGCTGCCGAGAGATAGGGTTCAATCTCCGCTTCGACCGCTGCGTCCAGTGCATCCGCCGCAACAACGACCGTGGCGAGGCCCAAAGCGCGGGCCTCCTCGGCGCCGAACAGACGAGCGGACATGAACAGCGGCCGCGCCTTGCCCTCTCCGATGCGGGCGACAACATAGGGGCTGATGGTCGCCGGGATCAGGCCGAGGCGCGTTTCGGTCAGGCCGAACTTGGCATCTGAAGACGCGACCGCAGCATCGCAGATGCTCATCAGGCCGACACCACCGCCAAAGGCATTGCCGTGCAGGCGGCCGATCACCGGCTTGGCGATCTCGTTCAGTGCCTTGAACATCATTGCCAGTCGCGTCGCCTCGGCGATACGCGTCGCGCGATCGGCATCGAACTGCTCGCGCATCCAGCCAAGATCGCCGCCGGCACAGAAGCTGCGCCCCTCCCCCTCCAGAACGACAACCCGAACCGACCGCTCACCCGAAAGTGTTTCGGCAGCCTCGGTCAATTCCCTGATCATCTTCGCCGAAAGTGCATTGTGCTTCTGCGGCCGTGCCAGGGTCAGTCGAGCGACACCGCGGGCATCGGTGTCTATCCGGATGGTTTCGAACGTCATTGCCCACTCCTCAAAGTCCGCGCGAAGGCGGCTGCCTGTTCGAGTTTTGCCGTGTCCAGTCCGGCCGAGAAGCCCTTGGCCGCCAGGAAGGCGTTGACCGCGAGCGTGTCGACATTGCCGGCCGCGCCCGGCGCATAGGGGCAGCCACCAAGGCCGCCCGCGGACGCATCGAACACCCGCAAGCCGCGATCGAGCGCCACCGCGATGTTGTCGAGTGCGCGGCCGGAAGTGTCGTGGAAGTGGCCGGCCAGTTTCTCCGAAGCGATGCCTTCCTGCACCTTTGCCAGCATGGCATCGACCGCCTCCGGCGCGCCGCGGCCGATCGTGTCGCCGAGACTGATCTCGTAGCAACCGAGATTGTCGAGCAGGTTGGCGACATAGGCGGCGCTCGCCGGGGCGATTGCCCCCTCATAGGGGCACTCGACGACACAGCTCACATAGCCACGCAGCAGGAGCCCTTTTTTCCGGCAGACTTCGGCAACCGGACGAAACCGCTCAATGCTTTCGGCGATCGAACAGTTGATGTTCTTCTGCGAGAAAGTTTCCGAAGCCGAGGCGAAGATCGCCACCTCGTCCGCCCCCGCGTCGATTGCAGCCTCAAGGCCGCGCATGTTGGGCGTCAGCACTGCATAGCGCGTGCCCGGCCGCCGGATGATACCGGCCATGACTTCGGCGGCGTCGGCCATCTGCGGAACCCATTTCGGGCTGACGAAGCTCGTCACCTCGATGCGCTCGTAGCCGCAGTCGGAGAGTAGATCGACGAGGCGGATCTTGTCAGCGGTGTCGACAAGACGGCTCTCGTTCTGCAACCCGTCGCGAGGCGCCATTTCGACGATCGTCACATGCTGCCGCGCCGGCTTGCTCATGCCGCACTCTCCGGCTGCAGCATGACCAGCACTGCCCCCGCACTCACCTGCTCGCCCTCGGCGACATGCACGCTCTCGACCACGCCTGCACGCGAGGCCGACAGCGTCAGTTCCATCTTCATCGCCTCCATCACCGCAAGCGCCTGCCCCTTGTCGACGGCATCGCCGGGACGGACCCGGATGAGCTTGACGATGCCCGGCATCGGTGCGGCCACCTCGTCGTCGGCAACCTCGCTGGCGTGGCCGGCGCCAAGCGCATCCGGCAGGCGCAACACATATGTTTCGCCGTCGACGAACAGCGTGATCTGCTCGCCTTCGCGAAGGAACCGGAACACCTGTTGAGCGCCTGATATCTCAACACGGGCACCATCCTCGAAGCGGTCGAGAATGACGACCGGCAGTGCCGCCGCCCCGGTGTGGACCGCGAACTGATCGCGCCCGCGCGCTGCAAGTGCCACGGTCGCCCGCCCGCCGCTGTGCTCGATGGTGATGTTTCGGCTGGCGTCACCCCAGATCTGCCAGTGGCCGAGCGCCGACCACGGATCAGCGGATCCGTCGGGCCGCAGTGCCCCGGTCGATACGATTGCCGCCAGCGCCAGGGCTGCATCGGTGGGCGCGACCGGTGCCGTGAGGCGATCGATCGCGCGGTCGATCAACCCGGTATCCGGGTAACCGGCGCGAAAATCCGGCTCCGCTGCAAGCCGCCCGAGAAAATCGAGATTGGTGATCGTGCCGCCGATGCGGCAGGCCTTCAGCGCGTTCTCAAGCTTGGCAAGGGCGGTCGCGCGGTTCGGGCCGTAGACGATGAGCTTGGCGATCAGTGGGTCGTAGAAGGGCGTTATCCGATCGCCCTGACGGACGCCGGAATCGATGCGCACGCCGTCGGCGGGAAAGGCCAGCGTCGTCAGCCGGCCGGTTGCCGGCAGGAAGCCGCGCGAGGGATCTTCCGCATAGATGCGCGCCTCGAACGACCAGCCCTCGATGGTGATTTCGCTCTGCCGCTTCGGCAGAGTCTCGCCGGCCGCGGCCAGCAACTGCCATTCGACGAGGTCAACGCCGGTGATTGCTTCGGTGACCGGATGCTCGACCTGCAGCCGGGTGTTCATTTCCATGAAGTAGAACTGGTCCGGCCACAGGCCGTTGGTGACGTCGGCGATAAATTCGACGGTACCCGCGCCGACATAGCCGATCGCCTGCGCGGCCCTTACCGCTGCATCGCCCATGGCGCGGCGCACCTCCTCGGTCATGCCCGGAGCGGGCGCCTCCTCGATGACCTTCTGGTGGCGACGCTGCAGCGAGCAGTCGCGCTCGAAGAGATGGACGATATTGCCGTGCCGGTCGCCGAAGACCTGCACCTCGATGTGCCGCGGCTTCGTCAGGTACTTCTCGATCAGCACCGAGCCGTCACCGAAGGCGGCCTCGGCTTCGCGGCGGGCCGCCTCGAGCGCTGCCGGGAAATCGCCGGCATGGTCGACCCGGCGCATGCCCTTGCCGCCGCCACCGGCGCGCGCCTTGATCAGGACCGGGAAACCGACATTGGCCGCCTCTTCGGCCAGAAACTCCGGATCCTGCCGCTCGCCGTGATAGCCGGGCACCACCGGCACGCCTGACTGCTCCATCAGCGCCTTGGCCGCATCCTTCAGACCCATGGCACGGATTGCCCGGGCGGACGGTCCAACGAAGGTGATGCCCGCAGCTTCGACCGCTTCGGCAAAGTCGGCATTCTCGGACAGGAAACCGTAGCCCGGATGGATCGCATCGGCCCCGACCGACTGCGCAGCGGCAATGATCCGGTCGATCGACAGATAGCTTTCGAGCGCCGGAGCGGCACCGATGCGGACTGCCTCGTCGGCAAGCGCCACATGCAGCGCACCGACATCGGCATCGGAATAGACGGCGACCGTGCGGATGCCGAGGCGCCTGGCGGTGCGTATCACCCGGCAGGCGATCTCGCCGCGATTGGCAATCAGCAGCTTGGAAAACATTGGCATCTCCTGGCCCTTACTGCGCTGCGATCACATCGATTTCGAGCAGCCAGCCGGCGTCGAAAATCCCGGCGATCGCCACCGTCATCGCCGGCGCGAGCGCCCCCAGATACTCCTGTCTGGCCGCACGGTTGGCCATGGCGTGCTGGCGGTCGGCAAGCAGGACCGTCACCTTGACGATATCGGCCTTGGTCATGCCCGCAGCGGTGAGTTGCGCGTCGATGTTCCGCCACACCTGGCGAGCCTGCGCCTCGAAACCCTCTGGCAGCGCGTCTTCCTGTGTTAACGGCACCTGGCCACTGACGAACAGCAGGCGCTCGAAATCCTCGATCCGAACCGCCTGTGAATAGCCGCCGCGCGGTTGCGGCGCATTCTCGGCGTTGATGTTTTCGCGTTTCATCCGGATATCCCTACATCCTGAACAGGCCGAAGCGCGTATCTTCGATCGGCGCGTTGAGTGCTGCCGAAAGCGAGAGGCCGAGCACGTCGCGGCTTTTGCGCGGATCGACGACCCCGTCGTCCCACAGCCTGGCCGACGCGTAGAGCGGATGGCTCTGCCGTTCGAAAAGGTCGAGGATTGGCTGGCGGAAGCGCGCCTCCTCCTCGTCGCTCCAGGGCGTTCCCGCCCGCTTCAGCGCCTCGCTGCGCACGGTCGTCAACACGCCGGCCGCCTGCTCGCCGCCCATCACGGAAATGCGGCTGTTCGGCCAGGTCCACAGGAACCGCGGCGAGAAGGCCCGGCCGCACATGCCGTAGTTACCGGCGCCGAAGGAGCCGCCGACCAGCATCGTAACCTTCGGCACCCGCGCCGTCGCCACCGCCGTCACAAGCTTGGCGCCATGCTTGGCGATGCCTTCGGTTTCGTACTTCCGCCCGACCATGAAGCCGGTAATGTTCTGCAGGAAAACGAGCGGGATCTTGCGCTGGGCGCAGAGCTCGACGAAATGTGCCCCTTTCAGCGCGGACTCCGAAAACAGCACGCCGTTGTTGGCGATAATGCCGACCGGAATGCCGTGGATATGGGCGAAGCCGCAGACGAGCGTGTTGCCATAGCGCGCCTTAAACTCGTCGAAACGGGAGCCGTCGACCACACGAGCGATGACCTCGCGGATATCATAGGGCGTGCGCAGGTCGGACGGAATGATGCCGGCGATTTCCTGCGGATCGTAGAGCGGCGGCTCGGGCGTTGCGAGTTCGACCGTGCGGGGCTTGTGGCGGTTGAGGGCGCCGACGGCCCGGCGAGCGAGCGCCAGCGCATGGGCGTCGTCGCGTGCCAAGTGATCGGCAACGCCTGAAAGGCGCGTATGCACGTCGGCGCCGCCGAGGTCCTCGGCCGAGACGACCTCGCCGGTCGCCGCCCGCACCAACGGCGGCCCGGCAAGAAAGATCGTGCCCTGACCCTCGACGATGATCGTTTCGTCCGACATCGCCGGCACATAGGCGCCGCCAGCCGTGCACGATCCCATGACGACGGCGATCTGCGGGATGCCGGCTGCCGACATGTTGGCCTGGTTGTAGAAGATCCGGCCGAAATGATCCCGGTCCGGAAACACCTCGTCCTGGTTCGGCAGGTTGGCGCCGCCGGAATCGACCAGATAGATGCAGGGCAGATGGTTTTCCGCGGCGATCTCCTGGGCCCTCAAGTGTTTCTTCACCGTCAGGGGATAATAAGTGCCGCCTTTGACCGTCGGGTCGTTGCAGACGATCATGCACTCGCGGCCCGACACACGGCCAATACCGGTGATGAGCCCCGCCGCCGGTGCGTCGCCGTTATACATGCCGTGCGCTGCCGTCAGCCCGACTTCGAGGAACGGCGTTGAGGGATCGATGAGATTGGCGACGCGGTCTCGCGGCAACAGCTTGCCGCGGCTGACATGCCGCTCACGCGCCGCATCACCACCGCCGGCAGCCGCCAGCTTCACGGCCTCCTCGATCGTCGCGATCGCCTCGGCCATGGCCGTCTGGTTGGCTCTGAAGGCTTCGGAGGATGGCGAGATGTGAGATTTCAGAACGGTCATGAAGTCCTCATTCGATCGAGTTCGGCCGCTTCCGTCACATCCTGCCTAGCTCGTCTCGGTGAACAATTCCCGCCCGATCAACATGCGGCGGATTTCGCTGGTGCCGGCGCCGATCTCATAGAGCTTTGCATCACGCAGCAGCCGGCCCGCCGGGTAGTCGTTGGTATAGCCGTTGCCACCCAGCGCCTGGATCGCCTCAAGCGCGAGGGCAGTTGCTTTTTCGGCCGCATAGAGAATGCAGCCGGCGGCGTCCTTGCGCGTCGTCTCGCCGCGGTCGCAGGCCGCCGCCACCGCGTAGACATAGGCGCGCGCCGCATTCGCCGTCACATACATGTCCGCGAGCTTGCCCTGCATCAGCTGGAATTCGCCGATCGCCTGTCCGAACTGCTTGCGCTCATGGAGATAGGGGACGACGACATCAAGGCAAGCCGCCATGATGCCTAGCGGGCCCGCCGAAAGCACCACGCGCTCGTAGTCGAGCCCCGACATCAGCACGCGAACACCGCCGCCGACGGTGCCAAGGACGTTTTCCTCCGGCACCTCGCAATCGCGGAAAATAAGCTCGCAGGTATTGGAACCGCGCATGCCGAGCTTGTCGAGCTTCTGGCCAGTCGAAAAGCCGGAATAACCCTTTTCCACGAGGAACGCGGTAATGCCGCGCGGGCCGGCCGCCGGATCGGTCTTGGCATAGACGACGAGCACGTCCGCGTCCGGACCGTTGGTGATCCACATCTTGTTGCCGTTCAGCACGTAGCGGTCGCCGCGCTTTTCCGCCTTGAGCGTCATCGATACGACATCGGAGCCGGCGCCAGGCTCAGACATTGCCAGTGCGCCGACATGTTCGCCGGAAATCAGCCTCGGCAGATAGCGCGCCTTCTGGGCGTCATTGCCGTTGCGGCTGATCTGGTTGACGCAGAGATTGGAGTGCGCGCCGTAGCTGAGCGCAACCGAAGCGGATGCCCGGCTGATTTCCTCCATCGCGATGCAATGGGCAAGGTAGCCCATGCCGGCGCCGCCATAGGCTTCGTCAGCGGTGATGCCGAGCAGGCCGAGTTCGCCCATCTCTCGCCACAGGTGCATCGGGAACGCATTTTTGCGATCGGTTTCTTCCGCCAAAGGCGCGATGCGCTCGCTCGCGAACCGGCGCACGCTCTCGCGCAACGCATCGATGTCCTCGCCGAGCGCGAAGGTCAATCCGCCCTGAAACATGTCTGTCCTCCCGACGTCACTGCGGTGCGGTCTCCTCCCACACGACAGGACGATTGCGTTCCATCCTCTACGCGGATCGCGGCGAAAGCAATGATATCAGCGCCGCGACATGGCCGGACGATAGCACCGCGTTCCGCTAATTTCCTTCCAAAGAGCGGCGAAGCCAAGCACGATCTGAAAATCCGGAAGCCCCGGTCGATTGCATCCTGTGCGCGAGAGCGCTACCGCACCCTCGCGCTGCCTTCACCCGGTTCGGCGCAATCCGCGCACGCGCAAGGACGCGGACAGCTACGAACCTGCTGGCAGGGAGCGGTCAGTTCTTGTTCGGCCAGATTTCCTGGGTGGCCTCGACGGCCGCAAGGCCCTGCATCGCGTCACGGTTGCCGGTGGCAGCCAGCGCTTCGAAGACACGGCGCGCCTCTTCGAAGCGCTTCAGGTTCATGTAGGAATAGCCGCGCAGGACCATCAGATCCTGCCGTCGCGTCGAAATCTGCCCGAGCTGATCGAGGAACAGCAGGGCCTCGCGATAGCGTTTGGCGTCGAATGCGGCAATGGCGCGGTCGGCCAGGATCGCCGTTTGCAGTTCGTCGATCCGGCCGCGCGACTGCGTCGATTTGGTGGCCGAAACCGCAGCCTTGCTGGTCAGGCCGGCGCGCAGGTAGGCAAGGCTCTGGCCATAGGCGGCATCCTCGCGGATCTGCGACGCAGGCGCTTGCAGCGCAACCTCGAAGGCTTCGGCCGCCTCGAGCGGGCGGTTGAGGTCCATCAGGCACCAGCCGCGCGTCAAAGCCGCCTGGGGCGCAAGCCCGGTGGGATTGATGGTCGTGCGGCAACCGGCCCCGGTTCGCACCGCCTTCTGGGTGGTCCCGCCCGCGCGCGGCCTCTGGGTCACCGGCTGCTCGACGACTTCGGTGACAACGGTCGTGCGGGTGGAAGGCTGCGGCTGGCTCCGCTGTCTCTCGGCGGTCGGGACCTGCGCCCGGTTGATCTCGTCGAGCGTCTCCTTGACTTCGCCAAGCCGGGCGATGCGCTCGGAACGACCGGACCACAAGCGCTGGATCTCTGCGACCCCATCCTTGTCGCCCAACTGGTCGCGACTGAGCGCAAGGCCGTAGGCGGACGGCTCGTCGTCCGGCTTCCAGCGCAGGGCGGTCGCGAACCATTGCGCGGCCGTCGCTGGCTGATTGAGGGCGCGGGCATACCAGCCGAACTGCTGCGCTGTTGCCGCATCGCGACCCGTGGTGGTTTCCTGGGCAATGCGCGCCAGCACCGCCGCGTCCAGCGCGAGCGGCGGATCGATGGCAAGCACGTTGGCAGTGGCAGCAAAATAGGTCGCAAGCGCTTCCGGGGAACTATCGCGCCACGGATAAAGTACCGCCTCAGCCTCGGCTGGCGCCTTGCGCGCAATCAAAGTCAGGGCAAGGCCCTGCGACGCGGAGGCTGAATCTTCCTTGTCATGTGCGCGCCGAAACCATGGCTCGGCCGCACTCATATTGTCGCGGCGCAACTGGTACCAGCCGAGCAGCAGGGCATCGCTCGCCGTTCCGCCGGTCTCGGCCAGCCGTTCGACGCGCTGGACATACTTGGGATCGACCGCAAGCGCCTTGTCCTCGTCGCCCTCAGCGACGAAGCGACGCGCCAGATCGTCGCGAATGCTCTCGAATTCCGGCACGCCCTCTTGGTTGGTGCGCTCGTAGGCGAGCAGGTCCTGCAGCGTCGCATAGGGCAGCACCGCGGCCGCCTTCTGTACTGTCGCAAGCCGCTCGGGAGTGTTCTCGCAATTCTTCAGGACATAGAGATAGGCGTCTCGGGCCCGCTCCGAACGCTTGGTCTCGGCAAAGGCATTGGCGACATGCCACAGCACATCCACCTCCGAGCAGGTGAGAAGGCTCGGCGTGCTGGCGGCAACCGAAATCACCGTCTCGTATTGTTTCAGCTCGGAAGCATTCACCAGCCGGGCACGCGCCTCGGCGACGTTGAGCCGCTCCAGGAGATCGGAGGGTGGCTGCCATGCCGCTTCCTTCGCCTGGCGCTCGGCAATCGCCTTTCGAACTTCGGCGTAGCGACCTTCCGAGTAAAGACGCCACATGGTTTCGAGCGCGACGTCGGTGTTTTGCGGCACAGCCAGCGGATCGGCCGGCGGGACCCAGTCGGGGTAAAGCGAGCGCAGGCGCGAGATTTCCGCCTGCAGCCGGGCCGTGTCGCCCTTGGCCGCGAAATAACGCAGGGCCGATTCGTCGACGATCGGTTGCGGCTTGGCGGACTTCGCCTTTTCGTCCGATGGCCGTTCCGCCTGCGCCACCTGGGTGAACTGCGGAGCAGAGCTCCGGCCAACTCCGGCGCCATTTTCAGGGACGGCAGCGGCGGTCACAGGCTCAGGCGAGCCCGTGAATTTGTTGGTATTCTGGCGCAAGAAGCCGCCATCGGTCAGTCCGGCAACCCCGATCGCCGTGGTCATTACAGCAGCAATGGCAACGATTGAGGTTTTCATAGACACTCCGGACGCTTCTCCTTCACGTAAGACAGCCCCAAGAGGTGCAGCGTGGAAGGATAATATTGCGTCGGGCTGAACACCTTGACGCTGTCGGGTATGACGGCCCGGTCCAAGACACAGGCCAGAATATGGTTAACAAATCGATAACCGGGGTCGGTCAGGTTGGTTTGCACGGCGCCGGTCGAGACGTCGCTGAGGACGAGCGCATCACCATCACCTGCCGTGCCCTGACGCAACCGCGCCATCAGGTCCCGTCCTCCCATGTCCGCGCGTGCAAGATAGAGCGGAATCCGCAACGCGTTATAGCCGTATTCGGCCGGAAAACCCTGGGCGGGCTTTGGCATTGTTTTGAGGCTCACCCAATCGGCGGCAAGTTTTCGCGGACCGAGCTGAACGGCGTTCAACAGGGCCAGGCCGTCGTCCGAGAGCTTCTTCCAGCGTGGCGACGGCGCCACGCGGTCGAGTGCGGGGAAGGCCTCGAAGATCCAGTAGGACGGATTGACGACCGGGCCGTCGGCGCGCTCGGTCACGCCAAAGCCTGAAACACCCGGCAGCAGCAATGTCCGGCCACCATGATCGAGCAGCGTGTTGTCGAGGAGGGCCTTGGCGATCCGCGATGCCGCCTGCAGATAGTCCTGCCGCTTCCAGCGCTCGCCGGCCAGTACAAGCGCGTAGGCGATCAGAATGTCGCCGTCGGTGGCGTTGTTGATGTCGATGACATGCGGTCTTTCGCTCGGGCTCCATTTCCAGGCGGCCAACCCGTCGTCTCGAAGCAGCAGTTCACGGCGCGTGAAGGACCAGATCAGCGCGAAATCGGGCGGATTATCGGCGAGTACGGACAGAAGCAGGCCATAGCCCTGGCCTTCACTGTGGCTGACATTGCCATTGGCATCGTCGATGATACGGCCTCCGGGATCGAGGAAGCGGGTCTTGTATTGCGCCCAATCCTCTAGGCTGACCGAGCCGCCCTGCCCGGCCGCCGCACCGGCAGACGACGCCGGCGTCATCAGCGCGAACAGTCCGGCCAGGAGTGCGGCTCGCCACATCATTTGCGTCGCCCGATCCGGGTCAGCATCGCGGAGGTCGCAAGCCCCAGAAGGACCGACAACCCGATCAACAGCAGCGCATAGACCATGATGTTGCTGGACAGCCAGTTGGCAAAGATCAGGCGATAATTGGTGAGGGACGGCGGTTGCGTCTGGACGAAATCGAAACCGGCAACCGGCGTGACCTCGATCTTGTCGGCGGCCGGCTCGTAGGCCGAAACCCGGCCGGCAAGCTGCTGCCAGCGCGTGACGTCGGCAATGGCCGCAGCACCCTCGCGCAGCCGCTTGGCCGTCGGCGCGGTCAGCAAGGTCCAGGTCGCATCATCGGTCGGGTTGGCGCCCTGGGCGAGGACCAGGCTTGCGGTTTCCGGCGGGGCAAATTCGGCCTGTGCCTCAGGCAGAATGCGCAACGAACTCAGTGAAATGTCGAATTCCTGCTTCACCCAGGTCTGGAATCCCGTGACCTGGTTTCGCCACGCGCCACCGCTCAAGCGTGTCCGCCACTCATCGATCGCCCGCTGCGTTTCGTCCGGGGAACCGGCATCCTCGGCATTCCCCCAGGAAATCTGCCGGGTGGCGTCGATGCCAACCTGCGTCAACACCGTCTTGGGCAGTTGCGGCATCGCGCCAACGAATAGCGCATTGCGGCTGCCGGCGGCCAGAGGCGAGGTGATTACCTCAACGGTGATTGGCCTGCCCCCGGCAACGGCAAGCCTGGCGAGGAAAGTCGCGGTCGCCGACAGCGTGTCTTCATCGGCGCGGTCGAGAAAGAGCGGAACGGCCGTGGCATCGTTGCGATAGGGCGCGCCGGCGCCGGAGATCGCCGCAAGATTAGGCCGGCGGCCAATACGGGCAAACTCCGGCATGCGCAGTTCGGAGGTGTCGAACAGGGCGAAGCGCGGATCGTTGGACCCCGGCGTTCCCGGCGCACAGGCCTTGTCCGGCTCTGCCGTCAGCACGGCCTCGATCTCGATCAGGTTCGGGCCGGGCTTGAAATGGCGCATCGTGACCTTGATCGGCAGATGCCGGAGGATATCGCCGGTCACCGAATTCAGCGGGATGGTCGACGCGATATTGCCGTTGACGTAAATGTCGATGTGGCTGCCAGGCAGAACCGCTTCGGTATAGGCCGCATCGAGCAGCAGGGTGGCATCGCCGTAGGCGTCGGCATAGAAGTCCGAGGGCACGGCAACGGAGAAGCGTGTACGGAACCGCCGGCCGGTGAATTCGCTGGTCTCCACCCCAAGCTCGGAGAAGCGCAGACGCGCGCTCGAGACGACCAACGGTGTCTCCGGCAAGTGCCAACGCGCCGTCGCTATCACATCCCGCGGAATGTTGCTCGGACGGTCCATCGGCTGCGTGACCCCTTCGATCGCCTCCTGCACTGCGGACCAATCCGGACCGCTGATGACCAGCAACGATGCCTTGGTCCTGTTGTCGCGCACGAACATCGCAACCGGGCCATTCGCGGCACCATCCGGCAACCGTTCGAGGAGCGGAGCCACTTCGTCGGCGGTGCCGACCAGGGCGGTTATCTCGCCCGGCTTGCCAAGCTCGGGCAGGGTCTCGCTCAGGCCGAATTCCTGGGCGGGCATCTGCCCCCTCAGTGCCAGGCCTTGCGCAAGCCGCATCAGCGCCGCGATGCGGCTCGGCTGCTGCAAACCGGGGACCACGAGATTGAACCGCGTCCTGCCGTGCTCGTCGAGACCGACCGCGCGCACGTCGTCAAGGCTTGTGAGCGCCTGACTGTCGCCTGACGCAAAGCGGATGAAGGCGGTATCCGGAGCAATCTCCGTCCACAATTCATAGGTCGATTCGACCGTGCAGTCGGTGCGGTGGCGCTGGCGAACCTGGAAGCGGATGTCATTCGAGCCGGCATGCAGAAGGCCCGGCTTCAGGTCGTAGCTCAGCGGGGTAGCCGCCTCGGCGGACCCGATAGGCCCCTCGCCGGCCAGTTCGCCGTTGACGAAGACCGACAGCATCGACACTTCGGGCGCAACGACAATGGCGTTCTGATAGGCAAAGTTCAGCGCGCTAGCAGATTGCGCCTGGGCCGGCGTCAGATAGACCGACCAGGCGCGTTCATCGACCTCTCCCGTCAGGGACAAGGCGCTAAACGGGATGATGAAGCGCTTGAATTCGTCCAGCACGGCAGTGCTGCTCGGTGCTTCCACCGCCGCCCCCTCATTCTGGCCGGAGGTCGCCGCTGGCGGCTGAAAAACGGGCGCATCGGCCGGACGCTCGCCGGACATGTCGAAGGGGGCAGGTTGCGCGAAGGCACCGGTCGCCGCGACCACCCACAGAGACGCGAGGAAAGCGAGCCTGATCATCAAGCGCCCTCCTTCTGAGCATCGGAGCCGCGCAGGCTGCGCAGGAAATAGATCAGGCCGCGGCTTGTCTGGTACAAAGCCAGCCACAGGAACCAGAGCGTTCCTCGCACCAGTCCCGGGTTGCCGCGCCGCGCACTCTGGAACTCGCTCCATTGCCGCGAATTGGCGAAGATCAGGTCGGCGACAAGGCTGTGATGGCGTGCCGCCTGCGGCAGATAGCGGCAGCCGACGCTGGTGATGTCGCCGTCGACCTCCTTGTTCCGGATCGCGACTGGGAGCGATTCCGGCGTGCCGTC
Source organism: Ensifer sp. MJa1 (assembly GCF_037026475.1). NCBI lineage: Bacteria > Pseudomonadati > Pseudomonadota > Alphaproteobacteria > Hyphomicrobiales > Rhizobiaceae > Ensifer > Ensifer sp. MJa1. The sequence goes on along the minus strand of NZ_JAKUMO010000006.1, from coordinate 291,379 downwards.
GCCGCTATAGGGCTCGAAGCGGATCGCGCCCTCGGTATCGGTCGGCAGCGTCGATGCATCGATGCCATAGACCTGGACACGGGCGCCGTGGGCAGAAACGTCTTCGATCGTCGCGGGATACCACTGTCCGCCAACGCCGAACTCGCAGCGACGGCTGACCTTGACGCGACGCGATGAGGCGAGCTCCCCGCGCTCGGACACAACGCCGAGCACGCAACCGGCCATCACCAGGTTGAGCAGGTTCCAGCCGCCGACGACCAGTGTCACGTCGGCCTTGTAGGGCTCGGTGTAGACCCTGTAGATCGTCATCAGCAGGGCGACGAAGAGCACGGCAAAGATCACGAAGAACGGCCGGCCGATCTCCGACAGCCGGCTTTCCTGGATCGATTCATCCTTTGCGGTCACCTTGAAGGTCGGTCGGCTGGGGCTCATCAGCACGGAAATGACAGCCGGCAGCAGATGCACCGTTTGCGCGAGCTCGTAGAGTTCGGAGATCCAGGGCCAACGGAACGAGCCATAGAGGTAGTTCTGCATCATCAGGTTCACGAGCATGTAGGCAAGTGTGTAGGCAAGGAACTCGCCACCCGACGCCGTGAAGATCTGCAGGTCAAAGAACAGGTAAAAGAGCGGCGCGAAGAGAAAGATCGTGCGCGGGATCGGAAACAGCCAGAACAGCGTCGACGACATGTAGCAAAGCCGCTGCGGGATCGACAGACCGCCCTTGAACAGCGGAAAACGGAACAACAGGATCTGCATCATCCCCTGGGCCCAGCGGCTACGCTGGCCGATGAAGCTCGCGAATGTCGCCGGCTGCAGTCCGGCGATCAAGGGGCGGTCGACATAGATGCTGTTCCAACCCCGTCCGTGCAGAGCCAGTGCTGTTTCGCAATCCTCGGTGATGCTCATGCCGCTGAAGCCTTCCGTGTCCTCGAGCGCCTTGCGCCTGAGCACGGCCGCCGAACCACAGAAGAAGGCCGCGTTCCACTTGTCGAGGCCGCGCTGGATGATGCCGTAGAACATCTCGTTCTCGCTCGGCATCTTCTCGAACGTCCGCAAATTGCGTTCCAGCGGATCGGGATTGAGGAAGAAGTGCGGTGTCTGGACCAGAAACAGCTTCGGATCTTGCTCGAAGTAGCCGACGGTCTCCAGCAGGAAGTCGCGCGCCGGCGCGTGATCGGCATCGAAGACCGCAATCAGCTCGCCATCGGAATGCAGCATGCCGTTGTTGAGATTGCCAGCCTTGGCATGCTCGTTGCGGTCGCGCGTCAGGTAGCGCACGCCAAGATCGTTGCAAAGCGCCTGCAACTCGACATGGCGGGCGGAAGCGCGCTGCGCCTCGACGAGGTTTGCCGAAAGCCGCTTCTGTTTCGTGCCGCCGTCATCGAGCAGCCAGACCGTCAGCTTGTCGGCGGGATAGTCCATCGCCTTGGCCGCCGCCAGCGTATTGGCGAGCAGCCCGGCATCCTCGTTGTAGGACGGCACGAAGACATCAACCTTCGGAAACTTGCCTTCGGATATGGAGCTTGCCTTGCGCGGTGGCAGCGGCATGGCGACCACGAACAGGCTGAGCGACAGCATCATCACACTGTACATCTCGGCGAGATAGAGCAGGAAGCCGGGGATGAAGTTCTCAAGCTGGTTGAGGGGTGGCAGCGTGCTGGTGGTGCGCCAGTAGACGTAGCGCAGCACCACCGCGGTACCGAAGGCAAGCGCGATCAGCCGCCACCGCCCGCCGGCATTGGCGAGCTTCAGTACGGCCATGAAGGTGACGATGAGAACGCTGACGATCAGCTGGGTCTGGAGGTTTACCGGCAAGGTGATGACGGCAATGACGCAAAGCGAGAAAAACGCCCAAGCGGCTACGGATCCGACCTTGCTCATACATTTGCCTTCCAGCGTTCGGCATCATGCCACTGGTATGCTCGACCTGTATCCGACCGAGTTCCCTCAAACCTCCAACGCCCTTACCAAAGGATGGTTAGCGGTCGATTAAGGGCATGTTCCCCCGGCCTGTTGCCCGTCGCATGCCGGTGCCGGCACCACCACGTTCGGCACCGCTTTTCTCGTCGTGTCCGGCTGCGGCAGCGTCACCGTGCCATCCGGCTGAGGAACAGGTATCGTTGACCCGGCCGTCGGCGTGACGGTGGGCTGCTCAGCCAGGGTCGAAACGGTGCTGCGCACTTCGCGACGGATCACCGGCTGCACCTGGCGCCTCGTCACCACCGCCGGAGCACTCTCGGTCGGCGCTTCTTCCTTGCGGTAGATCGGGCTGCCCGTGCGGCCTATGCCGGCGTCCAAGGGCGCTGGCGCACCATAGGGATTCCAGGCCGGATCACCGAAGGTACCGGTGATGGTATAGCCATAGACGGGCGCCAGCAGTTCGGCCTCGCTCGCGCCGGTTGCGCAATAGCGAAGCTTGATCTGGATGGTGCCGTAGCCCTTGAGCGGCGAGCGGTGGTTCTCCGGCTGGCGGATCTGCTGCCAGGCAAAGACACAGGCGTCGTTTGCCCTGCCGCGGCCGAAGGCATAGCCGAAGGGACCGTAGTTGTTTTGCAGGAAATAGGGCGAAAGCGCGAGCGGAACGCCGGGCAATGCCCGGCGCGCCTCTGCCATCATCTTGTTATCCCGGATGCCGGCATAGGCACTGCGCTTCTGCTGATCGAAGCGCGCCTCCATCGGCCCGAAAAACCTGGCGTGCAGCACGTTCTGCCCGGGCGTTGCCGCCGAGGTGTAGAGGTAGATGTCCTGCTCGATGGCGTTGGTGCTGCGTCGTTCGATAACGTTCGAGATCGCAGGGCCGCCGGGTGGTGGCAGGACCAGCGCGGTTTCCGAGGGAACCATGGTGCTGCTGGTCGGTGTGCCGACGTCCTGGCGCGTCGTGCAGCCGGAGACGAGTGCCACCGCCGCCAGCAGCGGCGCGACACAGCGCCACGGTTTTGAAGGGCGCAGCCGCCCTTGCGACGTGCCGAATCTCCGACTCAGATATCGTTGCATCATGGCTGAGCATTAGTTGATTCACCCCGTTTCGCAAACCCGGGAAGAATTGGGACCGGCATGCGCAACGGCATGCCAGTCCCCTGCCATCGGCTGTTTAAGGCCGCACGCGAAGACCATTCCGACCCTAGTGGGCGCCTTCAACACCCGCCTTTGCAAGCGCCGCAAGCGCGGCGCGGATAACCACCTGAGACGGCGGCGCGACGTCGACTGCGACGGTCAACGGCTCGCCGGCCGGATCCTCCAGCGTCGCGAGCTGAGTGTCGAGCAGCGAAGCGGGCATGAAATGCCCCGACCGGCGCTGCATCCGCCCGACCAGTACGTCGCGATCGCCGTGAAGGTAGACGAATGCGACGGGTTTGCCGGCGCTCTTGCGCAGCAGATCGCGATAGCTGCGCTTCAGCGCCGAACAGGAGACAACAAGCGGCGCGTCGCTCGACGCGAGTTGCCTGCCGATTTCTTCAAGCCAGGGCCAGCGATCCGCATCGGCGAGCGGAATGCCGGCCGACATCTTCAGGATGTTCTCTGCGGGGTGCAGGGCATCGCCCTCGACGAAGCGGTAGCCGCAGGCATCGGCGATCGCCTCGCCGACCGAAGTCTTGCCGGTCCCCGACACGCCCATCACCACGATGGCCCCTCGAAACGTCAGGCTAACGCCAGCCTCTTGCGTTTCGTGCTTCGACATGGACTGCTCCTCGTGGCTGGCATTCACATCCTTCCTGATACCTTCACGATGCCGGACGAACAAGGCCAGCTACACAAGTGCACGCGACCTTGTACCTCAAACGGCGGCGCGCGGGCGCGCGACGTCATTGACGCCCTCGCCATCCGGCGCCTGGCCGTAGCTCATGCGGCGCATCTGCCCGATCACCCGCTCCATTTCGTCGTCGGGCAAGATCGGCGGCTCGCCAAGCGTCAGCGCCTGGACATACATGCGCGACAGCGTCTCGATTTCGATCGCCAGCCACAGCGCGGATTCCAGTGTCTTGCCGAGCGAGATCTGACCGTGTTGCCCAAGCAGGCAGGCGATACGATCCTTCAGCGCCACAAGTGCGTTGTCGGACAGCGCCTGGGTGCCAAAGGTCGCGTATTCGGCGCAGCGGATCGTCGTACCGCCAGCGATACCGGTCATGTAATGAAAGCTCGGGATTGTCTTGTGATGGCAGGCGAGCGTCGTCGCATAAACCGAATGGCAATGCAGCACGACGTTGATATCCGTGCGCTCCCTCAGGATGTCGCGATGGAAGCGCCATTCGGACGAAGGGCGACGCCCGACATAGGTGCCGTCGAAATCCATCTCAACCAGATCCTCCGGCTGCATTGTCTCATAGGCCAGAGATGACGGCGTGATCAGGAAGCCATCGGCCGTTCGCACCGACAGGTTACCGGCGGTCCCCTGGTTGATGCCACTCGAGTTCATCCGGCAGCAGATGTCCACCATCTCCCGGCGCAGCGACAGATTGTCGACCTTCATCATCGATATGTCCTTTCAAAATCACGATTGAAGCCAGTGTTGTGCCCGGTACCGGCGCGCGCCCGCCATTGCGACGCATAGACGGCAACCGTTGGCCAGAGGTGTTGAATGTCGCCAGGATCGGCAAGCGAGAGCGGCGAGGATTCCCGGCGCCTTCCCTCGCTTGCCAGCAACGCAGCGCCGGAGGCGACGCCATAGGCGTCGAGATTGAAGCGGACCCGCCGGCTCGGCATCAGCGCCGCGACGAGGCGGGCATAAAGCGGATCGCGCAGAAAGCTGCCGTCGAGTACGACCAGCTGCCCGGGCCCCAGCGCCTCGATGCATTCGGCCGTCAGCAATGCGCAATAGAGGAGCGCCAGCGCCTTCCTTTCGATCGGCGTTTCCGGTGGCGGCCCGCTGATGCGCCCGCGCCCGGCACTCTCGGGAAAGAGGCCATCGTCGTTACCGAAAGAGGGGAGCGCCATGGTGCGCTTGGCGATCAGGCTGAGCACGACGTCGTCAGGCACTGGCGCCTCGGGCAGCTCACGCCCGGCGACATGCGAAAACTCTCGGCCGCCCATGGTGAGAACACCGCCGAGCGGCCGACCGAAAACGTCGCTGTTGAGCGTCATGCCACGATGCTCGTCGAGCCGGTCGAGCGCCGTGCGACCACTGAAGCCAACGATCCAGGTCCCGGTGGAAACAACGATGAAATCGCTGAGGCCAGCCGCTTGGTAGCGATAGTGGTTGAGGCTGCTGTCGTGGCCACCCGACAACACGCTGAGGCCATCCGGCACACCGAAGCGGCGGACAAGCTCCGGTCGCACCTTGCCAAGGACCTGCCAGGCATCGGCGAAATCCGGCATCAGCCGCCGCCAGCCGCGCGCGGCGACAATTGGGGCGAAGCAACGGTTCGCGACATTCCAGAGATGGGACTGTGCCCCGAGCAGGCTCGCTTCGGATACGGCAACGCCGGACAGGCGCCACGCCCAGTATTGCGGCAGGCCGAGATACCAGCGCGCGCCATTAACCGCTTCCGGCGCGTGCTCCTGCATCCAGTAGAGTTGACGTGCCTGGTGGGTGGCGCTGTGCATCATTGCGCTGCCCCGGTCGAAGAAGGAGCCTGCGAGCGGCGCGTAGCCGAGCCGGATCTGCTCCGGCAACGGCTGCTCGTAGTCGATCATCGGCAACGCCACTCCGGAGGCGAGATCCGGATCATCGCCGACGAGCACGCCGCCGGAACCATGTCCGGCGGCGACGAAAGTCTGCAGCGGGTGGCGCCGGCCAAGCTCGGCAAGACTGGAGAAGACCCATTCGCCGAGCGCGTCGAGATCGTGGTGGCGCCAGGGTGGCCCCGGCAGCACCGGATTGGCAATACTGAGCGTTTCCAGGACGACACCGTCCGCCGTCACCGCATTCAGCTTGACATTGGTCTTGCCGACATCGAGCACGGCGACCGTGCCGGCTTTCCCGTCCGCTGCGACTGCCATGAGGCGACCCTCCCGTCGTGATCCAAGAGGCGCTGTACGCGCGCCCGCCTAGATCAATCCGTATTGCTTCGCCTTGTTCCTGAGGAACGGCAGACCGTTGCCCATGACCTCCTCCTCGTCCTTGGCGACCGGCCTCCAGACGGCAAGGCCATAGGCGACTTCCGGCGGCATGTTGATGAAGCTCTCCATCGCGAGCCCCCCCTTGAAGCCAATCGCCGCGAGCGTCGCAAAGATTTCGTCCCAGGCGCAGTTGCCGTAGCCGGGCGTGCCGCGGTCGCTTTCGGACAGGTGGATGTACTTGATGAAGTCGCGGGCATCGAGGATGCCGGTGCCGATGCCCTTTTCCTCGATGTTCATGTGGTAGGTGTCGAGATGGACGAAGACGTTGTCGGCTCCGACCCGCTTGATCATGTCGACCGCCTGCCAGCCGGTGTTGATCAGGTGGTTCTCGTAGCGGTTGACGGCTTCGACCCCAAGTTCGATGCCACGGGTCTTTGCATGCTTGGCGGCCGCCTGTAGCACGCGAGCAATGTTGTCATACTCGGCCTCGGTCGGCGGCACGCCGGTGCGTTCGCCGATGCCGCCATAGATGACGCCGGAAAGCGCTTCGCCGCCGAGATCGGCCGTCTTGTCGATCGCCACCTTCAGGTGCTCGATCGCCGCATCCGGCCGAACGGACGCCCAGGCGCGCTCCGGCAGGCCCAGCGAGCAGACGGCGCGCAGCTTGTTCTTCTCAAGCAGCGCCTTGGTATGGTCGGTGTCGACCGCCGGCGGGTTGAGCATCGGGATCTCGATGAAATCGACGCCGTACTTCACCGCCGCTGCAACGGCGCGCTCGGCGCCTGGGCGATCCCAATTCATGGTCCACATGCTCGTATGGACGCCAAAACCCTGCATGGTCATGTTTCCTTTCTGACAAATGAAATCTTGAACTTGGTGGCGATGAACCGCAGCACCATGACGCCGGCAAGCAGCAGCCCCCAGACGGCGGTCGCCAGATGCTGGTTGGCGCCGACGAGGTTGAGGCCGGAGGAAAGCAGTTGGAGTACGACCAGCGCGACGAAGACGGGAATGACCCGGCCGAAGCCGCCGAACGGGTTGACGCCGCCGAGGAAACAGGCGAGCACCGTGATCAGCAGGTAGCTTTCGCCGTGGCCGATGCGCACCGAGTTGAATCGGGCCAGCATGATGATGCCGGCAATGGCGCACATCGCACCCGACAGCGCATAGACGAGCACGATCACCTTGCGGGTGTTGATGCCGGAATAGCGCGTCGCCTCGAGGTTGGAACCGATCATGTAGGTGTTGAAGCCGAGCTTGGTGCGCGATAGCAGCACGTGCCAGGCGAGCACGCAGACGATGAAGACGACGAGCGGGATCGGCACGCCGAGAAGCGAGCCGTGACCGAGGGGACCGAGGAAGGCCGGGAAACCCGAGACATCGCCGCCGCGCGTCAGGAATTCGCCGAGGCCGCGCAGGAAGATCATCATCGACAGTGAGACGAGGATCGGGTGGGCGCGGGTAAAGGCGATCACCAGCCCCATGATCACGCCGCTCGACGCCCCGACGAGAATGGCGAGAACCGAGCCGAGGAGGAAAGCGCCAGGCCCGGCATCGACACCGCCATTGGCCTGCAGCACCCAGGCAAGCGTCAAACCGGCGATGTTGGCCGTGAACGTGATCGCGAGATTGAGGCCGCCCGTCAGGATCGGCAGCAGCATGGCAAGCGTCAGCAGCCCGAGTTCCGGCAGCTGGAAGGCGACCGAGCCGAAGGTGGCGGCACTCAGGAACTGTGGCGCGGCAATGCCGAAGACCAGCACCACGGCGAGGAAAGCCAGTCCTGGCCCGGCCATCTCCGGCCCGAGCACAGTCTTTGCGCGTTCGATCATCGCGTTCATCGTCCGGACCCTTTCTGGCTGGTGAAGGGCAGCAATTTTTCGATGCCGGTGTTGGAGAGCGTGATCGCGATGAGGATGATGGCGCCGATGATCATCTTGAAGGCAAAGGGCGAAACCCCCATCAGGTTGAGGCCGTTCTGGGTGATGGAGATCAAGAGCACCCCGAGCACGCAACCGAACACCGATCCCTTGCCGCCGCCAAGCCGCGCGCCGCCAAGCACGACGGCCGCGAGCACGTCGAGTTCGCGGCCATAGAGCGCATTCGGCACCACTTCCTGCGCATAGTGCGCCTGAATGAGCCCGCCGATCCCGGCCATCAGGCCGAGCCAACCGAAGGCGATGAACTGCATGGCGCCGATGTTGATGCCGAAACGGCGGGCCCCTTCCGGGTTGTCGCCGAAGGCATAGAGCTGGCGACCCGTGGTCGTGCGGGTGATCAGCACCCACGTGGCGATGACGCAGATCACCATCACCAGCACCGGCAGCGTGATCTCAATCCAGGTTCCATCGGCCATCTCGTGCTCGAACAGGATGACGCGGTCGGTCAGCCAGTCCGGCAGGTCGTAGATCGACACGCCCTTGGTGAAGAACATCAGCAGGCCGAAGTAGATGTTGAAGGTTGAGATCGTCGCGACGATCGAGATCACCCGGAAGCGGTGGATCAGGAAGGCGTTGACGGCACCGAGCAGGATGCCGATCGACCCGGCGATCAATAGCCCCGAGATCCACCCACCTCCGCCGATCCAGCCGAGGACGATGGCCGTGCCATATTGAACAACGGACGCGGCGACGGCGAAGGAAATGTCGATCCCGCCGGCGATCAGCACCACCAGCAAACCGACGGCAAAGATGATGTTGACCGAGCTGATGTTGAGCAGGTCGAAAGCGTTGCTGATCGAGAAGAAATTGGCCGTCGAGACAGAAAGGACGGCACTGATCACGACGATGACGGCGAGCAGCGACACTTCGGTCGCGTGGGTGCGCACGAAGCTACGCATAGACGGCTCCTTCGATCTCTGAGAGCGAGGCCGAGCGCGGATCGTAGCTGCCGACGATGCGGCCCTGCGCCATGTGCAGCACGCGGTCGGCGTTGAAATAGACCTCGGGCACCTCGTCGGAGATCAGGATGATCGAAAGCCCGCTTTCGGCCAGTCGAGCGACGATGTCGAAGATGCCGGCGCGCGCGCCGACATCGACGCCGACAGTCGGGGCGTCGAGGATCAAAAGCTTCGGATCGGTCGCCAGCCACTTGGCGATCGCCACACGCTGCTGGTTGCCGCCCGAAAGCGTCGAGATCGCATCGTGCTGCAGGCCGATCTTGACGCCGAGATCGGCAATCCAGCGGGAAACGAGGTTGCGTTTGCGGTCTTCCGACAAGAGGCCACCAGCGAGGATCTTGTCGAGCGAACCAATGACCAGATTGTCTGCGATCGATTGCGGCTGGATGAGACCGAGCGACAGCCGGTCCTCCGAGAGATAGGCGACACCTGCCTCGATCGCGTCGCGATTGGAGGAGAAGCGAACGTCCCTGCCTTCAAGCGCAATGGTGCCGGATGCAGGCTTCAGCATGCCGAACAGCGTCAGCGCCAGTTCGGTGCGCCCCGCACCGAGCAGCCCGGTGATCCCGAGCGTCTCGCCTCGGCGGACAGTCAGCGAAATCTCCTCGAACTGGCCGGGGCGAGACAAGCCCTTCACATCGAGCACGACGGGCTGCCCGTCACGGGACTTGGCGCGCACCTGCTGGTCGAAGGTCTTGCCCGTCATCAGTTCGGTGATGCGCGATTGTGTCATGCCGGCGGCGGGATAGACGCCGACCAGCGCGCCGTCCCGCAAGACCGTGATGCGGCTTGAAATCTCCAGCACCTCCGCAAGCCGGTGGCTGACGAAGACGACGGCGACGCCGGAAGCAGAGAGGCCGCGGACGATATCGAGCAGATGGTCGGTTTCCGACTGCGTCAGCGATGCGGTCGGCTCATCCATGAAGACGAGCCGTGCCTCGCCGACGAGCGCCCGTGCGATCGCCACGATCTGCCGCTGGGCAATGGCATATTCTTTCAGCGGCAGGTCGACATCGAGCGTCACACCGAGGCGGGCGAGCGCATCCTCCGCGATCTTGCGCATGCGGCTGTAATCGACGAGCTTCGGCCAGCGGCCGAGCACTGTCTGAAAGGCAATGTTTTCGGCAACGCTCATCTCTGGGAAAAGCGCCAGGTCCTGCCAGATCACCTGGATGCCGCGGTCCTGCGCCGTCACCGGCGACATGTGCGAATAGGTTTCGCCATCAAATTCGATCGAGGCGCCGTCGGCGGGGCGGTAAACGCCGGTGATGATCTTGATCAACGTGCTCTTGCCGCAGCCGTTTTCGCCAGCAAGGCAATGGACCTCGCCCGGGCGAACGTCGAAGCTCACATTCTTGAGCGCCCTGACGCCACCGAAAGTCATGTTGATGTCGCGCAGGGACAGAAGCGGCTTTTCGCCTCCTCCCGCGGTCGCAAGCTGATGCATGAATCTGCGCCTTAGATCGTCAAGTCTGAGAGGGATGCGGCCGGAAGACCGCAAACAGTTTTCCTCATCCCGCTCCAATGTTGAGGGGACTTGCCAGGCCGGCCGGAGCCGGCCCAGCAGCCGGGAGAACCCGATTGCATGCGCCCTTCGACCGATACCGATCCCGGGCACAATGCATGCAGAAGATCAAACTCTGTTCGTCACCCGCGCGCCGGATCCGGCGCACGGGCCTTGCCATTAGAGCCCCATGGCCGCGAGGTCGGCGACCGTATCCTTGTTGATTGGCACCAACTGGTCGACGATGATGTTGCGGTTCTCGAAGTCGGGCTTGACCTTGCCGAGACCTTCGATCTCGTCGCCGTCCTTGACCTCCTCGCCCTTCATCAGCTTGTCCGCAAGCGTCACGAAGACTTCACCGGCCTGTTTCGGATTCCACATGAAGCCGCCGGAAATCGCGTCGGATTTCACCAGCTTCTGGCCCTGTCCCGGAGAGAAGGGACCAAGCACGAAGATCTCGCCGACCTTGCGGCGCTCTTCGACGGCGCGGCCGGCACCGATCGGGCCCTGACTGCCGAAGGCAAGGAAGCCTTTCAGGTTCGGATGGGCGGAGATCAGGTCGAGCGCTGTCGAGCGGCTCTTGTCGACGTCTTCGGCCACGCCGTAGCGATCGCCGACCAGCGTCATGTCCGGATAGTTCTTCTTGATGTATTCGATCGCCGCATCGGCCCAGGCGTTGTGCAGTGGCACCGTGAGCGAGCCGACGAAGACGGCATATTCGCCCTTTCCGCCCATCTTCTCGGCAAGCAGCTTGCCGTGCGCCTCACCGAAGCCGGTCGAGGATGCGAGCTCGAAGTCCCAGTCGGCGCCCTTCTGGCTCGGCGATTCATGGGTGATGACGATGATGCCCTTTTCCTTGGCCTTGGTGAGCACCGGCTCGAGCACCTTGGCGTCGTTCGGAACGACGCCGATCACCTTCACCCCTTGCGCGATGAGGTCTTCGATCGCACGCACCTGCAGCGCCGGGTCGGCGCTGGTCGGGCCGACCATGAAGGCGTCGATGCCGAGCTTCTGGCCGCGCTCCTTGATGCCCGCTTCCATGGCGTTGAACCACGGAATGCCGCCGATCTTGACGACGACGCCGACCTTGCCGGCATCCTGTGCAAAGACGGCTGCGGAACTGGCAAGCGCCAGCGATGTCGCCAGGGCGGCGACGAGAATTTTCCTGATCATGTCTCTCCTCCACTCGTTCCCGCCAAGGGAACGCGCCCGGTCGCTAAGCAAGCGCCGGCCTCCAGTTTCCAACCATCACTGGCGAAGCTGTGCTCGCCTCCCTGATCGCCGCCTCCTCAGACGACACCGTCGAATTTGCACAATCGATATTTCTTGTTTGCACAATCGATGGTGCAAGAACTATTGTGCAGACTTAATCTTTCGTCAAGGGGAAATCGGCACTAAAACGATCAGGGGAGACAGCGATGGCCAACAGCGGCAAAAAGAAAGCAACGATCTACGACCTGTCGGTGTTGTCGGGCAGTTCGCCCTCAACCGTAAGTGCCGTCTTGAACGGCACCTGGCAGAAGCGCCGGATCAAGGAAAGCACGGCGGAACTGATCCGCAGTCTCGCCGAGACGCATCAGTACACCGCCAACCGCCAGGCGCGGGGCTTGCGCAGTTCGCGCTCCGGCCTGATCGGCCTGCTCTTGCCGATCCACGACAACCGCTACTTCTCGTCGATGGCCCAGACCTTCGAGGCGCATGTCCGAAGCAAGGGCCAGTGCCCGATCGTCGTCAGTGCCAGCCGCGATCCGGAAGAGGAGCGCAAGACCGCCGAAACGCTGATCTCTTACTCGATCGACGAGCTTTTCATCTGCGGTGCCACCGATCCGGATGGCGTGCACGAGGTCTGCGAGGCCGCCGGTCTCAAGCACATCAACATCGACCTGCCCGGCACCAAGGTGCCATCGGTCATCAGCGACAACTACGAGGGCGGCCGGATGCTGACGGAAGCGATCGTCCGCCATTTCCAGCCTACGACACCCCTTGCACCGGACGAACTCTATCTCTTCGGCGGCCGTAACGATCACGCCAGCCGCGAACGTATCCGCGGCTTTCGCGCCGTGAAGCGCGAACTTCTCGGGCAAGATCCGGATGAGTGCATCCAACCGACCGGCTATGCGCCGAACAACGCCCGGCTCGCCTTCGAAGCGTTCTACGAGAAGCACGGCAGGCTGCCGCGCGGCCTTTTCGTCAACTCGTCGATCAACTTCGAGGGCCTGCTGCGCTTCATGGCCGGCCACCCGCATGAGAATTTCGCCGACCTCGTCGTCGGCTGCTACGACTACGACCCGTTTGCGTCCTTCCTGCCCTTCCCGGTCATCATGATCCGCCAGGACGTCGAGGGCATGATCACCAAGGCCTTCGAGGTCATCGAGGAAGCCCGACCCCAGCCGCGAATCCACCTCATCCAGCCCGAACTGGTGCAACCGCGAACGGCGCTGACCGGCCCGCTCGACGCGCTCAAGGACATCGAATAGACCTCCTGACCAGCGTTTCCTCGGTCAACTGCGCCTACGAACAAAAAAATCAACTGTACAGTTCACAAATTTCCACGTATTCATTGGTAATGGATACGGTGGACAGAAAAATCGTCGAAATTCTCGCCGAGGACGCGAGGCGGTCGCTGACTGACATCGGCGCTGCGGTTGAGCTTTCGCCCTCCGCCGTCAACGAACGCATCCGTCGGCTCGTCGCCAATGGCGTGATCCGAAATTTCACCGTCGAGGTCGATCACTGCGCACTCGGCCTCGACGTGCTCGCCTTTGTCTGGGTCGGCCTGGCACCGGACGCAGACGAGGCAGCCTTCCGGACCTTCATGGCAGGCCACCCGGCGGTCGCCGAATGCCACCATGTCACGGGCGCCTGGTCCTATTGCGTCAAGGTCCGGATGCCCTCGCTCGGCGACCTCGAACCGTTCCTTGCCGAGTTGAAGCAACGGCGGTTCCTGGCGCGAAGCGAAACGGTCATCGCGCTGTCGAGTGTCCGGGAAAGCCTGGCGACGATCGCGCCGCGCGCCTGACAGACACGCAAACTGCTGCAACATTTTTGATTTGCCGGGCATGCACCGTCCTTGAAGCGGACGGGTGGAACCATGCCGCGGCTGGAGCCCTATGCCTATGTCTACGTTACTGTTTGGAAAAAGCCTGCTCGTCGGCCTCGCGGTCGCGGCCCCGCTCGGGCCCATCGGAGCACTCTGCATCAACCGTACGCTTGCGCGCGGCTTCTGGGCGGGCGTCGCCGGCGGGCTGGGTACAGCTGCCGCCGACGCCACCTATGCAGCGCTCGCGGCGATCGGATTTGCTGCCTTTGCCGCGGTGCTTTCAATGATCACAATCCCGCTTGGCATCGCCGGCGGACTGTTCATGATCTGGCTCGGCTGGAGCGGATTGCGACCGAAACCAGTGACGGCGGCCGCCGACGTCGGCAGCCGCGATCTCGTTCGCACGACCGTCGCCACGTTTCTCCTGACGATGACCAGCCCGGCGACGATCCTCTCCTTTGCCGCGATCTTCGCCGGCCTCGGCCTTGCCGAAGCGGGCGACGCGTCAAGCGCAGCCATCGTTGTCATGGGTGTATTTCTGGGTTCGCTCGGCTGGTGGTTTTTCTTGAGCGGCGGCGTGGCTATTGCCCGGACCCGTCTTCCGGACAGCTTCGTCGTCTGGGTGTCGCGGCTGTCGGGCCTGGTCCTGATTGCGTTCGGGATAATCGCCATCGGTGCTGCGGCCAAAGCACTGCTCTAAAACTGTTGGCGCAGCCTATCGGGCTGCGCCACCCACTCACTGGGGAACTGCGCTTTCCGTCATCAGGTCCCGGGCTTTGTCGCTTCCACGTGCCACCACTTGGGTCGCGCCGAGCGGTAGCTGTGTGCGGTGGGAATGAGATCGACCGAACTCGTCTTGTCGAAAACACCGAGCAGCAACGCGACCACCGGCGCATCGTCGATCGCTCCAAGGCTGCTGCCGCAGACGGAGCAGAAGGCACGGCTGGAGTAATCCGAGGACCGATAGACAGACGGCGCGCCTCCCGGCCCCGTCCAGGTGATGGCTTCCTTCGGGAATTCCACCCAGGCGACGGTCAGCGCGCCTGAATGGCGCTGGCACATCTTGCACGAACATGTATGCGGCTTGCCCGCCTCAGCCCTTGCCTCGAAGCGGACAGAGCCGCAAAGGCATCCGCCGGTGAAAAGCGGCCTCTTCTTGCCCGTGGCCACGCGCGCCATGTTCCGGTCTCCAGCAGTTGTCTCGATTCGGATCTACACCACCCTATGTTGCGCACCGGATCATTGGAAGCGAGCCCGACCTGCGCGTGACAATTCGCCCGGCTCAGTAGAACCAGGCGCCGATGTCTCGAAACGCCCGCTTGCTTTGTTCGCGCCTGTTGCCGTCGCGGACGGCCTTGCCATCGACCAACGGGAGGCTGAAGCCGAACGGATCTGATGGAAGGCCGCCACGGTCGCGCCAGTAAGCATCGAGATCGGCCATCATCATCTTTCGCCGCTTGAGGCGGCGGCGGTTGATAACATGTCTTTCGTTCGAAACGGCTTGGAGAAAGGAAGCCAGCCCCTCGGAGACCAGGCCGTGGAGGACGAGCAGCGCTGCGTCCTTCGGGCGCAGCCCGCCAAGATCGCGCGTCGCCGTGATCAGCGCGCGTTTTGCTCGCTCGCCCTTCGGCCCTTGCATACCGCCGATCGCAAGGCTGTAGCTCCCCTCGTCACCGCGCACGAATATGAAGCCGACAGTGCAAAGCGCATAGCCGTCGCTTTGGCGGCGAAGGCGGATCGCAAAGGCGCCCTCGTGACGGGCGCCGCAATGGTCGGCCAGTTGCAGCTGGATGCGATAGTTCTCGCTGCGGCCGGAAACCGTCCCCATCTCCAGGGTGCCGCCACGCCACAGGCCCATCAATGAGCGCCGCGACAGAACCTCGCTCGCGACGTCGAAATGATCGAGCAGCAGACCCAGCCGCTTGGCAGAAGAGGCGCCATGCAGGAAGAAGGTCGGGATCGACTTGCGCACGAGATCGTCATGCGGCAGCCCCAGGCGGTATCGTTCGCCGAATTCGCCGAGAAAGGTGACCCAGCGGGCCGTGAGAACGGGATGGCAGGCAAATCGCATCGAAAAGACAACGGCGCGTTTCAGGCTGACCCTCAGGCCAAGCTTCAAAACCTGCGACAGGACGTTCGCTCTTGGCCGCGAGAGATCGCCGGAGAGCAGTCCGGAGGCCGACTGTCGTTGCGAGGGGCCTGGCCTGCCGCCTTCGCCGGGCGACCGCAGATCCGTACCGTATTCCTGCCGGAATTCCAGGGGCGAGAATTCCAGGGACTTGAGTTCCATGGACTTGAGTTCCAGGGAGAGGGGGTCCAGGGGCATGGGTGCAATCCTTGAAGGCGAACGCTGACCGGGGAATCCGGCAAGCCCGGATGTGCCCGGGCACTGTCAAGGAATTGCGGAGAAGCAATCGGTAAATGAGCGTCAGGATCGCCAGGGCCGAATGGACACCGGAGCGGGTCTTGTCCGCCCTCGTCTTCAGACAGGATACAGCGCCGCGCGCTCAACGCCTCCCGCCTTCGCGGAGTCCGCACAAAGACGAAAGATGCTTTGATAGCATTACGTTGCGGCGGCCATCGCGCCTTCACTGCAAGAGCGCTGAGCGCTCAGGTGGCACTCTCGCGCGGCAGGACGATGGTGATCACTGCGCCGCCGCCGGCGCGCGCGGCGAATTCCAGCCGGCCGCCATGCGCCTTGGCGATCGCCTGGACGACGGAGAGGCCGAGCCCGGTTCCGCCCGTTGCGCGCGACCGCGAGGCATCGCCGCGCCAGAACAGATCGATCGAATGGGTCGAGACATCCTCCGGAAGCCCCGGGCCGCGATCGAGCAGCCGGATGAAGCCCTCATCAGCGCCTCGCCGTCCGGTCTCGCAGCGCAGCACTCCGCCGCTCGCCGCGTAGCGGGTGGCGTTCTCGACCAGAGCCAAAAGCGCCTGGCGCAAGCGCTGCGAATCGCCGGAGACACGGACCGGTTCGAGCGCCAGCTCCACCGACATGCCCGCCGTTTCGAGCAGCGTGCGCGACGCCCCCAGGACCTGGGTCGCTTCCACGGCAAGATCGACGCTCTGGCGCTGCGTGACCAGCTTCTGGCCCGCGGCAAGCGACAGGGTTCGCAGGTCCTCGACCAGCGCGGACAAGCCTTCGACTTGCAGCAACAATTGCCGGACCCGCTCCTGTTCCAGGGGAAAGACTCCGTCGGCCATGCCCTGCAGGTTGCCCTGAAGGATCGTCAGCGGCGTTCGCAGTTCATGCGCCACGGCCATCGTATTGAACCGCAGACGGCTCTCCATGTTTTCGAGTTCGGCCGCCAATTCGTCGAAGGTTTTCACCAGCGTTGCCACCTCCCTGGCTCCCTTGCGGATCGACCCGACTCGCACCGCGAAATCGCCGGCCCGCAGATTCTGGGTCGCCTGGGCCAGCGCTTCGAGCGGACGGCTGATCTTACGCGACAGCCAGTAGCCGACGAGGCCGCAGAAGGTCACGGCCGTTGCGCCGAAGCCGAGGATGATCTTGTCCACCTCCCAGTTCGCCCACTCCTCGAGTTCGGGCATGCTCGCCAGCAGTTTCTGCAGCGATTCCTGGCTCGGCAGCTTGCCGGAATTGAAGTCGGTGTAGGCCTGGGCCGCCTCCGGCGGCATTCGCTCCAGCAATCTCGCTTCCAGTCGAGGCTCCATGTAGTCGACGCCGGCGTAGATGATGAACACGCTGATGATGAGCAGCACGACAGTCACCAGAGCGGTGAGAATACCGAGTGGAAGGCGGGAAAGGCTGATCCTCATCTCGGCTCCACGAAACGGTAACCGACGCCGCGCACCGCGCTGAAGAAGCCGCTGGCACCGAGATCCTCGAGCTTGCGCCGGAGATTTGCGACGTGGGTATCGACCGTGCGGGCAAGCGCATCGCTGTCCGGCAGGCAGGCATCAAGAATGTCGGCGCGGTCGAAGGCGTGCGTCGGGCGACGGATCATGTGGGCAAGGATACGAAATTCGCTGAGCGTCAGCGGCACCGACTGACGGCGGCCGGCCTTTTCGACAAATGCGACATGGGCGTCGAGGTCGACCTCGACATTCTCGAAGCGAAGCACGGTCGCTCCGGCGCCATTTCTGGTGCGGCGCAGCACCGCGTTGACGCGTGCCACCACTTCCTGCGGATTGAACGGCTTGACCACGTAGTCATCGGCTCCAAGCCTGAGGCCGGTCAACCGGTCGAGATCCTCGGCCAGTGCCGTCACCATGATGACCGGCGTATTGCCCTCCCGGCGAAGGCGCGCCAGCACTTCAAAGCCATCGAGTTTCGGCATGCGAACGTCGAGCAGCACAAGATCCGGAGACAGCACCGCGTGGTGGGTCAGCGCCGTTTCGCCATCGGCGGCGCGCACGGTCCTGAAGCCGTCACGCACGAGATAGGCATCAAGGATCTGCGCAATCTCCGGCTCGTCCTCCGCCAAAAGGATGAGGCCCTTGTCGACCATAACGAACTCCTGACCCGATGGTGTGATGGGCAGCTTATGGGACGAAAAGGTGAGGCTTGCAATTCATCCGGCCAACGCCATCGTCGCCTTGGGCGCCCTCCGGATGGAGCCCTCGGCAAATCTCCGCTGTTTCTTGACAATCGGCGCTGGCGGCCATGTCGCACGCCAGATGGAACGTTACCCTGCCACCGGCGCACCATGCCGATGCGTGAGGCTGCCCATCAAGCCCTCCCCATTCCTCCATTCAGCCTTGACAGGGCAAAGCAAGTGTCCGGCCCGCACATTTCGACAACCTGCGAGCAACCGGCATGTCCAGCCTCATCCATTCCCCCGCACCGTCTCCGGGCAGCGTCCGCTGGTGGCGGGCCAGCCCGCGTCTCTGGCCCCGACAAGCCCAGGCGGTTACAGCCCATCAGCCGATCGCCGTTGCCGGTGCCCTGACCATTTTCTCGGCTTTCCTCTTTATGGCCTTTCCCGGCATCGATCTCGCCGTTTCACGCTGGGCCACCTCCGCGAGCGGCGACTTCCCGCTCTCCAGAGAACCCATGCTGGTTGCGCTGCGCGACTTCAACCGTGTGCTGCCGTATTTCATCCTGCCTTGTGTCCTGGCGCTGTTCATAGTGCAGGTGACCAAGCCGAAACCATGGCTCTTGCGACCACACAAAGCGCTGTTTTTCCTTATCTTTTATGCCGTTGGTCCCGGGCTGCTGATCCAGGCGCTGAAACGGCTGGTGGGCCGCGCACGCCCCTATGACATCACCGATTTCGGCGGCAGCCTGCCGTTTACACCCGCCTGGCAGGTTTCCAGCGCCTGCACGCGCAGCTGTTCCTTCGCGTCGGGTGAATCGGCAACGGCGATCGCTCTGGTGGCGCTCGCGCTCTTGCTGCCCGTCCGCTGGCGCCGCTTGGCGATCATCGCGCTCCTTTTGCCGATCCTTGCCTTCTCGCTCAATCGGATCGTGTTTTGGCGCGCATTTCCTCTCCGATGTCGTGCTCGCCTGGCTCTTGATGTTGTGGTTGATGGCGTGGCTCTGGGCGGTTTTCTGCGACAATGGCGAACGCATCGATGCCGCCGTGCTGCGGTTCGCGCAGCGGCGCCACTCTGTTTCAGCCCGGAAATGCCAACTCGACGGTCGTTCCCTTTCCCGGTTGCGAGATGATGCGGGCGTCGCCACCGCTCTGTCGGACGAAGCCGTAGACGACCGCCAGGCCAAGACCGGCGCCGCCTTCCTCGTCACGCGTGGTGAAATAGGGCTCGAACGCCTTGTCCACCGCTTCCGCAGACATGCCGATGCCGTCGTCGGTCACCGAGACGACAACACCGCCCTCGTTGCCGATGGCGCAGACCAGAATTGTCCCGCCGAACGGCAACGCGGCAGCGGCGTTTAGGCAAAGATTGAGGATCGCCTGCTCGAACAGGGCGGCGTCGAGATGCACGCTCGGCAGGTCGTCGGCGATCTCGAAGACCAGACGGCACTTCTCGCCAACCGCGATCTCCAGCACATCCGCCATGCCGCGCAGCACGCCGCCGATCTCAAGCGCGCCCGGCTGGATCGGGTGCTGGCTGCCGACGGACAGCATGCTCGAGGCGAGCGAGCGCCCGCGGTCGGCCGCCTTGCGAATGCGGGCGATGTGCCGCTTCTGCCGATCGTTGAAACCGGTCTCGCGCTCCAAGAGCCCGAGACTGCCGGTGATGATGCCGATCATGTTGCCGACCTCGTGGCTCACCTGATGCGTCATGCGCATGATGCCGTCGAGGCGCTGCGCCTTGGCGGCCTCGGCTTCCTGTCGGTCGATATCGGTCACGTCCCGGGTCAGTAGCACGATACCGCGATCCGGCTGCCGCGACAGCGAGACCTCCGTGACGCGGCCCGCCCCGGAGCGATGACGCAGAACAAGCCGGTCGTCGAGCGCGCCGGTATCGCCATCGGCAGGCAGCAGCGCCGGATCAATCTCCGGTATCGGGCTGACGAATTTGCGCAGCGGCAGCTTCCTTGCCGATCCCGGCCACCCGACGAGTTCGATGACGCGTCGGTTCATCGTGATCGGTCGGCCGCCGGGATCAAACAGGGCGATGCCCTCGTTCATGTTGCGGAATGTCGAGCGGATGGTGCGCGCAGCCGCCTCCGCCGTGCGCCTCAGTCTCGAGACGCGCTCGACACTCTCCCGAAATGCCCGGAAAGCCTCAAGCAGCCGGACGAGTTCCGTTTCGTTCCCGTTATAGGTCGGCGCGTCAACCTCCCGCCGCCCTTCAGCAAGAGCGTTCATCCCGTTGGAGAGCGACACGATACCGCGTGAAACGCGCATGACCGAGCGAATGGAAAAGACCGCCATGACGAGTACCAGCAGCGCGGCAACGGCGACGATGACCAGCAGACGGCTCAAGGCGTCGGACGTCGAAGCGAGATCGTCATTCAGGCCACGGGCAACGGCCTCGCTCTGCGTTTCCGTCGCATGCGAAAGATCACGCGAGACGGTATGCAACTGCGCAACGGCCGTACGGATGGCAAACATTTCCAGCAGATAATGTGTCTGGGCCTCGAAAACACGTTCGTAGGGCGCAAGTCCGGCGGTCGATACCCGTACGTCAGGGGCTGCATGCTCCAGCCGTGGCGTCGTCTCAGCGACGTAGCGCCGACGCAGTTCGCCGAGCTGGAACAGGCTGTCGGAATTGGATGCCGACTGCACGATGGCATTGAGGCTGCGGCGGAACTCGGCGTCGGCTATGCTGCTGCCGGTCGCGATCTCGCCGAGTGCGGCTGCGGCCGCGGCCTTGTGTTGCTGGGCAGCCTCAGCGTCGCCCGCAAGCGACATCGTCTGCGTTCGGATCGCCTCCAGCAGTTCGACGATATGGGCGTTGGCAAAACCCTTGACCGCGGCCTTTCCGGTTTCCGGCTGCATCGCGCGCAGCAATGCATCGACCTGCGCGACCACGGAACGGCTCTCGCTCGAAACCCGGTAGGGTGACGTCGCATTCATCAGGAACGGCGCACTGGAGACGAGATCGGAAACCTGGCGTGAGACGAGCGAGGCCTTGGCAAGGCTGGAAAACGCCTGCAGGCCGTATGCCGCCATTTCATCGCGCGCCCGCTGCAGACCGAACACGGCAACCGTTGCCAGGCTGAAGACGAGAACGCAGATGAAAACGATCGCGAAGGGCAATCGAAAGGCGATCGAGGAGAGGAACGGGCGATTGATCACGGCTTGAGCTCGCCGTCATCGGTGTCGAGCACGTAGCCCTTGCCGCGCCGGGTCTTGATGTGGCGCGGCAGGTCGGGATTGCGTTCGATCTTGCGCCGGAGCCTCAGCACCAGGACGTCGACGTTGCGGTCGATGTAGCGGTCGCTCTCGGCCCCGAGGCGGTCGAGAATATGCGCGCGACCGACCGGCATGTTCGGCGTTTCCGCAAGAATTTCGAGGAGGGCGAACTCCGCGCTGGTCAGGGACTTCGTCGGGTCAGCCAAGCATACGGCGCGGCGGCTCCTGAGATCAATCGACCAGTCGCCAAGCTTTAGCGATGCGGGCTCCGGCTCACGCTCGGCCTCCCGCTCCGGTTTCAACGACGGGTAGGTCCGACGCAGCACGGCCTTGATCCGGGCCGTCAGCTCGATCGGCTCGAACGGCTTGACGACATAGTCGTCCGCTGCGGTTTCCAGTCCGAGCACGCGGTCGGCGGCACTACCCGCCGCCGTCACCATGACTATACCGATATTGGTCCTTGCCCGAAGCCGCTGCGCAAACGTGCGGCCAGACGTGCCCGGCAGGTTATGGTCGACAAGCACCAGATGCACCGGCTCGCGCGCGAGCACGCCGGCCGCCGCCTCCGCCGATGACGCCGTCAACGGCATCCACCCTTCCGCTTCCACCAGGTCGGAGACGAGCTCCGCCATGTCCGGATCGTCCTCGACGATCAGAATTTTAATCCTCTCACTCAGCATGCACGTCCTCCCGCAGCCATCATAGGCGGGGCTGTCACAATGTTCAAAGCGGCTCGCGTTATGTGCGCTGTCATATTTGTAATCTTTGTAACTTTGATCGGACGGCAGCGCTCGGGAATGTAAAAACGGTAACCATTCTACGGATTGCGACGATCCGCGAATGTGACATTCTGAATGCGGAGATTGGGGCGGAAGCGCTCCAAAGGGGAGGACAT
The DNA here is from genome assembly GCF_037026475.1 of Ensifer sp. MJa1. Lineage (NCBI taxonomy): Bacteria > Pseudomonadati > Pseudomonadota > Alphaproteobacteria > Hyphomicrobiales > Rhizobiaceae > Ensifer > Ensifer sp. MJa1. The sequence goes on along the minus strand of NZ_JAKUMO010000006.1, from coordinate 269,314 downwards.
CGTGAGAGGCATCACCACGATCAGTGCGGGCGTGGCCCTGTGGCTATGCACCGCCACGCCAGGCATGACAGCGCCGGCGCTGACCGTCTTGTGCGGCGTCGATGAAGCGTGGTGCGCGGCGATGAAGGCGGCGTTCGAGGCCAAATCCGGGCTCGAAATTGCGATCACCCGCAAGAGCAATGGCGACATCCTGACCCAGATACGTGCCGAAAAGAGTACGCCGACCGTCGACGTCTGGTGGGGTGGCACCGGCGACACCCACCTGCAGGCAGGCTCCGAAGACCTGCTCGAACTCTATAGGCCGGCGCATGAGCGCGACATGCTGCCTTGGGCACAGAACTTCTTTGCGATTTCCGGGGGGCGTTCCGCGGGCATCTATGCCGGCGCGCTTGGCTTTGCCTACAACACCGAACTGCTCGCCAAACTGAAGCTGCCGGCACCAACCTGCTGGAAGGATCTCGCTGACAGCGCCTATCGCGGCCGCATCCGCAGCGGCAACCCGAATTCGTCCGGGACCGCCTTCACCGCGCTTGCGACCCTGGTCCAGCTCTTCGGCGAGGACGAGGCCTTCCGCTTCATGGCGGGGCTCAACCGCAACATCGACGAGTATACGACGGCGGGCTCGGCACCCGTCAAAGCGGCGGCACGCGGCGAAACGCTGATCGGCATCTCCTTCATGCATGACGCCGTCACGCAGAAACAGGCAGGCTTCCCGCTCGTCATCGTCGCGCCCTGTGAGGGCACTGGCTACGAAATCGGCGCCGTCAGCATCGTCAAGGGCGCGCGCCACCTGAAGGCAGCCAAGAGCTTCGTCGATTTCGCCTTGAGCCCGGAAGGCCAGGGAACGGGTGCCGCATCCGGCCAGAACCAGGTGCCGTCCAACGCGCGGTCCAACCTGCCGCTCGGCGCGCCCGATATCTCGATGATCAAGATGGTGGATTTTGACTTCGCCACCTTCGGCTCGCCAGAAGAACGAAGTCGCCTGCTTGAAAGGTTCGATGCGGAGATCACCGCAACGAACTGATCGCCTGACGTAAATTAGAGCAGGCTTGGGACGGATACGCGTACGCTCCCCGGCCAGCTCCAACAAAACCGAAAACTCAAATTCGTGAACGTGCAGCCCGGTGGGCGGCCCGAATGGCCGCGCCGTGTCCCGTTCGCGCCGATTTCAACAGGCAACAGGAGGATGCCCAAATGAAAACGAAGACCCTTTCCCTCATGCTTTTTGCCGGAACAGCGCTTTCGGCCCTACCCGCCGAGGCTGCCGGCAGCCTCAATCTCATCTGCTCGGCAGACGTGGTGATCTGCGAGCAGATGACTGGCGACTTCCAGAAGGAGACCGGCATCAAGGTCAACATGGTGCGCCTGTCCTCGGGCGAAACCTATGCCAAGATCCGCGCCGAGGCACGCAACCCGAAGACGGACCTCTGGTGGGCCGGCACCGGCGATCCGCATCTGCAGGCCGCCTCGGACGGCCTGACGCTCGAATACAAGTCGCCGATGCTCGATCAGTTGCAGGATTGGGCGAAGAAGCAGGCCGAAGGCTCGGGCTACCGCACGGTCGGCGTCTATGCCGGTGCGCTCGGCTGGGGCTACAACACCGAGATCTTCTCGAAGAAGGGCCTGAAGGAGCCGAAGTGCTGGGCCGACCTGCTCGACGCCTCGCTGAAGGGCGAGATCCAGATGGCCAACCCGAACTCGTCGGGCACCGCCTACACAGCACTCGCTTCGCTGGTGCAGATCATGGGCGAAGATCAGGCGTTCGATTATCTGAAAAAGCTCAACGGCAACATCGCGCAATACACCAAGTCGGGCTCTGCACCCGTAAAGGCGGCCGCCCGCGGCGAGACGGGTCTCGGCGTCGTCTTCATGCATGACGCGGTGGCGCAGACGGCGGAAGGCTTCCCGGTCAAGGCGATCGCGCCATGCGAAGGCACCGGCTACGAGATCGGCTCGATGTCGATCATCCGCGGCGCCAAGAACCTGGACAATGCCAAGGCCTGGTACGACTGGGCGCTGAAGCCGGAAGTGCAGTCGCGCATGAAGGACGCCAAGTCCTTCCAGCTGCCGTCCAACAAGTCGGCCGAAGTACCGAAGGAAGCGCCGCGGTTCGAGGACATCAAGCTGATTGACTACGATTTCGCCACCTTCGGCGACGCCGAGAAGCGCAAGTCGCTGCTTGAGCGCTGGGACCGCGAGGTTGGTGCGAGCGCCAACTGATAAGCATCGGAACGATGCCGGTCGGACCTAAGTTCGGCCGGCAAGACCCGGCGCTGACGCACGGTCCCCGTCTCCTGCCCTAGCCTGAGCGGCGCGGCGTTCCCTCACCTTTCATCTCAAATCACGCGAGGACCATCATGGAACATCGCAACCGCAGGCTCGACCTGACGCTCGGGCTCGGGCTGGCCGCTTTCTTGGCTGTCCCCTGGTATCGCATCGAAGGCGGCTTTTTCGGCCTTGGCTGGCTCGCCGGCTTCCCCTCCGACCCCGCCGTCGCCCCAGGCTTAGCGCAGATCTTTGCGCATGGCCGCCCCTGGCTTGGCCTGGCGCTACTGCTGCTCGCCGTCTCGGCGGCAGCACGTTTTATACGCGACCCGGATCGCCGCGGGATGGTGCTCGCCGTCGCCGGCGCTGCCGGCGTCCTGTTCCTTGCACTCCAAGGGCTTGCGATCGGTTTTTCAGGCTGGACCTGGGCGGTCAGCGAGACCCTGTTCGGTCCGCTTTCCGATGGTCAGCCATCAATGGGCGCCGGCGCGGTGCTCACCGCCCTCACCTTCGTGCTCCTGTTCGCCTTCGGGCTTGCCGAGCGCGGCGTGCTCAAGGGCGATGCCTTCATCGTCGCGGCGATTTCTCTGCTCGTCTGCCTCGTCATCGTCTTCGTCTTTTATCCGGTTGGCAGCATGTTTGCGGCCTCCGTCCAGGACTTCGACGGCTCGTTCAAGCCTGACGGCTTCATCCGCAACATCCAGGACGGCTCGATCTGGAGCTTGAGCTGCGTTGTCGGTGAAGGCCGATGCGGTGTCGCCTGGCGCACCCTGTGGCTGGCGCTGATGACGGCATCGGGCTCGACACTTCTCGGCCTTGCCTTCGCGCTTGTGGCCACCCGCACGCGCTTTCCCTTCAAGAAGGGCATGCGCCTTTTGACCGTGCTGCCGATCATCACGCCACCCTTCGTCATCGGCCTGGCGCTAACGCTGCTCTTCGGCCGCGCCGGCGTCATTACCGAGTTCCTTTCTAACGCCTTCGGGATTGAACCCGGCCGCTGGCTCTACGGCCTCACCGGCATCTGGATCGCTCAGGTTCTTTCCTTCACACCGATCTCTTTCCTCGTGCTGATCGGTGTCGTCGAGGGCGTCAGTCCGTCGATGGAAGAGGCGTCGCAGACGCTCAGAGCCAACCGCTGGCGCACCTTCTGGACCGTTTCGCTGCCGCTGATGAAGCCCGGTCTCGCCAACGCCTTCTTGATCGGCTTCATCGAAAGCATGGCCGATTTCGGCAATCCGCTGGTGCTCGGCGGCAGTCATGGCGTGCTTTCGACCGAGATCTTCTTTGCCGTCGTCGGCGCACAAAACGATCCGTCTCGGGCAGCGGTGCTCGCGATCATCCTGCTCTGCTTCACGCTCTCGGCCTTCCTTGCCCAGCGTTACTGGCTCGCCGGCAAGAACTACTCGACCGTCACTGGCAAGGGCGACTCTGGCGCCCACAGCGCGCTGCCACGCTCGGTGTCGATCGGCGTTCACGCCGTGGTTATCCCCTGGATGATCTTCACCGTCGTCGTCTACGGCATGATCCTCTTCGGCGGCTTCGTGAAGACCTGGGGCCTCGACCACTCGTTAACGCTCGACCACTACGCCAAGGCTTTCTCCATCTCGTTTGCCGATGGTGCGATCGCCTGGACCGGCGTTGCCTGGAACTCGTTCTGGACGACCATGGAGATCTCGCTGCTCGCTGCCCCGCTGACTGCCCTTGTCGGCCTGCTGACGGCCTATCTCATCGTGCGCCAGCGCTTTGCCGGCCGCGACGTCTTCGAGTTCGCGCTGATGTTGAGCTTTGCCATTCCCGGCACCGTCATCGGCATCAGCTACATCATCGCCTTCAACCTGCCGCCGCTTGAAATGACCGGTACGGCACTGATTCTGATTGCCTGCTTCGTCTTCCGCAACATGCCGGTCGGCGTGCGCGGCGGCATTGCCGCGATGAGCCAGCTCGACAAGAGCCTCGACGAGGCGTCCTTGACGCTTCGGGCAACCAGCTTCCGCACCTTGCGCAAGGTCATCCTGCCCTTGCTGCGGCCAGCGATCGTCGCCGCGCTCGTCTATTCCTTCGTCCGGGCGATCACCTCGATCAGCGCCGTCGTCTTCCTCGTCAGCGCCGAATACAACATGGCGACCGCCTATATCGTCGGCCTCGTCGAAAATGGCGAATTCGGCGTGGCGATCGCCTACTCCTCCGCCCTCATCCTGGTGATGATCACCGTCATCACCGGCCTGCAACTGCTCGTCGGCGAACGCCGCCTGAGGCGGGAGAACCGTGTCCTCGGTGCTGCTCCCTCCCGACCGACCGCCAACGCCCTTTCCCAGGAGAAAACCGCATGAGCACTCAAACCCACACCCCTCGAACGGGCTCTGTCGTTTTTCAGAACGTGCGCAAGCAGTTCGGCGCCTTCACCGCCATCCACGACCTGTCGCTGACCATCGAGCCGGGCACGCTCGTGACCCTGCTTGGTCCCTCCGGCTGCGGCAAGACGACGACGCTGCGCATGCTTGCCGGGCTCGAGCATCCGTCCGCCGGCAGGATCCTGATCGGCGGCAAGGACGTGACCATGCTGCCGGCCAACGAGCGCGACGTGTCAATGGTCTTCCAGTCCTATGCGCTGTTCCCGCACATGTCGGCACTCGACAACGTCGCCTATGGCCTGGAATCCTCCGGCATCAAGAAGAAGGAAGCACGCGAGCGCGCCGAAGATGGCTTGCAGCTTGTCGGCCTCGGCGGTCTCGGGCAACGTCTGCCCGCCGAACTATCGGGCGGCCAGCAGCAGCGTGTCGCCGTCGCCCGGGCGCTGGTTCTCGAACCGCAGGTCCTGCTGCTCGACGAGCCATTGTCCAACCTCGACGCAAGGCTGCGTCGCAAGGTCCGCACGGAAATCCGCGAGCTTCAGCAACGGCTCGGTTTTACCGCCGTCTACGTCACCCACGATCAGGACGAGGCGCTGGCCGTTTCCGACCGCATCATCGTCATGAAGGACGGCGTCATCGCCCAGGAAGGCGCACCGCGCGACCTCTATGAAACCCCTGCGTCAAGTTTCATTGCCGATTTCATGGGTGAAGCCAATGTGCTGCCTTGTGAGGTCACCGCGGCAGCTGCCGGTCTCGCGACGATCCGTGTCGGTGGCCTAGAACATCGCCTGCCGTCGCGCAGCACGCGGCCCGGCCCGGCAAAGCTCGCGGTGCGTCCCAACGCGGTGACGCTGACACCAGCCAGGGGCGCAGCACTTGCCGGCACGATCAGCAGCGCAGCCTATCTCGGCGGTCACGTCGAGTACGAAGTCGAGACTGCGACCGGCCTCCTCTTTGTTGTCGATCAGGCGGTCGAGGAAATGCTATCTCCGGCAACCGAAGTCGCCATCGGTTTCCGCAGCCGCGGCCTCGCTTTGATTGACGCCTGAATTTTCAATCTGGTTATAAAAGGACTATTGCATGACTATCGAGATTGCCGGCCTTGAGGCCCGGTTCGCGCTTGCCAAATCCATGGCCGAGGAGGCCGGCAAGGTCGCCTACGACTACTTCCTGAAGCGGGACACGCTGGTCATCGAAACCAAGCGCGACGCCCACGACGTCGTCTCGATTGCCGACCGCAATGTCGAGACGCTGATCCGCGAGAAGATCACGGCAGCCTTTCCTGATGACGGCGTGCTCGGCGAAGAGCATGGGCTCGCCAACGGCACCTCCGGCTTTACCTGGGTGCTCGACCCGATCGACGGCACCACGCCCTTCGTCAACGGCATGCCGAACTGGTGCGTCTCGATTGCCGTCGTTCACGCAGAAAAGCCGGTGATCGGCGTGATCCACGCGCCCTGCCACGGAGAAATCTACGCGGCCGCAACAGGCCTGGGCGCGACGCTGAACGGCAAGACGCTCCGTCTCGACGGCACGCGGACGATCCGCAACGCCGTCACCGGCCTTGGCGCCAACGATCAGGTGAAGCCCGGGGAAATGGGCGCAATCGTCGAGCGGCTGCTTGCGGCCGGCGGCAACTTCATGCGCAACGGCTCCGGCGCACTGATGATCGCCTATGTCGCGGCCGGCCGGCTCGTCGGCTACTATGAGCCCTATATGCATGCCTGGGATTGCCTCGGCGGCTATTGCCTGGTGACAGAAGCCGGCGGCTGGACACTGCCCTTCCCGACACGCGGCGAGGCGCTGACCCATTGGGCGCCGGTGCTGGCGGCGGCACCGGGCGCAATCGAAGACCTGCTCAAGGTCGCCAGGATCGAGAAGGCGGCCTGACCGCCTCTGGTTACGCTCAGCTCTGGCTGGTCGGCTTGTCGGGTTTGAAGCCCAACAGGCCGCCGAGTTCCATCGGGAACGGGAAGATGACGGTCGAGTTCTTCTCGCCTGCAATCACGTTCAGCGTGCTGAGGTAACGCAACTGCATCGCCTGGGGCTGCCGGGACAAAATCTCGGCGGCCTCGAGCAATTTGGCGGCCGCCTGCTGCTCGCCCTCCGCGTTGATCACCTTGGCGCGCCGCTCGCGCTCGGCTTCCGCCTGGCGGGCGATGGCGCGAACCATGCTCTCGTTGATGTCGACATGCTTGATCTCGACGGTCGCCACCTTGATGCCCCAGGCATCCGTCTGGCTGTCGAGGATCTTCTGGATATCCTCGTTCAAGCGGTCACGCTCCGCCAGCATCTCGTCGAGATCGTGTTTGCCGAGTACGGAGCGAAGCGTGGTCTGCGCCAGCTGGCTGGTCGCCATCATGAAATCCTCGACCTGGATGGTCGATTTCTCCGCATCGATGACACGGAAATAGATGACGGCGCTGACCCGTACCGAAACGTTGTCGTGGGAGATCACGTCCTGGCTCGGCACGTCCAACACCCGGGTTCTGAGGTCGACCCGCACCATCTGCTGCACATAGGGCACAAGCAGGATCAGCCCCGGCCCTTTGACGCCCGTGAACCGGCCAAGCGTAAAGACCACGCCACGCTCGTATTCGCGCAGGATCCGGATCGCATAGGCGATCACGAGAACGATGAGCACGAGCAATGCGGCGAAGGGAGCAAGGCTCCCGAACATGTCCATGGATCAATCCTCCGTTTCGACGGACGTTCTCGCCAAATCGAGGGCGCCCGGGCCTTCCTTCACGCTCCGCACCACGTCGAGTGTCAGTCCATTCCGCCCTATGACCTTCACGTCGTCGCCGGCAGATAGCGGCTCGCGACTGACGGCCTGCCAGCGCTCGCCATGGGCGATGACATAGCCTGCAGCCCCCACCCAGCTGTCGACCTTGCCGCCAATGCCGATCATCTGCTCGCTGCCCGTCACCACGGCATGCCGGCGTGAGCTGAAGGCAAGGCGCGCCACGAGCAGGCTGAAAGCGAGGCTGGCAAGGGCGAGGCCTGCCAGCACGGCCCAGGAGACCTGCAAACCAGGCGTTTCGGTATCGAAGAGGATCGCCGCGCCGAGCACGATCGCTATGCTGCCGCCGGCGCCAAGAACACCGAAAGACGGCGAATGCGCTTCGGCGACTATCAGGCCGATCCCAAGCAAGATCAGACCGATGCCGGCGAAACTCACCGGCAACAGTGCAAGCGCGTAGAGGCCAAGCAGAAGACTGATGCCGCCGATCGTGCCCGGCGCGACGGATCCCGGCGACAGGAACTCGAAGATCAAGCCGTAAATGCCGATCATCATCAGAATGACCGCGATGTTGGGATCGGTAATCACCGACAGCAGCCTTGTGCGCCAGTCGGGCACGAAATCCTCGACGCCGAGTCCGGTGGTGTCGAGCGCAACCGTGGCTTGCCCGATCCGGATCGAGCGGCCCTGCGCCTGCTTCAAGAGATCATCGATATTCGCGGCGGTGAAATCGACGACCTTTTCGCGCACCGCCGCGTCCGCCGAAAGGCTTGCGGCCTCGCGCACGGCCCGTTCGGCCCAATCCGCGTTGCGACCACGCAATTCCGCAAGGCCGCGGATATAGGCAACGGCATCGTTGACAAGCTTTGCCTCGGCGGCACTTTTTGGTTGAGCCTGTTTGCCGTCGGATTGTTCGCCGTCCTTGCCTTCTCCGAACATGTCGCCACCAATGGCGATCGGCGTCGCCGCGCCGAGATTGGTGCCCGGCGCCATGGCGGCGATGTGGCTGGCATAGAGGATATAGGTGCCGGCACTCGCCGCGCGCGCACCGCTCGGCGCGACGAAGCTCGCCACCGGAACCGGGGATGCCAGGATCGCGCGGATAATGTCGCGCATCGAGGTGTCGAGTCCACCGGGCGTATCCATTTTCAGAACGACCAACGGAAGCTGCCGCTTGCTCGCCATTTCCAGCCCACGCTGCACATATTCCGCCGTCGCCGGCCCGATGGCGCCGTCGACATGCAAAACCAATGCGACCCGGTCGTTTTCGGCCTGCGGTGAAGCTGGAAACGCAAAGAGTGAGATCAAAACAAGCAGCGGCGTGAGGTAACGCAACATCCGTCGTCAAAACCCGCATGCGCAACACCCTGAAAGAGGTGTTCGCATCAACATGATAGCACAACACAAGGTTAGGACGAAGCACCGCGCACCCACTGCCATCTGGTGTAATGACAGAGTGTGAAATCGGGGGTATCTGCTAGTGCGCGCTTCGGCAGTCACGCTTTCCCGCCGACGAGAGGCAGCGCCTCGAGCGCCGTGGCCACATATCGACAAGAACAGGATCTTCGGGTTTGGAGACGACCCTCTACCAGCCGATCAAGCACTTCCTCGAAGCCCGCGGCTACAACGTCAAGGGCGAGATCGGCGGCTGCGATATCGTCGCGCTCAGCGACGACGAACCGCCATTGGTCGTCATCTGCGAGCTCAAGCTCAGCTTCAATCTCGAACTGATCCTGCAGGCCGTCGACCGCGCCACGGCCGGCGACGAAGTGTGGATCGCCGCCCGCGTCTCGGCCAAGGGCAAGGGCCGCGAAAGCGATCGCCGGTTCCGCGACCTGTGCCGCCGGCTCGGATTTGGCATGCTGTCGGTCGCCGGCAACGGCACGGTCGACGTCATCCTTGCCGCTTCCGCCGTCATGCCACGCAAGAATACCAGGAAGCGGTCGCGCCTGATCAGCGAACATCGCCGCCGCAAGGGCGATCCGACGGCCGGCGGCGCCACGCGCGCACCGATCATGACCGCCTACCGGCAGCAGGCGCTCGCCTGTGCTGCCGCCCTGCAGACCGGCCTGCAACGTCCCAGGGACATTCGCGCACTGGCACCGGACGCAGCCAAGATCCTGCAGGGCAATGTCTATGGCTGGTTCGAAAGGGTCGACCGGGGCGTCTATGCGCTGACGGCCCAAGGGCTCGAGGCGCTTCATCGGTGGCCACCCGCCGAGGCCGGCGCACGGCAGAACGCCGAGGCGACCGAAACATGACGCCTTCAGGACAACTCCCGTGAACCCCGCCATTCGCCTCCTCTGTCTGTGCCTTGCCTGGCTGATGGTCGGCATCGGTGTTGTCGGCGCCTTCCTGCCGATCCTGCCGACGACACCGTTCCTGCTCCTGGCTGCCGGGCTTTTTGCCCGGGCGTCGCCGCGGCTTGAGCACTGGTTGCTCAATCACCCTCTCTTTGGCACCTCTCTCCGGCTTTGGCGTGAAAAGGGCGCAATTTCGACCCGTGCCAAGACCGGCGCAGTGAGCTTGATGGCCGCAAGCTTCGGCCTGTTCTGTTTCTTTGGAAATCCGGGCCTGCCGCTCGGCGCGATCGTCGCGACCGCGATGGCGCTGCCCGCCCTTTTCATCCTGACGCGGCCGGCCGAATAGACACTGCGGCCATTGGCCGGCAGAAGGGCTGTGACCACAATGAGGGTAAACTGAACTTTCTCCCTCAAGGTTTATTTCTTCGTTTTTCAGTATAATTGAATATTACTTAAGTCCGCCCCGCCGGACGGTCCATTTCAACACTTAGTATTTTTGTAAAATAAAATACGCGGCGAACATCACAAGAACAGAATTGTACAAAAAAGCAATCACCCCGCCGAAACAAGTGTACGGGGCGCGGAGCCGCCCGCAGCGCGCGAGACGTTACCTTTAGTGAGCCACCCTCCAAACTATTGTTGGAACGTTTCATCTCGTGAGGCCAATCGCGCAAAACGCAGGGGCCATGCCCCTTTCGGACGATTGCCGATTGACAAGACGAACCATATGGCTCCATCTATTTCATTACAAAGGCAGTTATTCCTTAATAAAGGAACATGCGGAGGAGCATATGCCTGACATGCTGGTGAGCTTGTATGCGCCGATCCTCGGTGAACTCAAGCGCAGAACCGAAACCGACACTGTGACAATCCGTCCCGCTCTGCCGCCGGAGATGGGTCTGGTCGTCGACTGGGTGCGGGAGAATTTCAGCGAGAACTGGGCTAGCGAAGTGACGGTTGCCTTCTCGCGTCGACCGGTCGCCTGTCTGATTGCCGTCGACGACGGCAAGCTCCTGGGCTTCGCCTGCTATGACACGACCGCACCAGGCTTCTTCGGCCCGACGGGTGTCGACAGCGCTTGCCGCGGAAGAGGGATTGGCGTCGCATTGCTCTCCGGCTGCCTCGACACCATGAAGACCCTTGGCCACGCCTATGCCTTCATCGGCGACGCCGGCCCGGTCGATTTCTACGCCACGACCGTTGGCGCCGTGCCGATCCTCGCCCCCGACAAGGGGATCTATCAGGGCATGCTGCGCCGCCCTTCCAAATAATTCGCATTATCGGAGCCTCCCAATGTCCTCGACACCCCTCGCCCTTTTTGTCGGCCTTCCGAACCCTACCCTTTCGGACGACGAGTTCGCGCTCTTTCGCGAGACCAATCCGCTCGGCCTCTTCGTCGGCCGCCGCAACCTGCGTGATCCCCACCAGGCAAAGGTCCTGATCGAGCGCTTCCGCGAAGCGGTCGGCCGTGACGACGCCCCCGTCTTCACCGACCAGGAAGGTGGCCGCGTCCAGCATCTCGACGCCGGCCCTTGGCCGCTGTTCCGCTCTTTCGGTGAGTTCGCCGAACTCGCCCGCCGCGATTTCGCCCTCGGCAAGAAGGCGCTTCGCCTTTCGAGCCAGGCCATGGGCACGATGATGACCGAACTTGGTCTCACGAGCGGCTGCTCGCCTGTGCTCGACCTCGTCTTTGCAACGACGAGCTCGGTCATCGGTGCCCGCTCCTTCGGCGCCGACCCGGATTTTATCGCCGCCCTTGGCCGCGAAGTGGTCGATGGCCTGCTCGAAGCCGGCAATATGCCGGTCATGAAGCACATTCCGGGCCATGGCCGCGCGACGCTCGATTCACACAAGGAACGGCCCGTCGTCGATGCCACGCGCGAGTTGCTGACCTCCACCGACTTCAAGCCCTTTGTGGCCCTTCGCGACACGCCCTGGGCCATGGTCGCCCATGTCGTCTACTCGGCCTTCGACAAGGACCTGCCGGCTTCGATCTCGCCAGTCATGCATGACGTCATCCGCAACAACATGGGTTACGACGGCGTGCTCGTCTCCGACTGCATCTTCATGGAATCGCTTCGCGGCACCCTGCCGGAACGCGTCCGCCAGGTGCTCGATGCCGGCTTCGACATTGCGCTCCACAGCCACGGCACGCTCGCCGAGAGCGAAGCTGCCGCCAAGGCGGCAAGCCCGCTGACCGCCGCGGCCCAGAAGCGCATCGCCGCCGGCAAGGAGCGCCTCGGCACGCTGAAGGTCGACGTCCGCCAAGCCCACGCCGAAGTCGAGGACATTTTCAACAGCGCCCTCGTCGCTTGATCCCGCACGAAATCCTTAAGATCAAAAAGGGGAACTACCGTGAAGAAATCCATTCTCGGCGCAGCCACCGCGCTTGCTCTTTTCGCCGGCCCGGCCGCAGCCCAGACGGTGCTGACGGCCAATATCGAGCCGGCAACCACCTGGGTGCGCAACTTCAACCCGTTCAACCAGACCTCGGCGCGCCAGAGCACGCTCGACTTCATCTATGAGCCGCTCGTCGTCTTCAACCGCTTCGACGGCAACAAGCCGGTTCTCCGGCTCGCCGAGAGCTTCAAACTCGCCGACGACCTGAAGTCGATCGAGTTCAAGCTTCGCCCGAACCTGAAGTGGTCGGACGGCAAGCCGTTGACCGCCACCGACGTCAAGTTCACCTACGACTACCTGAAGAAGTTCCCGGCGCTCGATTTCGTCAGCATCTGGACCTTCATCACCGGTGTCGAGGCTGTCGATGGACAGACGGTCCGCTTCACGCTTGCCAATCCGAGCTCGCTTGCCGCCGAACAGCTGGCGCAGATGCCGATCGTGCCCGAGCACGTCTGGAAGGACATTGCCGAGCCGGTGACCTTCGCCAACGAGACACCCGTCGGCAGCGGCCCGCTCACCGAAATCCCGCGTTTCACCGGCCAGACCTACGACCAGTGCCGCAACCCGCATTACTGGGATGCCGCGACCCTCAAGATCGACTGCGTGCGCTTCCCGCAGCTCGCAGACAACAACCAGATCCTGACCGCGACCGCGTCGGGCACGCTCGACTGGGGCGTCTCCTTCATCCCGGATATCGAGAACGTCTACGTCGCCAAGGACCCGGAGCATTTTCACTTTTGGTACTCGCCAAGCAGCATGGTCGCCTTCCTGTTCAACCAGGAAACCGCCAATGAAAACAACCGCAAGGCCTTCAACGATGTGAAGTTCCGCCGTGCGGCCTCGATGGCGCTCGACCGCGGCACCATGGTCGACGTCGCCGGCTACGGTTACCCGACGCTCAACGAAGACCCGGCAGGCATGGGCGAGCTCTACAAAAGCTGGGCCGATCCGTCGGTTGCCACCGACTTCGGCAAGTACGGCAAGTACGATGCCGATGCCGCCAAGGCGCTGCTCGATGAGGCAGGTTACGCCGACAAGGACGGCGACGGCTTCCGCGACAATCCGGATGGCAGCAAGATTTCCTTCTCGATCATCGTCCCGAGCTCCTGGACCGACTGGATCGACACAGTGACGATCGCCGTCGAGGGCCTGCAGGCCGTCGGCCTCGACGCAAAGATCGAGACCCCGGAAGAGGCTGTCTGGACCGGCAACCTGATCAACGGCACCTTCGACGCGGCGATCAACAGCCTGCCGGCCTCTGCCTCGCCCTACTACCCCTACAAGCGCGCCTTCAGCTCGAGCGACAAGGGCAAGACCCGCTTCACCTCGCAGCGCTGGTTCAACCCGGATGTCGAGGCCCTGCTGACCGAGTTCACCCAGACGGCGGACCCGGCCAAGCAGAAGGAAGCGATGAACAAGGCGCAGCGCATCGTCGCCGAGAACCTGCCCATGATGCCGGTGTTCAACAACCCGAACTGGTACCAGTACAACACCAAGCGCTTCAAGGGCTGGGCAACGGCGGAAAACCCCTTCGTCAATCCGTCAATCACCCGCAACAACCCGGCGCGTCTCTTGCACCTCTTGGCGCTTGAACCGGTGAAGTAACCCGATCGCAGATACGGCGTTCTTTCGGACGACGTCCGAGAGGGCGCCGCATTCTCGATCACTGGCAGGCGACCTTCGGCTGCCGCGCGACCGTCATGGCTCTTGCCCAGCCGAACGGTCCGACAAGAAGACAGCCCTGCCGCCTGACGCCTCCCGCGGCGGCCGCAGTCGATGGAGTTCCCGATGGCCTTTCTGCTACGCCGCCTGTGCTTCTACCTGGCGGCCTTCGTCGCAGCCGCGACGATCAACTTCTTCCTGCCGCGGCTGATGCCCGGCGACCCGGTGCAGATCATGTTTTCGAGCGCCGGCGCCGAACTGCCGCCCGAAAGCCTGCAGGCCCTGAAACTTACCTTCGGCTTCGTCGACGGCCCGCTCTGGCAGCAGTACCTCACCTATCTCGGCAGCATCTTCAGCGGCGACCTCGGCCGTTCGATCAAGTATTTCCCGCTGCCTGTGACGACCGTGCTCGGCAATGCGCTGATCTGGACCGTCGGTCTGATGGGCACGGCGACGCTGGTCAGCTTCGCGCTCGGCACGTTCCTTGGCATTCTCGCGGCCTGGCGGCGCGGAAGCCTGTTCGACGTCATCGTCTCCGTCGGCGCGATCTTCGCGACCTCGGTTCCTGCCGTCGTCACCTCGCTGATCGTCGTCTTCACCTTCGGCTTCACGCTCGGCTGGTTCCCGACCGGCTACGCCGCCGACCCGGCGCTCGATCCGGCCTTCTCGCTCGAATATCTGGGCAGCGTCGCCTATCACGGCATACTGCCTATGCTGACGCTCTGCGCGGTTCTGACCGGCGGCTTTGCCGTGACCATGCGCAACAACATGATCAACCTGCTCGGCGAAGACTATATCGTCATGGCCCGCGCCAAGGGCCTTTCCGACACCCGCGTCATGCTCTGGTATGCGGCCCGCAACGCGCTGCTGCCGACGGTTTCGAGCCTCGCCATCGCCATCGGCACGGTGCTCGGCGGCTCGCTGGTGACCGAGGTGGTGTTCAACTATCCGGGCCTCGGCAACATCCTCTACCAGGCGATCCTCGCCCGCGATTACCCCGTCATCCAGGGACAGCTCTTGATCATGACCGCCACCATGCTCATCGCCAACTTCATCGTCGATGTCAGCTACGTGCTACTCGACCCGCGACTGAAGAGGGCGTGACATGAAGAAATCCTCCTTCCCGCTCATCCGCAATCGCAAGGCCATGGTCGGCGCACTGATCGTCGCCTTCATCTTGGCTGTGGCGATCGCCGCACCGCTGTTGACGTCCTATGACCCTAGCGCCCGCGTCGGCCGACCGCACCAGGCGCCGTCCTGGGAACACTGGCTCGGCACCACCCGCATCGGCCAGGACGTCTTTGCCCGCCTCCTTTATGGCGCCCGCACCTCGCTTGCGGTCGGCTTCGGTGCCGGCCTTTTGATCACCGCCGTCGGCACGGCACTCGGCATCATCGCCGGCTATCGCGGCGGCAAGGTGGACGAGGTCATCAGCTTCTTCACCAACATGGTGCTGGTCGTGCCGAACCTGCCGTTGCTCTTGGTGCTTGCCGCCTTTATCGGCCAGGCGAGCCCGTGGGTCATCGCGCTCATCCTCGGCTGCACCTCCTGGGCCTGGGGGGCGCGCGTCACCCGCGCCGAGACGCTCTCGGTCAAGCAGAAGGACTATGTGAAATCCGCCGAAATGATGGGCGAGCCGCGCTGGCGGATCATGACCTTCGAGATCTTCCCCAACCTGATCTCGATCGTCGGCATCAACTTCATCGGCAGCGTGATCTTCGCGATCATCACCCAGGCAACGCTGGAGTTCCTCGGCCTCGGCGATCCCAAGGTCGTGTCCTGGGGCACCATGCTCTATGGCGCGCAGAAGGCCTCTGCTCTTTCGGTCGGCGCCTGGTGGGACATCCTGACGCCCTGCTTTGCGCTCGCCTTCCTCGGCATCGGCCTGTCGCTGCTCAACTTCGCCGTCGACGAGATCGCCAATCCGCGGCTTCGCACCGGCAACCGGCTCGGCCGCTGGTCTGCCCTTATCCGTTCCGGGGAGGGCCGCCTGTGACCGCACCTCTGCTTTCTGTCAGAAATCTGACCATCGACTATATCGGCGAAGCCGACGACTTCCGCGCCGTCGACAATGTCAGCTTCGACGTTGCCCCCGGTGAAGTCTTCGGCCTTGCCGGCGAAAGCGGCTGCGGCAAGAGCACGATCGCCTTCGCCATCAGCCGGCTGCACAAGCCGCCGGCACTGATCCGCAAGGAGAGCGCCATACTGCTCGACGGCCGCAACGTGCTCGATCTCGACCAGAAGGGCCTTGCCGATTTCCGCTGGCGCGAAGTGGCGATGGTGTTCCAGAGCGCGATGAACTCGCTGAACCCGGTGCTCCGCATCGAGCAGCAGTTCTACGACGTGTTGAAGACGCACAAGGGAATGAGCCGGGCCGCTGCGCGTGACCGCACGGCCGAGATGCTCAAGCTCGTCGACATCGCGCCGGACCGCATGCGCGACTATCCGCACCAGTTCTCCGGCGGCATGCGCCAGCGCATCGTCATTGCCATCTGCCTGGCGCTCGACCCGCGCCTGATCGTCATGGACGAGCCGACTACGGCGCTCGATGTCGTCGTCCAGCGCGAAATCCTGCAGCGGATCAACGAGCTCCGGCGCAAGCTCGGTTTCGCCGTGCTCTTCATCACCCACGATCTCGGGCTGATGGTGCAGTTCTGCGACCGCATCGGCATCATGCTCGGCGGCAAGCTGGTCGAACAGGGCACCGCCGACGCCATCTACCGGACACCAGAGCACGACTATACGAAAAAGCTCTGGGCCTCCTTCCCCTCGCTGCACGGAGGCGTCCTTCGATGACCGGCACATCCGCACCCATTTTGACCTTGGACAAGGTCAGCAAGACCTTCGGCAACGGACCGGGCGCCGTGCGCGCGGCGCGCGCCATATCCTTCTCGCTCCATGCCGGTCGTGCACTGGCCGTCGTCGGCGAATCCGGCAGCGGCAAGACCACCTGCGCCCGCATCGCCATGCGCGAGTATGAGCCGAGCGAAGGGCGTCTTTTGTTCAAGGGCAACCCCGTCGACAATGCGGGAGCCAAGGAGATCGCCGACTATCGCCGCTCGGTGCAGATGATCTTCCAGGATCCGTTTGCCTCGCTCAATCCGGCGCACACGATCGCCTACCACCTGAAGCGCCCGTTGATGCTGCATCGCCCGGAGCTCAAGGGCGGCGCCATCACCGAGGAGATCAAGGCGCTGCTCAGGCAAGTGAAGCTCGATCCGGATATCGTTGCGCCCAGATATCCGCACGAGCTGTCGGGCGGCCAGCGCCAGCGCGTCAACATCGCCCGGGCATTGGCAGCCAAACCCGAGGTCATCGTCGCAGACGAACCAACCTCGATGCTCGACGTCTCCGTGCGGCTCGGCGTCCTCAATCTGCTCAGCGAAATGAAGCGGGAGATGAACCTCGGCCTGCTCTACATCACCCACGACATCGCGACTGCCCGCTATGTCGCCGAGGACATCGCGGTGATGTATGCCGGCCAGATCGTCGAATGGGGCAGTACCGGCAAGGTCATCGACAACCCGGCTCATCCCTACACCAAGCTGCTGCTTTCGGCCGTGCCCGATCCGGATATCCGCTTCGACGATCCGAACGCGCAGGTGAGCTCGGCGGAAGCCGACGAGACACGTCGCCGCTCCGCCGCGGATCAGGTAACGATCCGCGAGGTCGAAGCCGACCATTTCGTCCGCGCGGCCTGAGCCGTCCTTCCGATCGGATCAAACAAAAAACGCCCCGCGAACCGCAGGGCGTTTTTTGTTGGGCGCGAAAAGCGCAACCCCGTCGATTTGGCCCGGCGCCCTCGTAAACGCCGGGCCATAAAATCAGGCGGCTTCGCGCTTTTCGACGTCGGTCGGAACGGTTGCGATCGTCTTCAGGATCTGCGAAGCGATCTGGTAGGGGTCGCCCTTGGAGTTCGGGCGGCGATCTTCCAGGTAGCCCTTGTAGTCGTTGTTGACGAAGCTGTGCGGAACGCGGATCGACGCACCGCGGTCGGCAACACCGTAGCTGAACTGGTGGATCGAGGCGGTCTCATGCTTGCCGGTCAGGCGCATGTGGTTGTCGGGGCCGTAGACGGCGATGTGATCGGCACGGGCTTCGGCAAACGCTGCCATCAGCTCTTCGAAGTATTCCTTGCCGCCGACTTCGCGCATGTAGGCGGTCGAGAAGTTGGCATGCATGCCAGAGCCGTTCCAGTCGGTGTCGCCGAGCGGCTTGCAATGGTATTCGACGTCGATGCCGTACTTTTCGGTCAGGCGCTGCAGCAGGTAGCGGGCGAGCCAGATTTCGTCGGCGGCCTTGCGCGACCCCTTGCCGAACACCTGGAATTCCCACTGGCCCTTGGCGACTTCGGCGTTGATGCCTTCATGGTTGATGCCGGCAGCAAGGCAGATGTCGAGGTGCTCTTCGACGATCTTGCGGGCAACATCGCCAACATTGCTGAAGCCGACGCCGCAATAGTAGGGGCCCTGCGGTGCGGGGTAGCCAGCATCCGGGAAACCGAGCGGGCGACCGTTCTGGTAGAAGAAATACTCCTGCTCGAAGCCGAACCAGGCGCCATCGTCATCAAGGATCGAAGCGCGGGTGTTCGACGGATGCGGCGTCTTGGCATCGGGCATCATGACTTCGCAGAGAACGAGGACGCCGTTCTTGCGCTCCGGATCCGGGTAAGCGGCAACCGGCTTCAGCACGCAGTCCGAGCTGCTGCCTTCGGCCTGCATCGTGGACGAGCCATCAAAGCCCCAGAACGGGAGCTGCTCGAGCGTCGGGAAAGCCTCGAATTCCTTGATCAGGGTCTTGCCACGCAGGTTCGGGGTGGGCTTGTAACCGTCGAGCCAGATGTATTCGAGCTTAAACTTTGTCATTTCGTTCTCTCATATGACGCCAGGAATGGCTTGGTTCCGAAGCGGCTGGGCAATCCAGATCAGTTTGCCCGACGACCGATGCACGTTAACAAGCATTAATCGTGCCAACTCGGATTCCACGCCGAAAATTCTACAAAAATTGCGATTGGCGGCACGGATGGCAGCAAGGAGGCGCTGCGGGCGCGCAAGGAACAAGCGAATTGCATAAAAAATAGGCGAACAAAGCCCGGCTTCGCAGCACCAGCAGCTCTACCCTCGATCGAGATCCAGCCGGTTCGGCCGATATTGGCGCTCCGACCTTCAAAGAAGCCGGAGATTGCCTCCAAAACGTGCATGGGCTTTCAAGCAAGACCGATGCGTTCGGTTTCAGCGCCCAGTCTCGCATTGCCGCATAACCGCCGGCAGAACCCTGAAGAGCCGTTCGTCATCACACTGCGAGACGTTGAAGCGCATGAAGCTGTTGGCGGTGCCGGCATGGCTGAAGACGTTGCCGGGCGCCAGCACGATCTCCTGCTGCAATGCCCTTTGCGCCATCTCGGCCGCATCAATGCGTGCCGGCAAGCTGCACCACAGGAACATGCCGGCCTGCGGCTCTATCCATGGCGCGATGCCGATGTCGGTGAGCCGCGCCGCCGTTTCAGCCATCGCCCGGCCCAGCCTTTGGCGAAGCGCTTCCATGTGTTTTCGGTAGCTGCCGTCCTTCAACATGGTGAAGACCAGTTCCGCCGCAAGGCTCGGCCCACCGAAGGTCGTGGCGATCTTCAGGTCGATGAGACCTTCTATCCAGTCCGTTGGAGCAGCAATGAAGCCGCAGCGCATCGATGCCGAAAGGGTTTTCGAGAAACTGCCGATCTGGACCACCCGATCGAGCCCATCGAAGGCCGCAAGCCGCGGCGCCGGCGCGTGCTCGAAATCGGCAAAAATGTCATCCTCGACGATCGTCAGACCCGCCTGCTCGGCGAGCTTCAGCAGGCGATGGGCGACGACCGGAGATAGGGTCGCGCCCGTCGGATTGTGGATCGCGGAGTTGGTGATGTAGAGGCGCGGGCGATGGGTCTCCAGCACCTCGGCAAACAGTGAAAGGTCAGGCCCAGTCGGCGTATAGGGCACGCTGACAACCTGGACCCGGTGCGCACGCAGCAAGGCATGGAAGTTGAAATAGCAGGGGTCGTCGACCACGACCGTGTCGCCAGGCTCGAGCAGGAAGCGGCAGAGCAGGTCGATTGCCTGCGTTCCCGATTCCGTCAGCAGGATCTGGTCGGGCGACGCCTCGACGCCATGGTCCCCGAGACGGCGCGCCAGAAGCTGGCGCAGGGGTCCATGGCCAAGCGGCGTACCATAGTCCGTCAGTCCGCTTGCCGTGATCCTTGCGGATGTCTTGAGCGCGCGCCGTAGCGCCGCCTCGGGCATCCAGCTCGGCGGCAGCCAGCCGCAGCCCGGCTTCAGCACCGTGTCGTCAGCCTCGAGCGCCTGGCGTGAGACCCAGAGCGGATCAACCGCCCGATCAAGTCGCGGGCCGATCTCGGCCAGCGACAAAGGTGCGAGCGGCGCCGAGACGAAGAACCCCGCGCCCGGACGCGAGCGGATAACGCCCTCGGCGACGAGCCGCTCATAGGCCTCGACAACGGTGGACTTCGAAACGTGCATGGTTTTGGCGAAGGCACGGATCGAGGGAAGTTTGGCGCCCGGCGTCAGAACGCGCCCGGCAATCCTTTGCCGGATCGTCGCCATCACCCCCTCAAGCCGCGTTTCGCTGCCGATCTCGATATCCGTCATCGCCATCTGTACCGCCCATCCATGCATTACAGTTTGGCGAAACTGTACTCTATTGTCTCTGGCGAAACCAGCCCGTTCGGCCGATACCGGCGCAAAAGGAGACGGCCATGGACAAGACGGCAGACGGTTGGGTGAGCGGTTTTCTCGGGGTGCTGATCTTCAGTGGATCGCTGCCCGCGACGCGGGTTGCGGTGATGGATTTCGATCCGGTGTTCCTGACGGTAGCGCGTGCGGCAATCGCCGGCCTGCTCGGGCTGTCGCTGCTTTTGATCTTCCGCCAGCCAAGGCCGACCGGTGCCCATCTCATATCCCTTGCGATCGTCGCCTTCGGCGTCGTTCTCGGCTTTCCGCTCCTGACGGCACTGGCGCTGAAACACGTGACGTCCGCGCATCTGATCGTCTTCGTCGGCCTGCTGCCGCTGGCGACTGCCATCTTCGGCGTGCTTCGCGCCGGTGAGCGCCCGCGCCCGGCCTTCTGGCTCTTTTCGTCGCTCGGAAGTGCTGCGGTCGTCGGCTTCGCGCTATTGCAGGG
The DNA here is from genome assembly GCF_037026475.1 of Ensifer sp. MJa1. Classification (NCBI taxonomy): domain Bacteria; kingdom Pseudomonadati; phylum Pseudomonadota; class Alphaproteobacteria; order Hyphomicrobiales; family Rhizobiaceae; genus Ensifer; species Ensifer sp. MJa1. Next base: position 248,417 of record NZ_JAKUMO010000006.1, on the reverse strand, counting down.
TTTCGCCGCCAATCCGGTCGGCGACCTGCTGATGCTCGCCGCCATCATCGTTTGCGGCCTCGGCTATGCCGAGGGCGCCAGTCTTTCCCGCAAACTTGGCGGCTGGCAGGTGATCTCGTGGGCGCTGGTGCTCTCCCTGCCATTCATGCTGGCGCTCGCCTTCCTCACCATGCCGGTCTCGTTTTCAAGCGTCGATCCCGCCGCCTGGACCGGCCTTGCCTATGTCTCCGTCTTCAGCATGCTGATCGGTTTCGTCTTCTGGTATCGCGGTCTGGCGCTCGGCGGCGTCGCCGGCGTCGGACAGTTGCAACTGCTGCAGCCTTTCTTCGGCCTCGCGCTCGCGGCGACGCTGCTAGGCGAACAGGTGAGCTGGAGCATGCTTGCGGCCACGGGCGCCATCGTGCTCTGCGTTGCCGGCGCGAAGAAATTCGCCAGACAAGATCCCAAGGGCGGCGCGGGACGTCCACGGTGAGCGACCCCTGCCGCGCCGTGCTACAGGCGATCGGGCCACAGGCGTCGCGCGGTGAAGTTTTTAGGATGGCTAAAATCAATTGACACGAAAACGGGCCGCACCCTAGCTTGAGGAGGGACAGGAAAGGGGCGGGCATTTGACGACGGAACGGGCCAGCGACGCGGCAACCGGTGGGGCGGATACATCACCCCTTGGTGACCGCTTGCGCCAACGCCGCAAGGCGTTGAAATTGACGCTGCAGGAGGTCGCCGATCGGGCAGGCTTTTCGGTCGGCTTCATCTCCCAGATCGAGCGCGGCATCACGGTACCATCGCTGACGTCGTTGATCGCCGTGTGCCGGATCCTGGAGGTCGAAGCCGGGTCTTTCCTCAATCCGCCCAAGGTCGCGACCCCCTTCACCCGCCGCGAACATCGCCCGGTCTATGGGCTCGGCGGCGGCGCGGGCAATGCCGTTTCCTACGAGCGGATTTCCGCTTCCTTTCCCGGCAACGTGCTTCGAAGCACCATCATCCATGAGCCGCCCGGCCACCGCAGCGAGCCGATGTCGCATGAAGGTGAAGAGATCTTCTTCATCCTCGAGGGGGAACTGACGCTCGAGGTGGACGGCGAGCGCATGGTCCTGGAAGCCGGCGATTCCGCCCACTTCCCATCCGCCCGCACCCATACGATGTGGAACCATACGAGCGGGCCGACCACAATCCTGCACACCTGTACCATGGACGTCTTCGGCGACGGCGAGCCTGACGGCAAGCCCGGCGACAGCCTCGCGGTGACGCGGGCCGACGGCCGGTTGGGTGCCAACGCCAAGAGTTAGCGACCAGGGCAGAGCCAGCCAATCCCGCTGCCGCGCCCCCTATGGCAACAGGACCATCGCGCCGGTCGTCTGCCTTCCTTCGAGACGCCGGTGCGCTTTGGCCGCGTCGGCAAGCGGCAGACGCGCATGAACGGGGATCTTGACTGCGCCGGTCTCAACGACATCGAAGAGATCCTTCGTCATGGCCAATACGTCCTCACGCCGCGCCAGATGTGTGGGCAGCAAGGGCCAGGTGGCGTAGAGCGCGCCTTTCATCGCAAGCGTCGTGATGTCGAATGGCGCGATTGGGCCGGAGGCAGCGCCGAAGCTGACAAAATGGCCAAAGGGGCGAAGGCTGTCGAGCGAGCCCTCGAACGTCGCCTGGCCGATGCCGTCATAGACGACGTCAACACCCTCGCCACCGGTGAATTCGCGCACGCGCACCGCAAAATTCTCCTTGGCGTAGTCGATGACGTGGTCAGCACCAGCGCTCCGCGCAAGTTCGGCCTTCTCCCGCGAACCGGCGGTACCGATCACCGTTGCGCCAAGGTTTTTTGCCCATTGCGTCAGGATCAGGCCGACACCGCCTGCCACCGCATGGACGAGGATCGTGTGTCCCGCCTCGACACGGAAGGTACGGCGCAGCAGATATTGCGCCGTCAGCCCCTTCAGCATCATCCCCGCGCCGGTCTCGAAATCGATATCATCAGGCAGGTGCACAAGCATATGGGCCGGCACGTTGTGTTCCTCAGCATAGGCCCCAAGCGCCTCCGCATAGGCCACCCGGTCACCGGGCTTGAACTCCTCGACATCGGGGCCAACGGCGACGACCTCGCCGGCCCCCTCCTTGCCGGGAATGAAAGGCAATTGCGGTGGCGGATAGGAACCGCGGCGCATGTAGACATCAACGAAGTTGACGCCGATCGCCCGGTTGCGCACGCGAACCTCTCCCAGGCCGGGTTCTCCGATCTCGACAGTTTCATAGGCGAGCACGTCCGGCCCGCCGTGCTGGTGCACGCGGATTGCTTTCATGGGTTTGTATCCTTGGATTTCGCGGCGGCTGGTGATGCGGCCATGAGGCCGCGGTCAGTCGACGGCCGAGCCAGACTTGCTTCTCATATCGACGGCGGCAGGCGCTCCTCTCTTGTCACATTAGAGAGATAGCGATGCTCGAGTTATCGTTGTAGACTGATATCGATAACAACAGAGTTCAATGATTGTGATATCTGATCAGATCGGCATTGATCTGCTGCGCACCTATGTCGCCGTCTGCCGGCAAGGCAGTCTGAACCGCGTCGCCACACAGACCGGCCGCACCCAATCGGCGCTGAGCATGCAGATGCGGCGTCTCGAGACCCTGCTCGGCCGGCAACTGTTCCAGCGCACCGGCCGCGGGGTGGTGCCGACGCCGGAAGGCGAGTTGTTTCTCGGCTACGCGACCCGGATGCTGGCGCTTGGCGACGAAGCGGCGGCAAGACTGCAGCAATCGAACCTAAGCGGTGGCGTGCGGGTCGGGCTTGCCGAGGAAGTGGCAACGACGGCCCTGCCCGAGGCTCTCGGGCGGCTGCGGCGCGGCTATTCCGAGATCCGGCTCGACGTCGTCGTCGATCAGTGCGTGGCGCTCGGAAAGGTCTGGCCGGAACGCGACCTCGACGTCATGATCGTGCCGACGTCCGTGGTCGCGGCTGATGCCGTGACCACCTGGAACGTCGAGCTGCAATGGGTTTGCGCCACGGACTACTGCCTCGACGAGACACGGCCGATCGATCTCGTCGCCTTTGCTGCCCCCTGCCTCTGGCGTAGGCGTATGATCGAAACGCTGGCAGACGAGGGACGCGAACACCGTGTCACCTTCACCAGCCAAAGCATCACGGCCCTGCAGGCGGCAATCGAAAACGGCCTCGGCATCGGGTTGCTGCCACCGGACGCAGTGCGTGCCGGCACGATGCGCGTGCTCGGCGCCGCCGCCGGCATGCCGAAGCCGCTTCCGGTTCAGTATGGGCTGTTTGCCAGGGACCGTCGGACACCCGTCGTCGACGCGGCAATCGGCGTGCTGCTGGAAGGTCTGCCAGCGGCGAAATCGATCTAGACGCAATTCCGGGCGGAAAACCGCTTCACACTTTTCCTGGAATTGCTCTATTCGCCCCAGGTCGTCTCAAGCACGCGGAGCCAGTTGCCGTGGCAGATCATGGCAAGTGCCTTTTCGTCGTAGCCGCGTGTGCGCAGCAGTTCGACGAGCAGAGGCAGGTCGGCCGCGCTGCGCATGGCCGCCGGGATCGTCGTGCCGTCGAAATCCGACCCGAGCGCCACGTGATCGATGCCGATCCGCTCGACGATATAGTCTATGTGATCGGCAAGCAGCGTGAGTGGCGTATCCGGGTTCTTGATGCCATCTGTGCGCAGGAACAGCACGCCGAAATTGATGCCGGCGAGGCCGCCGGTGTCGCGGATCGCATCGAGTTGGCGGTCGGTCAGATTGCGGCTGTGCGGGCAGAGCGCATGCACATTGGAATGGGAAGCCACCAGCGGCGCCTGCGACAAGGCCGCAATGTCCCAGAAGCCCTGCTCGTTCATGTGCGAGAGATCGAGCATGATCTTCAGCTCATTGCAGGCGCGCACCAGATCCTTGCCGGCTTCAGACAGGCCCGGTCCGATGTCCGGCGAGGAGGGAAAACGGAAGGGAACGCCGTAGGCAAAAATATTCGGTCGGCTCCAGACGGGGCCGAGCGTGCGCAGGCCCGCCGCGTGGAGCACATAAAGCGCGTCGAGATCTGCGCCGACAGCTTCGACGCCCTCGATGTGCAGCACCGAGGCAAAGGCTCCCCTGGCCATGGTTTCGCGGATATCGGCCGCACTGCGGCAGATCTTCAGCCGTCCCTCGGATCGCCGCTCGATCCGCATCAGCAGGCTGGCCATGCCGAGCGTGGCTTCAAGCGCGCTCTCCTGGTCCGGCGTCACAAAGTCACCGCTTCCGTCCTTGGCAAGCCCCGGCGAGGCCACGTAGACGGCGCAGAGGCCGCCAGCAAGGCCACCCCTTTCGGCCTTGTCCAGATCGATATGCCCGGTGGCGATACCGCCGAGGAAGCGGCGCTCCGCAGCACCGCCTGGCGAGCGCCAGAGCCGCGACAGCACGTCGTTATGTCCATCGAAGACCGGGATTTTCGTTTGCGTCGCCAATTCTGGACTGCCTTCTTGCCTGTTGTCCTGCGTGCGACTCGATACGTGTCGCGCGCGGACCATAGCCACTGGGCGCGCAGACCGCACCCCTTTTCGGTCGGATCTATCGGACAGTGGGTCCGCAGGGCAAATGCAAACCGCGCATGGCCTCTGCCGAAAACGGAATTGGCCACCACCGCCGCGGTTGTGCTTAGACCACCGCGCGAGGAGTACTTGCGCGAACGGAACGGAGAACGAGAATGACGGATCCGATATCGCTGGATTGGCCAGCCGCAGAAGCAACCGCACAACGCCATACCGTGCAGTGGGCAGCGCATGAGCCGGGCGGCGCGGTCATCGGCTTCGACGCCTCCGGCGCCCGCTTTACGCACGCCGCCGGCGTCGAGAGCCTTTCCACCCTCACTCCGTTTTCCGTCGACAGCGTCGTGCGTTATGCGTCTCTCACCAAGCATGTCTTTTCGGCGATGGCGCTGGCTCATGCAGACGCCATCGCGCTGGACGATCCGCTCGGCAAGCACCTTGCGGAACTGCGCGCACCGCTGGCCCAAGTGACCGTCGGTCAGGCGCTCGATATGACCGGCGGCCTGCCGGATACGCGTGAATGCCTGTCGCTGCTTGGCCTCTCCGTCTACACCGAGACCAAGGCAGGGCCGCTTCTCGACTATCTTTCCCGTCTCGAACGGCTGAACTTTGCCGCCGGCAGCGAGATCTCCTATTCCAACACCGGCTATCGCCTTGTCGAAGCAGCACTCGAGCGCAACGGCCTCCGTTTCGACGATTTTGTCCAACGCGAAATCGCGGGGCCTCTCGGCATCGCGCTGAAGGCGCCCGATGTCTGGAATGAACCGGTGAAGGGCCTTGTTCCAGGCTATTGGCATTCGGGCGAGAACTGGCAGTTGTCCGCCGCCGGCCTGCACATTTCCGCCTCCGGCAGCCTGGCCGGCAGTGCCCGGTCGCTCGCCACTTGGCTGCAGGCGCTGCTGGCTGGCGAGGGTCGCTTCGCCGGCCTTCTCGACAAGCTGCAGGCCACGCGCTTTCTCGCCGACGGGCGGCCGACCGGCTACGGGCTCGGCTTGCGTAAATCCTGGCTCGGCGCGCGCGAATTCGTCGGCCACGGCGGCTCGCACCCCGGTTACAAGACCTACTTCCTGCTGGATCCGGAGACGCGGGCGGGCTTCGTCGTCGTTTCCAATCGCGAGGACACCAACGGCTACAAGATTGCGCTCGAAAGCATGGCGGCGCTCACCGGTCTTCCCTTGCCTGTCCCGGCACCCGAACTCACTGATGGTCTCTACGTGACCGAAAGCGGCCCCTGGTGGATCGAGATCAAGGGCAGCACCTGCACCTATCTCGAAGCCGACGAGACGCTCTATGACGATGGCGAAGGCTGGGTCTCGTCCCGCTCCGCCTCGTCACCGGTACGACTTCGCCGCGACGGCGCCGCCCTTGTCGGCGAAGTCGGCCAGGCGACCAGGCGCTTCGTCCCGGCAAGGAGCGGGGAACCCGTACCGTCATCGCTGTCGGGTGTCTGGCGCTCGGACGAAGGTGCGGAACTCACGATCGACGACGGCATGGTCTTCATGGGTATCGGCCCGGTGCGCCAAGCGATGGATCTGACGGCACTCGGCAACGGGCGCTTCCTGTTCACGTTGAACGACGGTCCGTGGGTCAAACGCATCTGCCTGCACCTGCTGGGGCCTGATCACCTCGAACTGGTAACAAGTCGAGCCCGCATGATCGAATACCGCCGCCACGGCTGATTTTGCTTGATGCCATGGGGGCACTGCCTCAAAGAAGCCCGATCCCGCGTTGATGGCCGAGGGAAACCGGACTTCTGGAGTGCATGCCTTGGAAATCAAATGGCTTGAGGACTTTCTGGCGCTCGCCAACACGCTGAACTTCTCCAAGGCGGCGGACGAGCGCCATGTTACCCAATCGGCCTTCAGCCGCCGAATCCGGCAACTGGAGGCCTGGCTCGGCACGACACTGGTCGACCGGGCAACCTATCCGTCTCGCCTTACCGAGGCCGGTGCGAAGTTCGTGCCCGTGGCGCAGGCGACGCTGAAGCAGCTTTATCAGTCGCGCCGCGATCTGCAGGAGGAAGAAGGCGCCGACGCCCGCACGATCCGGCTGACGGCGCTGCACACGCTGTCCTTCACCTTCTTTCCCGGCTGGATAACCCGCGTCAATGCCAAGGCTGGCCCGCTCTTCTCCCGGCTTCGGCCGGACTCCGGCAGCATGGACGAAACCCTCGATTCACTCGTCGACGGCGAGTGCGACTTCCTGCTCACCTATGCCCATACGCAAGTTCCCCACCTGCTCGATCCGCGAGCGTTCGAACATCGCGTACTCGGGCACGAACGTATTGTCCCGGTCACGGCAGCGGATGAGACAGGCGCGCCGTTGCACCAGCTTGAAGGCGGCGCAAAGCCCTTCCCGCACTTGAGTTACGAGAAATCATCGTTCTTCGGGCTGCTCCTGCACGAGTTGATCGCTTCCGACCTGCCACCTTCGCAACGCGTGCACGAGGGCAGCATGTCCGTCGGGCTGAGGGCCATGGCCGAGGCCGGCTGGGGTATTGCCTGGGTGCCCGAAAGCCTGATGACAGCCGAGCTCGAAAAGGGCTCCCTGGCCCGAGCCGCCGATCCGCGCTGGGACGTCAGCGTCGAAATCCGGCTTTATCGCGCCAGGGAGAACCGCCGCCCGGTCGTTGGACGCGTCTGGCAGAGCCTGGACGCCGCCTAAGCGACAGCGACGACATCTAGATCGCCGTTCGCCGCGCGTTCTCGAGATAGAGTTCCCGCAGGCGTTTGACGATCGGCCCCGGCACGCCTGATCCGACCGGGTTGCCGTCGATGCGGGTGATCGGAGCGACGAAGTTCGAGGCACTGGTCAGGCAGGCTTCACGGGCATTCAGCGCCTCTTCGAGCGTGAAGGCCCTCTCTTCGAGCGTCAGTCCCTGTTCGGCTGCCAAGGCCAGGGCGGCGAGCCGCGTGCAGCCCGGCAAGGTCTGTTGGCTGTTGCCGCGCGTGACGATGCGGTTGTCCGCGGTGATGATGTATGCGGTCGACGACGCCCCCTCCGTGACGAAACCATCCTCGATCATCCAGGCCTCATCGCAGCCTTCAGCTTTGGCGATGCGCTTGGCGATCACCTGCGGCAGCAGGCACACGCTCTTGATGTCACGCCGCGCCCAGCGTTGATCAGGAACGGACTTGATCGAAAGCCCCTTCTCGGCCGCAGCGACATTCACCAGCGTCTTTTCCTGGGTGAAAAGCAGCAGCGTCGGCTGGAGGTCCGCCGAAAACAGGAAATTCCGGTCTTCCGCCCCGCGGGTGAGTTGCAGATAGACGACGCCTTCGACAAGGCCGTTCTCCTCAATCAGCCGTTTTTCGATGGCGACGATCTCCTCAGTCGTAACCGGCAACGGCACGTCGATTTCACGCGCCGAACGCTCCAGCCGCGCCATGTGCGGGGGACTGTCGATCAGCTTGCCATCGAGCACGGCGGTCACTTCATAAATGCCATCGCCGAAGAGAAAGCCGCGGTCGAAGATCGAGAGGCGCGCCTCGTTCTCCGGCAAAAACTGCCCGTTGAGATAGACGGTGCGAAGGGGTGCTTGCGACATGGAGGCTCCGGAAGGGTTGAGCATTGGGCGCGGATTGCCGACGGGACGCCGCAATCCGCGAATACGGGTTCACTTTTCAGAAAGGGCGCGAAGCCGTTCAAGCGAGATCGCATCGATCCGGCTGGGCTTGCCGCTCGCGGCATTGTGGCCGCTCGTCGTCTGCGCCATTGTCATCGAATTGAGGATCGCCTCTTCCGTGGCTTCGATTGTGGCCTCGAACAGCGGCGACATCAGGTCATTGGGTAGATCAGGATAGTCGGCGATCGTCGCGCGCCGTGCCTTCGTGCGCCGGACGGAAGCCGCTGTCGAGAACGCAAGCGCATAGTCGCCGGAGCCGTTGCTGAGTGCCGCACCCGTGCGCGCCAGGCCGCCGAAAGCGCGCTCGGCAAGGCGCTTCAGGTTGCGCGCCGAGAGCGGCGCGTCGGTTGCAACGATGATGACGATCGAGCCGTCCCGGTCGTGCGCAGCCGGCGCCTCGTAGGCGTGACCGCAGACAGAGAGGTGGCCGCCATAATTGGACTGAACAAGCACCCCAAGGGTGAAGTTCTCTCCAGCCGTCTTGACGCAGCGCGAGCTCGTGCCGATGCCACCCTTGAGACCGAAGGCCACGGTACCTGTTCCTGCACCGACCGCCCCCTCCTCGACAGGGCCACGCTCGGCAGTGGCTAGCGCGAGACTGATTTCGTCGATCGTCGGTCGGCCGGCGCGGATATCGTTGAGACGGGAATCGTTGGTCTCGCCCACGACCGCGTTCAGCGACACCACCTTCTCGTTGCCCGGCCGAGACAAAGTCCAACGGATCACCGCCTCGATGGCGCGGCCCGTCGCCAGCGTGTTGGTGAGGACGACAGGTGTTTCGATTTCGCCGAGCTCTTCGATCTGCGTGGAGCCTGCGAACTTGCCGAAACCGTTGAGCACGGCGAGCGCCGCCGGCACCTTGTCCTGAAAAAGGTTGCCGCCATGCGGCAGGATGGCAGTCGCGCCGGTGCGGATGCGATCTCCTTCAACGACGGTCGCGTGACCGACCATGATGCCTTCGACGTCAGTGATCGCATTCAAGGGGCCAGTTTCATAGGCGCCCGGCTGAAAGCCCAGATCCCGAAGTCGCAAGCGTTTGTCCTCTGTCATGGCGCTCCCTTCCCTGCCGCTCCGCCCGTCCATGCGGTCGCGCACAGCCATTTCGTCGCGGACCCTATCCTTACCGAGGGCAAAACGGCATCGCAAAAATGGAATAGTTTCATGAGAAGCCTGCAACTGGCGGGCCAGCTTGGCTCGACGGCGCGAGACCACGGTGCCAGGGCCGAATTCACCGCAAAGCTCTAAGACGCGAGCCCCCAGCAGATCACGACGCCAGTTGATCGGAGGTCGACATCAGGCTGCGGGAATGGCTCGGCGGCGCGCCCATGATCTTGCGGAAGGCGCGGCTGAAGGAGGCTTCCGAATCGTAGCCGAGACGGTTGGCGACATGGGCGACACGCTTGCCCTCGCGCAGCCATTGATGCGCCTGGTGCATGCGCATCCGCGCGACGTAGCGGGCCGGCGTCTCGCCGACCGTATCGGCGAAACGTTGGGCGAAGCCCGAGCGCGACGCGCCCATGAGCTTTGCCAGTTCCGGCACCGTCCAGTCCTTCGTCGGATCAAGGTGAATGGCGGCAAGAACGCGGCCGACTTCGGGATGCCGGACCGCGGCCAGCCAACCCGTCGCAGTACCGCAGCCATGCTCCACCCAGGCGCGGATGATCGTCGCGGTCAAGACGTCTGCGAGCCGCGCCAGGATACCGCCCGAACCAACCCGCTGCATCGCCGCCTCGCGCGTCATGGTATCGAGAAGCGACGGGATCGACGGCTCGCTCGATGCCAGATCACTGGTGCGCATGACCGAGGGCATCAGTTGCAGCAAAGGATGCAGCCGGTCGACGTTGAACTGCATCACTGCAAAAAACAGAAGGTTCTGGCTGTCCGAGTTCGGGCATTGCACATCGACGATGCCGTCGCAAAGCTGCCGCTTCGGCAGATCGCGGATCGAGATGGCCGGCAGCCCCGGCTTGCTGGCAAGCACATGCGCATCACCACGAGGAAACAGCACGGCGTCTCCGGGCCTCAGTTCCATCCATGCACCATCCGGTGTCTGAAGGTGGGCCGAACCCGCAGCAAGAAAGTGAAATCGAGCCGGTTCCTCGGTCGGATAGGAGGTTGCCCATGGCGCGCAGGGTTGGCAACGCCCATATTCAACGCCGTCGAGCCTCAGACCGCGCAGGATCTCGGTAAGTGCATCGCTCATCTCGCATTCCATCATTGGACAATCGGCACAGTGTTTTGGATTTTCTAGCATAGAAACTCCAAGTCGCCATGCATATTTTCGTCATCACCTGCAATGGAGATGAAAGTCATGGATGGAATTGTCGCCAAGCCCACGGGACAGGCGGATGAACGGGACAAGCCGCTATGGGCGGCCGTCGTTTCGCTGTCGCTCGGGGTTTTCGGCCTGGTTACGGCAGAGTTCTTGCCGGCAAGCCTTCTGACGCCGATGTCCGCCGACCTCGGCGTGACGGTTGGCGCCGCCGGCCAGTCCGTCACCACCACGGCGGTCGTCGCGGCCATCGCCGGCCCGGCAATCGTCGTCTACACCGGCCGCTTCGACCGGCGCACCGTGCTTCTGACGCTGACGGCCCTTCTGGTCATTTCGAGCCTGATCGCCGGCTTTGCGACCAGCCTGCCGATGCTGCTTGCTGCACGTTTCCTGCTCGGTATCGGGCTCGGCGGTTTCTGGGCATTGTCACTGGCGCTTGCCATGCGGCTTGTTCCCGGCCGGCTGATGCCGCGGGCGATGGCGATCATCATGTCGGGTGTATCGATCGCAACGGTCTGTGCGGCGCCGGTCGGCGCCTGGATCGGTGCGACGCTCGGCTGGCGCTATGCCTTCCTGCTGGCCGCGGCCGTCGGCATCGTCACCTTCGTCGTCCAGGCGCTGACGGTACCGCGCCTTCCGCCTGTCGGATCAACCGGCCTCGACACGATCCTCAACGTGTTGAAGCGCCCCGCAATCCGTCTCGGCCTTGCAACGATCCTCTTGGTCGTCACCGGGCATTTCGCCGGCTTCACCTATGTTCGCCCGTTCCTTGAACAGGTGCCGCAGTTCGGCGTCGAAGCGATCACCGCCATCCTGCTCGCCTTCGGCATCGGCGGTTTCTTCGGCAACATTGCCGGCGGCTTCCTGGCCGAGCGCAGCACCCGGCTGTCGATGATGTCGGCAGCAGCCGGCGTTGCCGTCACGACCCTGACACTGGCGCTTGCCGGCGCACTGCCGGCCGTCGCCATCGTTGCCACGGCTGCCTGGGGCTTTGCCTTCGGTGCGCTGCCGGTCAGCGTCCAGTCGTTCCTGAGCCGGGCTGCCGGCGACGAGGCCGAAGGTGCCGGAGCCGCCACGCTGACGACCTTCCAGATCGCCATCTCCACCGGTGCGATCCTCGGTGGTCTTCTCGTCGAACTTCAGGGCCCCGCCGGTGTCTTCCTCTTCGCAGCAGTCGCAGCGATGCTCGGCACCTCGCTGGTGTCCGTCTACCGCGAACGGACGCTGCAGGCCGCCGAGTAACGGGCCAAGATCAGTGCGGGAGGCAACTCGCATCTGCGCCTGCCGGGCCTCAAGGGGTCTGGCAGGCAAACGACTATCAGCAGCGCAGCGGCCGGTGACGTCTGGCAACAAGCGCTGCAAAGAGGTGGGTTGTGATTACGGCATGAGGCTCAGGAGAAGATCCTGACCGCCCTTCATGTCCCAAGGGTCAATTCCCCGGCAGCCGCCGCTGCCTCCAGGCAGCTTTCGGCACTTGCCCACCGATAGCGATGCTGAAGGAGGTCACCTCGGTCGCATCTTCGTTGACGACGCATTTGAAGTCGACGTCGTACCAATTCGCTTTGTTCTGATAGGCGCCGCCGCTGGCGTCCATTCGGTTTTTCGTGATGAAGCCGCCCTTCGGCCCGAAGGGCACCAGTCCTTCGGGCGGGGTATCCGGCCGTTGACTGCGGATCTGTTCCAGCGCTTCCAGATTGCACAGCTGTAGAATCCGCTTCTTGACCGGTAGATTGATCAAGGCCTGTTTTACCCGCGGATCGGCAATCGATTTTGCAGAGTACAATTCTTTTGCTTCGGTTAGCTTGCTGGGAACAGGCTTGAGTTCGACCTTTGCCGCAGCATCGGCCGGTTTCGCGCGTACGTCTTCCTGTTCCGACTTGACCTTCTGCTCTTTGGCCTCAGGCATTTCTTTTGGCTCACGGCTGGCCTCTGTCACAGTCGCCGCAGCCTTTTCATCCGCTTTCTGTGTGGCGTTGTCAGGTGACTTCGCGGGCACGGCAAGTGTCGACAGGGGTTTCGGTTCCTTGGTCGGCTCTTTTTTCTCGATCGGAGGCACCTTCGCCGGCTCGTCCACCGGCTTTTCCTTGCTCTCCACGGCCTTTGCCGGCTCGGAGGTCTCTGTCTTTTGCGCAGTTTCGCGCGCAGCCGGCGGAAGCTCGGCCTCCTTGTTGTCCTGTTTGGTCTTGGCCATGGCCGAAGCGAAGGACTGAGGCGGTTGCTGCGCCGGCTTGGGTTCCGGCTTCGGGTCTGCCTTCGGCTGCGGCTTGGGTTTGGGCTGCGGCTTTGGCTGCTCGGTCTTCTTCTCCTCGCCCTTCTTCGGCGCGGGCTTTTTCTCTTCAGCCTCCTTCGGTTCCGCCTTTTTCTCTTCCTTTACCTCAGGAGGCGGAACGAGCTCGACGTTGACCGTCTGCTCCTTCGGCGGCGTCGGCAGTTCCAGCGGCAGGTCGAACAACAGGAAGACGGCAACGACGAGGTGCAGGCCCACCGAAATCGGCGCGCCCCAACCTACTTTTTCCCGCCATTTTCCTGCGAAGAGCTGCATCACCAACGAGATAAACCAATCGACGGGCGGAACCTAGGTACTTCCGCCAATGTCAACAAGAGGCACAGCCCTGGGGTACTGCTGACGGTCGACGCTGCACCTTTGCTGCCGATCGGCGGCTGCATGAGCGCCCACGTTGAGCGCGACGCGGCTCGCGACCAGCCGATTGCTCCCTTGTTCAAAATGTTCCCGGCAAAAACGAGGCGGCGAAATCTGTTTCGTCACTCGCGCCAATTTCGCACAAACATGCCTATTATCCGCGCCGGATTGCAGGTGATTCCGGCGGGCCAGAAGGAGGCGGCGCTGTCTGTTGGCTTGAGCCAGATCCAGATGCTCAGGCTGGTGGTACTGCCGCAGGCCTTAAGGGCCGTTATCCCGGCGATCGTCAACCTGTCGATCGGAATTGTACTCAACACCTCGCTGCTTGCCGTCATCGGCTTCTACGACCTGCTGAATGCCGCCAAGACGTCGGCCACCGATCCCAACTGGCTTGGCTTCTACAGCGAGGCCTACATCTTCGCTGCCCTGGTCTATTTCGCGATCTGCTTTACCGGCTCGCGCTACAGCCTGTGGCTGGAGCGCAAGCTCAATGGCGCCGGTCATCGCTAAGCCTGTGCGCAACGGGGTTGCACGCCGCGCGCTGCCGGGCCAAGAGTGCGGCAACGTGAAAACTGTGACCGGGCAAGCGCATGGGACAAAAGAACATCGCCGTCATCGGCGGCGGGCCAAGCGGGCTCATGGCCTCTGAGGTTTTGTCGGAACGCGGCCACGCCGTCACCGTCTATGACAGCATGCCGACGGTGGCGCGCAAGTTCCTGCTTGCCGGAAAATCCGGCCTCAACATCACGCACTCCGAAGACTATGCTGCCTTTGCCACACGCTTCGGCAGCGCCTCGCCAAGATTGCGCGCAGCGCTTGACGCCTTCACGCCCGGCGATGTCAGGCGATGGGCGGCGGAGCTCGGCACCGAAACCTTCATTGGCTCCTCGGGGCGCGTCTTTCCCGAGGCGATGAAAGCGTCACCCCTGTTGCGTGCATGGCTGAAATCCCTGGAAGGCCGCGGCGTTCAGATCCTGACGCGGCACCGCTGGATCGGGTTTGACGGCGACAGGCTCGTCTTCGACACACCGGATGGCACAAAACATGTCAGTGCCGACGCCACCTTGCTCGCACTCGGCGGCGCAAGCTACCCGCGCCTCGGGTCGGACGCCTTGTGGCTTCCTTGGCTGAAGGAGAAAGGCCTCGCCATCTCGGCCTTCCAGCCCGCCAATTGCGGCTTCGACGTCGACTGGAGCGAGATTTTCCGCGACCGTTTCGCCGGCGCCGCGCTGAAGGGCGTCACCGCCACATCCGGCGCCGGGACCATTCCAGGCGAGTTCGTCATATCCAGGCAGGGCATCGAAGGCAGCCTTGTCTATGCCCATGCGGCGGTACTCCGAGACCGTCTTTGGAGCGGCAAGAAGGCAGACTTGGTGATTGACCTCGCGCCCGGGCGGTATGCCGCCAGGCTGACGAAAGACCTTGGCCGCTTCGACAGCAAGACCAGCTTTTCCAATCGGCTGCGCAAGGGCGCCGGTCTTGAGGGTGTGAAGGCGGCGCTGTTGCGCGAACTGGTGCCCGAAGCTGCCGGAATGAGCCCACCGGATCTCGCAGCCCTGATCAAGACCCTGCCGATACCGCTGTTGCGCCCTCGCCCGATCGCCGAGGCCATCTCGTCCGCTGGCGGAGTAACCTGGGACGCGATCGACGACGATTACATGCTGAAGGCCCTGCCCGGCACCTTCGTCGCCGGTGAGATGATCGATTGGGAGGCGCCGACCGGCGGCTATCTCTTGACCGCCTGCTTTGCCACGGGCCGTGCCGCCGCGCGCGGCATCGATCGCTGGCTTTCCCAGCCGGCATAAATCTTCGCCGCGCCCAACGGACGCGGCGAAGAAAGCTTCAGCGGCACGATAGGCCGATGACTTACTGGTCGTTCAGCACCAGTCCCTTGGTCAGTTCCAGTGCCTGGCGCTCGAAGAGACCGCGGTAGATGCCGCCGTCGAGGCGGATCAGCGCGTCGTGCGTGCCCTCCTCGGCGATCCGCCCGTGATCGAAGACGAGCAACCGGTCGAGCGCCCTGACCGTCGACAGGCGGTGGGCGATCACCAGTGTCGTTCGCCCGAGCATCAGCCGCTCCATCGCCTGCTGGATCAAGACCTCCGATTCTGAATCGAGGCTCGATGTCGCCTCGTCGAGGATCAGGATCGGTGCATCCGCCAGGAAGGCGCGCGCAATGGCGATACGCTGACGCTCGCCGCCCGAGAGCTTGACGCCACGTTCACCCACCAGCGTGCCGTAGCCTTTCGGCAGCGACGTTATGAAGTCGTGGGCGCTTGCAAGCTTCGCCGCCTTCTCGATCTCGCTCTGCGTCGCTTCCGGCCGCGCATAGGCGATGTTCTCCGCCAACGAGCGATGGAACAGGATCGGCTCCTGCTGGACGATCGCGATCTGCTGGCGCAGCGACGTCTGCGCCACAGAGGAAATGTCCTGGCCATCGATCCGGATCTCGCCCGATTTCAGGTCGTGCAGGCGCTGGATCAGCTTGACGAAGGTCGTCTTGCCCGAACCGGAGTGCCCGACGAGACCGACACGCTCGCCCTCCCGGATCGTCACCGAGAACCGGTCATAGAGCGGCTTGCGGTGCGCACCGTAGTGGAAGGTCACATCCCTGAATTCGATGCGGCCATCGGTGATCCGGATCGGCTTGGCGCCCGCCTTGTCCTCGATGCCGAGCGACTGACCATGAATGTCGACAAGCTCTTCCATGTCGTTGATCGAGCGCTGCAGGTTGCGGATGTGCTGTCCGACTTCACGCAGGTACCCCTGCAGGATGAAGAACGAGGTGAGCACGAAGGTGATGTCACCCGCCGTCGCCTGCCCGCGCGACCACAACAGCAGCGCAAAGCCGATCACCGCTGCGCGCAGGACAAGTAGCATTGCGCCCTGCGTCGTGCCGTTGGTCGTTCCTCGGATCCAGGTGCGGCGCGTGCGATCCCGCCACTTGGCAAGGACCTTGGCAAGGCGCGCATCCTCCCGGCTCTCCGCGCCGAAGCCCTTGACGACGATGTTGCAGCTCACCGCATCGGCGAGCGCACCGCCGAGCTTGGTGTCCCAGCGGTTGGCAAGGCTCGCCATTGGTGCGACATAACCGAGCGAAAGCGCGATCGTCACCACGATGAAGACGACCGAACCGATACCGATGATGACACCCATCATCGGCCAGTAGAGCGCCATCAGCACGGTGGAGCCGACGAGCATCACGACGGATGGGAACAGCGCCACGAGCAGCGTGTCGTTCAGAAGATCGAGCGCCCACATGCCGCGCGTCACCTTGCGGACCGTCGAGCCGGCAAAGCTGTTGGCGTGCCAGTCGGTCGAGAAGCGCTGGATGCGATAGAAAGCGGCGGACGCGATGTCGGCCATCATCTTGAGGGTCAAATCAGTGACCCCCAGGAAGGTGAAATGCCTGAGGATAATCGCGCCGAGCGAGAGCGCCATCAGCATCCAGAAGGCAGCAAGCGCCGCATCCCAGGCAAGCTGATCGGCCGCCGCGCCGGAAACGACGGCGTCGACCAGCCGGCCGGAATAGAGCGGCGTCAGGACGTCGGCGAGCGTCGACAAAAGCACCATCGCGAGAATGACGCTGATGCGCAGCGGCTGCCGCTTCCAATGAACCCAAGTGAAACCAAGAACGCTGCGGAACGCACCGCCGCGCAGGTCGAAACGTGTAAAAGCCATAATATTTGCCCGACGCGCGTGCATCGGCCTCAAAACGAATTCAGAACGGAATATGCCGAAAAAAGGAACCCAGCTTCCGATGCGGCATCATGGGTTTGGCAGCATCCTCCAGGGAGGACGGGCCAAGGTCAGCGAGACGAAGTCCGACCTGGAAAAGACGGAAAGGCGAAAGTGCCCTTCTGCGTCCAGCTCAGAACTGTACGCCGCCCCGTAGGGAGAAAGAAAAAGCTGGCATCTTTTGAAACCTCCCTGATTGGTTGCCGGAAGACGACCTATAGGCGAATCGCGCGCAACCGCCAAGTGCAGAAATCTTGCCATGGCGCCAATCGTCGCGGCTGCGGCCTGTTTGCAACAGTCGCGCAAGCCACAAACATCGTACCGGGGGACTTGAAACCGCAAGCGATACACCACACATAGGCCTCAACGGATTGCCCGTGGAGCCCGAAGATTACCGAAGGCTCCGGGCACGGCTCGCGCGAAAACGCTGACCACGGATGTACTGGCAGTGTGACGCAGCGAACGAGAAAAGGTCGGCATTGCCGGCCTTTTTTGTTTTTCACCACAGCTTCGGCCTGATCGCGCGCCGGAGCGTCGGCCTACCAGCGGACAGCCCAGCGGGCTCCGAGCCCCCCGAGCAGCGTCAGGCCGAAGATCGCGATCGTGTACCAGGTCGCAACAAACAGCGGCGAGTCGTCGGGGCAGTGGGCCGCATAGAAGGTTGCAGCGACGCCGCCGGCGGCAAGTCCTGCCAGAGCGCCTGACAGCATCGGGCGCGATGGAGCCCCATGGCGCAAGGCGAGCAGGAAAAGCGCAAGCGGCGCCAGGCCAATCAGAGGAATGAAGGTCAGGCAAAGCAGGCTGTTCGTCCCTATGAGCCTTGCACCCCAGGCGTCGGAAGGCAGGACGATAAGCTCCAGCACAACGCCGGCGACCAGCAGCAACGGCGCAATGCAGAGATAAGGCAGCAGCCGGCGCAACTCGGCTTCCGGCCAGGCGGCGACGCGCAGGGCCGCAGAGGCCGCCGCCGCCAAAGCAACGGTGACAACGAACTTGAACAGGAAGCGCACCGTCTCGACCGCGCTTGCGATGTCCGGCCGCGGTCCGAGCATGATGAAGAAGACGAGCCCGGCGAGCACGAGTGCCCCGGCTGCAGCCCCCTTCCAGGCAGCACTCATCGATAAGCCGGGTCGCCGGTTGTCTGCAGCAAGGGCCTTGATCAGGTCGTTCGTATCCATCTTCAGTCTCGTCCAAACCGGCGGGCGATTGCCGCAAGGCCGCGATGTAGCGCCACGCGGACCGCCGTCTCGTTCATATCCAGTCTCTTTGCCGTCTCGGCCACCGAGCAGCCATCGATCGAGATCGCGTTGACGACCGACCGCTGGCCGGGCGCCAGCCCCTCCAGCGCCCGGCCGATCTCCCAGTCCCGGACCTTTTCGGTTTCAGCGCTTGCGAGCGTCTCTTCATAGTCCTCGATGCCGACCGTCGGCCGGCGGGCCTGCCGACGGACCGCGTCGACGAATTTGTGCCTGGCGATCGCGTGGAGCCAGGGGATTACAGGCGCATCGTCCCGCCAGGTGTGGCGCTTGACGTGCACCGCCAAGAGCGCCTCCTGCACGATGTCTTCCGCATCGACGCCGCCGCCGGCGGTCCATCGCCGCGCCCAGCCGCGGATAGCGAGCGCTGCCTCGCGCAGGAAATCGCCATAGGCCTTTTCGTCACCGGCCACGGCGCCGCGCAGGAGGCTTGCGAGATGTTCGTCGTCCGCGCCGCTCACCCGCGCCCTTCCTCCCCATTCGCCGATTCCCAAGCGTTTGTTACACGCTCATTTCAAAATTCGCACGGCCTGTCTTCTCAAGCCGGCTGACATGATCGTGACTGCTCGCGAAGACATCACGAAAGCGTGTTGCCAACGTTATGTAACGCTGTCCGCCTCCGCGACGAAAGACCCGATGTGCATCCGAAATGGACGCACGGGAACAGTTCAACACGGAGATACAATGATGTCCATGAAGTCCACGATCAGCAGCGCAATGCTGGCAAGCGCAGTCGCTGCCGCCCTGTCGTCGCTCGCCGTTGCGGGCCCGCTCACCGAAGCACAGGTCAAAAGCGCTATGGATGCGGGCAAGGAGAAATGCTTCGGCGTCGCCCTCAAGGGCCAGAACGATTGCGCCGCCGGCCCAGGCACTACGTGCCAGGCGACGTCCACGGTCGACTATCAGGGCAATGCCTGGAAGTTCGTCGACGGCGGCACCTGCACCACGATGAAGCTGCCCGACGGCCGCATGGGCTCGCCGGAGCCGCTCTCCCGCGACATGCCGTCCTAAGCCAGAAGAGACGGAACGGGGTGCAGGGCAAACGCTCCCCGTTCCGCAAAGACGTCGCACGAACGGTGGCGGACCAAGGGCTGTTCGCCACCGAACACCGCACGAACGGAAACGGGATTGGCGATGAGCACTTCAACAAGATACGACGACCGGCTTGCAGTGGTGAGCCCGCGCCTGCCGGAACATGAAATCGCCGGGCTGGCCGGCACCAGCTTCAAGCACCAGCATCTGCAGGCGATCCTTGGCGACGACGCGTCCGGCGGCTTCTTCGAGGTGCATGCGGAAAACTATATGGGCGCCGGTGGCCCGCCGCATGCAGCCCTTGCCCGGATCCGTGAGGACTTCCCGGTCTCACTGCATGGCGTGTGCATGTCGATCGGCGGACCGCAGGCACTCGACAAGACACATCTTGCCCGGTTCAAGGCTCTCGTTGACCGCTACGAGCCGGCGCTCGTCTCCGAGCATCTTGCCTGGTCGACGCACGAAACCACCTATTACAACGACCTCCTGCCGCTGCCCTATACCGAGGCAACAGTCGTGCGCGTCGCCGAGCATATCGATGAGGTCCAGGAGACGATCGGCCGCCGGCTGCTCATCGAAAACCCCTCGACCTACGTCACTTTCACCCAATCGACGATGAGCGAAACGGCGTTCATGCGTGAACTGGTGAAGCGCACCGGCTGCGGACTGCTGCTCGACATCAACAACGTCTTCGTCTCGGCCACCAACCAGGGTTACTCCGCGCTCGCCTACCTCAGTGATTTTCCGGTGGAGCATGTCGGCGAAATCCACCTTGCCGGGCATGCGGAGCAGGAGGACGACGAGGGCGAACTGCTCCTAATCGACAGCCATGACGGACCGGTCGCCGACGCGGTCTGGAAACTCTACGAGCTGGTCATTGGCCGCACAGGCCCGATCCCGACGCTGATCGAATGGGACAGCGCTATCCCGGACTGGCCGGTATTGAAGCGCGAGGCCATGGCCGCGCAAGTGATCCTCGACCGCCATGCGCGAACAACGACACGGGAGACGATCCGTGCAAGCGCCTGACAGGATGCCGGCCACGACGAACGACGCCGTCGGTAGCTACGCCGCCGGTTTCGTGCCGCCGCTTCTCGATCCGGAACGCTCGACGCCTTCGCTCGTCTGCGGCCCCAACGGCAAGGCGACCGTGAAGCGCTTCAACGTCTACCGCAACAACGTCACCGTCAGCCTGATCGAGGCGCTGGCGGCGACGTTTCCGGCAACGATGCGCATCACCGGCGAACCCTTCTTTCGCGCGATGGCGCGCTTTCACGTGCGTGAAACGCCGCCTACCTCGCCGCTGCTCTTCGAATACGGCCAGGACTTTCCCGCCTTCATCGCGCGCTACGAATACGCTCGATCCATGCCCTGGCTTGCCGATGTGGCGCGGATCGAACGCGCCTGGCTCGACGCCTACCACGCCTTGGATGCAGTGCCCCTGACACCCGAGGCCCTCGCCGCCTTTCCGCCGGATCGGCTCGGCGGTGCCGTTTTCGAAAGGCATCCGGCCGCGCGCATTGTTCGTTCCGCCTTTCCGGCCGTGACGATCTTTGCCGCCAACCGGGCAAGCGACCCGGTCGGGCCCATCGAAACGTCGGCGCCGGAAAGTGCGCTGATCACCCGGCCTGAACTGGACGTGGCCGTCCGCCACCTCACGCCGGGTGCCGAAATCCTGCTGTCTCTGCTCCTGGCGGGCGTGCCTCTCGCCCCAGCAGCAACGCAGGCCGCAAGACGTGACCCGATGCTCGACCTCGCCGCCATCATCGCGATGGCGCTCGACGCCGGCGCCTTCTCTTCCCTTCATCACGGAGAATGAAACCATGATGTCCGCATCCAGCTCCCACAATACCATCGGCTCCGCCGACCTCTCCCATTGGGTCCGCCGCGCGAACCGGGCTGTCGGCGTGCTTTCGCCTTTATGGCTCGCCCAGCTCGTCCTGCGCTTCGGGCTGGCCGTGCCGTTCTTCCGGTCGGGCATGAGCAAATGGGACGGCTTCCTGCAGTTGAACGACGTGGCGGTCCTGCTCTTCAGCTCGGAGTTCAAGCTGCATCTGCCGGGCGGCCCTTACCCCTACCCGGCGCCGGAGATCATGGCCTTTGCCGCCGGTTCGGCGGAGATCCTTCTGCCGATCCTCCTGGTCCTCGGCCTCGCAACACGCTTTGCCGCGCTCGGTCTCCTGGTGATGACGATCGTCGTGCAATTGACCGTGCCGGACGGCTGGCCGATCCACATCACCTGGGCGGCGATGGCGCTCGGCATCATGGCTTCGGGCCCCGGCAAGCTGTCGCTGGACCGACTGCTCTGCGCCTGGCACGGCGGCCCGCAAAAGAGCTGAAACAAACCCGGCGCCCCTGGCTTCCTGAGGGCGCCGGCAACTTCAGTTCGGTCGCAGCCGGGTTTTTTTCAGCTGACGACAGCTTCGGCAGCGGCGTGCGAGACTATCGCGCGCCGCTTTTGCCGTATCGGAGTTTCGTAGACAATAAATCTATTATAGACATGTGCGTCTTGAAATGATCTAAGGCTAACCATCATCGAGAGGAAAGCCGTGAACCCCGAACTCCGCCCGCATGTGCTTGTCTGCGACGCGATCGCCTTGTTGTTCCAGCCCTATGCCGAAGTGGTTCTGCACGATCTCGCAACCGAAACCGTCGTCCATATCGCCGGCAACTTCTCGAAGCGGGAGATCGGCGAACCTTCGCTGCTCAACGAAATCGGCTTCAAGGAAGCCGACGGGGTCATCGGTCCCTACGAAAAGGTCAATTGGGACGGCCGTTCGATCAAAGCGATCAGCGCCGTGCTGCGCGACACGACCGGCAAGGCAATCGGCGTGCTCTGTATCAACGCCGATGTCTCCGACTTTCACGCAGCACTGAGGACCCTCAACGCGCTCGTCCGCGTGCCCTCAAGCGGCGACAAGCCGGAAAGCCTGTTCAAGGAAGATTGGCACGAACGGGTCAACGAATATGTGCAGCAATGGACGACGGCCCGCGGATTGACGATCTCGACCCTGAGCCGGACCGACAAGCAGGCACTGGTGATCGCTCTTTCCGCAAACGGCGCCTTCGGCGGCAAGAACGCCGCCGCCTACATTTCCCGCATCCTCGGCATGGGCCGGGCGACCGTCTACAAATATCTGAGCCAGGGGAGCGCGCCATGATCGTCATCGACCGTGAAAAGCTCGCACCCCTCCCCCTGCTCACGCTTGCCGCACCCGCAATCCGGGACGCCTACATTGCCATGACTGACGGTCGCGCCAATCTGCCACCCGTTGGCTACCTCGCGCTTGCTGGTCGCAATGCCGATTGCCACGTCAAATATGGCTATATCGAAGGCGATCCGATCTTCGTCGTGAAGATCGCTTCCGGCTTCTACGACAACCCAGCCAAGGGCTTGCCATCCAGCAACGGCATGATGGTCGCGATCTCCGCCGAAACCGGAGACGTTACAGCCGTGCTCGACGACAAAGGGTTGCTGACCGATCTGCGCACCGGCATCGGCTGTGCCATCGCAACCATGGCCTTGTGGCGCAGCGACGCTCGAAGCATCGGGATCGTCGGCACGGGCACCCAGGCGCGCATTCAGATCCGGGCGCTTTCGGCGCTTTCTGATCGGCCGTTGGAGTTCATGGTCTGGGGACGCTCGCCGGAAAAGACTGCCGCCGTGCTTGCCGATGTCGCGGACCTCGGTCTTTCGATCGAGGCAACCACCGATCTTGCAGGGCTGTGTCGCCATTCCGACGCAATCGTAACGACGACGCCGTCGAAGGAGCCGCTGATCCGCTCGGAGTGGATTGCGCCCGGCACCCACATCACCGCCATGGGCGCGGATGCGCCCGGTAAACAGGAGCTCGAAGTCGCCCTCGTTGCGCGTGCAGACCGGCTGGTCGTCGACCTTGCAGGGCAATGTCTCGACCACGGCGAGTTTTCTGCCGCAGCCCAAGCCAGACTTATCGATGAAGAACGTTGCGTCGCGCTCGGCGCCGTTCTTTCCGGCGCGACCGAGGGCCGACGCTCCAACCGCGACATCACGATCGCCGACCTCACGGGGATCGCCACGCAGGACATCGCCATCGCCCGGACCGCGCTTGAGGCGCTCGGCCTGCTTTGAGGAAGGAACACAACCATGAACCACGACGTCCTCCAAACGGCCGCGCAGTCCGTCCGGGCGCATCAGCGTATCCGCCCGTTCATCTATGAAACGCCGCTCATCCCTTCGCGCGCCATCGGGCGGCAGACATCGTCGACCGTTCTGTTCAAGGCCGAGAACCTGCAACTGACCGGCTCCTTCAAGATCCGGGGTGCAGCGAGCAAGATGACGTCACTGCCACGCGATCAGCGGGTCATCACCGCCTCCTCCGGCAATCACGGCATCGGCGCTGCCCATGCGGCAAGCGCGATCGGCCAAAAGCTGACGGTCGTGCTGCCAGAGATCGTCAAGGCGGCCAAGCTCGACTGCATCCGCAGCTATGGCGTCAACGTCATTCTGCACGGCGCGGAAACAGGGCTTGCCGAACAGCATGCGCAGCGCCTCGCTTCAACAGAAAAGCTCGTCTATGTGTCGCCCTACAATGACCCTGACATCATCGCCGGACAGGGCACGATTGCGCTTGAACTGCTGAAACAGTCCGAACGTATCGACACCGTCTTCGTCGCGATGGGCGGCGGCGGGCTGATCAGCGGTATCGGCTCGGTGCTGAAGAGTTTCAGCCCACACACCCGTGTCGTCGGCGTCTCCGCCGCCAACTCCGCAGCGCTCGCCGCCTCCATGAACGCTGGCCGGGTGGTCGAAACACATCATCTCGACACGCTGGCCGAAGCGGTCGCCGGCGGCCTCGATGAGGACAGCCTGACGCTCGGACTGGCGATGGCCGTCATCGACGAGGTCGTAACCTGCACGGAAGCGGAAATCGAAGCGTCGATGCGAGACCTGCTCATTGAGGAGCATATACTCGTCGAAGGGGCTGCCGCACTGGCGCTTGCCGGCTTCCGAAAGGTGGCCGCGAACTGTGCCGGCCAGACCAACGTCGTTCTTCTTTGCGGCGGCAATGTCGATGGCGCCAGCGTGCTGCCTCACCTGCTTCGCTAGACGGCAACCGCGGTCAGAGACTGACCCGCTCGACATAGTAGCGCGGGATCTTCACCCGGTCCCGGTCGCGATAGAAGTCGATGCAGAAGTCGACGAAGGCCTTGAACCGTTTCGAGACGTGCCGGCGGCGCGAATAAATCAGATTGATCGCCGTCTGCGGCGAGCGCCAGCCGGCAAGAACCGGCTCCAAAAGACCCGCCTGCCGCTCGGTCTCGACGAAGAAATCCGGCAGGTAGGCGATGCCCTCGCCGGCAACGGCGAAGTACTTGATCGTCCAGTAGTCGTTGGTGGTGCAGGTCGCAGGCGGCAAGAGGTCCACTTCGTCTTCGCCGGCTTGCGTCAGATACCAGGATTGCAGCCGCGTCGGCTGGCGGAAGGCGAGACCGCGATGGCCTGTGAGGTCATCGGGCTTTTGCGGCTGACCGTGTCGGGCGATGTATTGCGGGCTCGCGAAAAGGCCGTAGGAGGAGACTGAAAGACGCCGGCTGATATAATCGACATCGGACGGCTCTCCCCAGTGGAAGATGCCGTCGAGCGCCTGTTCGGTGACGTCGGAAAAGGGTTGGCGCGAGGTGAGAAAGACGACGTCGAGGTTAACCTGCGGATACTGCTGGCGAAAGGCGTAGAGCAATTCGGACGTGATCGTCGTGCCGAACTCGCCGGTTGAGCCCACCCGCAGCGTGCCCGCCACCTCCTGCCGCATCTCCGCCATTGCGGTTGCCGCATCGTCACAGTTCGACTGGATGAGCCGCGCGTAGCGCAGGAACTCGGCGCCGGCATCGGTCACGTGCAGCTGGTGTCCTTCACGCACGAAGAGCTCGATGCCGAACTCGTCCTCCAATTGCCGGATCTTGTGGCTGAGCGTCGATTTCGGCAGCCGATGCCGACGCGACGCCGCTGAAATTGAACGGGAATCGGCGACTTTCACGAAGCAGTCGATAAGGGAGAGGTCCATATTTCGTCCAAAATCTTGCACGATATGTTCATAGATTAGCCTGTTTCGGCCCATTGTGTAAACGGGCGGGAATTGGGAATATTCACTGGAGCTAAGGGAGAAGAGGTTCCAGTGAGCGATATCAGAAACTTCATTCGCGCAGCGTCCGGCACCGGCGGCAAGGCAACGATGGCGATCCGCGGCGGCCGCCTGGTCAATGTCGTGTCGGAAGAGATCTACCAGGCCGATGTCGCCATCTATGGCGAGCGCATCATCGCCGTCGGCGATATCGCCGACTACATCGGCCCTCAGACCAAGATCGTCGATGCCACCGGCAAGTACCTCGCACCCGGCATGATCGACGGTCACCTGCATGTCGAATGCTCGAAGATGTCGCTGACGAGCTTCGCCAAGGCTGTCGTTCCGCTCGGTACCACCTCGATCGTCACTGGCCTCGACCAGATCATCGTCGTCGGTGGTCCCGACGCCGCGCGCGAATTCCTTGACGAGGCAAAGCAGACGCCGCTGAAAGTCTTCTGGGGCGCGCCCTGCAAGACGCCCTACACCATGCCGCGCTCGACCGTCGGCCACTATTTCAGCCCGGCCGACCACCAGGCAACCCACCATTGGCCGGAATGCGTCGGCATCTGGGAGACGGTACGCGAATTCATCCAGGAAGAGGACGCCGACGTTCTGGCGGCGCTGGAACTCGCCGAAAAGAGCCGGCTGCCGGTGCTCGGCTGCTGCCCGATGACCCGTGGGGCGCGCCTCAACGGCTACCAGCAGTCGGGCGTGCGCGCCGATCATGAAAGCTACACGCCGGAAGAAATGCTCGAAAAGCTGCGCGCCGGCATGCATGTCGTGGTGCGCGAATCCTCGATCTCGCACTTCCTTTCCGACAACCTGCGCATTGTCACGGAGATGGGCGTCAAGGCCCTGCGCCGCATCAGCTTCTGCACCGACGACGTGGTGGCGAGCGACATCCTCAAGCGCGGCCATCTCGACAACATGGTGCGCATGGCGATCGCCATGGGCATTTCGCCGATGGCGGCGATCCAGATGGCAACGATCAACGGCGCCGATGCGCTGCGCATCGACGACAAGGTAGGTTCGATCTCGCCAGGCCGCGCCGCCGACATCCTGCTCGTCGACGACCTCAGGAATTTCAACATCGAGACCGTGGTCGCCAAGGGCGAAGTGGTTGCCCGCAATGGCAAGATGGCGATCGAGCTGACACCACCGGAACGCAGTGTGGCCCTCCTCAATTCGGTCAAGGTGGCGCCGCTGCAACCAGGCGACCTGAAGGTCGCCTATGACGGCGCCGGCGAGACGGCGCAAGCGATGGCGATTGCCGTGACGCCGGAAAAGATCTTCGTGCGCACCCGCCGCGACGTGACGCTTAGCGTCAGGCAAGGCCAGGTGCTCGCCGATCCTGCCAGGGATGTGCAGTACGTCACCGTCGTCGAGCGCTACGGCAAGACCCGCAACCGCCCGGTCGCCTTCGCCTCCGGTTTCGGCCTCAAGGAAGGCGCAATCGCCAGCTCCACGGCGCCCGATGACAACAACATCATCTGCATCGGCGCTGATCTTGAGGACATGCGGATCGCGATCAACCACCTGATTGCCAACAATGGCGGCCAGGTCGTGGTCCGGAACGGCAAGGTCGAAGCCTTCCTGCATCTGCCGATCGGCGGCATCGTCTCTGACATCGAGCCCGCCGAAATGGCCGCACTCGAGGATCAGCTCGACGATGCGGCCCGCGCGCTCGGATGCCCGCTGCCCTGGCCCTTCATGTACATGTTCGTGCTGCAGATCACGGCCATCCCGGAATACGCAATCACCGACCTCGGCGTCGTCGATTGCGTGGGCTTGAAGGTGATCTCGCCGTTTTCGCCCGCAGGCGGAAACGAGCGCGCCGAAGCTGCAGAGTAATGCCCAAAGAGGGGGCCGGTCATGCCGGCCCCCTCGATCGTTTCAAAAAAGGGGAACAAAATGAACATTCAGAACAAGACCGTGGAGGCGGCGCCTGGCCCAGGGGGATCCTGGCTCCACGCCCTTCTCGACCGCTACTTCCAGATTTCGCGTTACGGCTCGACCGTTCGCACGGAGATCCTCGCGGGTCTCACGACCTTTCTCGCCGCCTCCTACGTCATCGTCGTCAATCCCTCAATCCTCTCACATGCCGGCATTCCGTTTTCGGCGGGTGTGACGGCAACGGTGCTCGTCAGCTTCATCGGCAGTTGCGCCATGGGGCTTTATGCGCGCAGCCCCATCCTGGTGGCGCCCGGCATGGGCATCAACGCGCTCTTTGCCTATACGATGGTGGTCGGTGCCAAGGTGCCGCTCGAAGTCGCGCTCGGCTGCGTCTTCTGGGCCGGCGTGCTCTTCACCGTCATGGCCTTCTTCAACCTGCGCCAATCGATCATCGAGGCGATCCCGGTTGACCTGCGCTACGGCATTGCCTGCGGCATCGGCCTCTTCATCGCGCTGATCGGGCTCGAAAACGCCAAGTTCATCGTCGCCAATCCTGACACGATCGTCGGCCTGACGCAGTTCAACCCTGTCACCCTCACCTTCATCGCCGGCTTCATCGTGACGGTCGCTCTCGTGGTGCGGCGCGTGCCCGGCGCGATGATGGCCGGCATGATCCTGACGACGATCCTTGCGATCCCGATCGGCCGCTGGTGGGGCGACGGCAGCGCCTTCTCGCCTGAGACGCCCGACGTGCACACGCTCGTCAACTGGAGCGGCTTTACCGCCGCACCGGATTTCAGCTTCGTCGGCCAGATCGATCTCCTGGGCGCGCTGAACCTGATCTACCTGCCCTTCATCTTCGTTTTCCTGTTCACCAATTTCATCGAGGCGCTCTCGACCTTCCTCGGCCTTGCGGAAGCGGCCGACCTCAAGGACGAGACCGGCATGCCGCGCAACATCCGTCAGTCCATGCACGTCGATGCGGTCGCAGCCCTGATCTCCGCTCCGCTCGGCACCAGCCCGGCGACGGTCTATCTCGAATCCGGCGCCGGCATCCAGCAGGGCGGCCGCACCGGCCTCGTCGCGCTCGTCGCCGGCGTGCTGTTCCTGCCCTTCCTGTTCCTGTCGCCGCTGCTGTCGCTGGTGCCGGCGGTTGCCACCGCACCGGTGCTGATCCTCACCGGCCTCTTCATGTCCGAGCCGATCAGCAACATCCGCTGGAGCGCGCTCGACGAAGCGATCCCGGCCTTCCTCGCGATCGTGTTGATCCCGCTCACCTTCTCGATCACGCTTGGCCTGTCGCTTTCGATCATCGCCTATGTGCTGATCAAGCTGGTCTGCGGCCGCGCCCGCGATGTAAGACCGGTCATGTGGTTCGTCGCACTGCTTGCCGCAGCGCTCGTCGCGCAGACCCAGTAGCAGACCCAGTAACCGCCAGAAATCCTTCGGCGCCCTCAAGGCAAGGGCGCCGACACCGCCCATTCGAAGGAAACAACCATGCTTCAATCCTGGTCGAGAACCGCACCTGAACTGGTCGACGTCGCCATGGGCCGCAAGCCCGCCGATCTCGTGATCCGCAACGGCAAATGGGTCAACGTCTATTCCGGCGAGATCATCCCGGGCACCGACATTGCCGTCAAAGCCGGTCGCTTCGCCTATGTCGGCCCGGACGCGAGCCACACGATCAGCGCCGACACCAAGGTCGTCGATGCCGACGGCCGTTATCTCGTGCCCGGCCTCTGCGACGCGCACATGCATGTCGAAAGCGGTCTCGTCACCGTCACCGAATTTACCCGCGCCGTCATCCCGCACGGCACGACCACCATGTTCATCGACCCGCACGAAATCGCCAATGTGCTCGGCCTTGATGGCGTGCGGCTGATGAACGAGGAAGCCCAAAGCCTGCCGATCAACGTGCTCGTCCAGGTGCCGAGCTGCGTGCCAAGCGCGCCGGGGCTTGAAACGGCCGGCGCCGAGCTTTCGGCTGGCGACGTCGCCGAGGCGCTCAGCTGGCCGAACGTCATCGGCCTTGGCGAGATGATGAATTTTCCGGGCGTTGCCGGCAACGACCCGAAAATGATGGCCGAGATTGCCGCGACCCAGGACGCGAGACTGACGGTCGGCGGACACTACGCCTCGCCGCATCTCGGCCGCGAATTCCACGCTTATGCCGCCGGTGGCCCGGCTGACGACCACGAAGGCACGACGGCAGAAGACGCGATCGCCCGCGTCCGCCAGGGTATGCGCGCCATGTTGCGGCTCGGCTCGGCCTGGTTCGACGTGGCGGCACAGGTCAAGGCGATCACCGAATCCGGCCTCGATCCGCGCAACTTCCTGCTTTGCACCGACGACAGCCATTCCGGCACGCTGGTTCACGACGGCCATATGAACCGCGTGGTGCGCCACGCCATTGCGCAAGGGCTGAAGCCCGTCACTGCGATCCAGATGGCCACACTCAACACCGCCCAGCATTTCGGTCTCGAGCGCGAGCTCGGCTCCATCGCGCCCGGCCGCCGCGCCGATCTGATCATCACATCCGATCTCGCGGCCTTGCCGATCGAGATGGTCTTTGCCCGTGGCGAACTGATGGCCGAAAGCGGTGCGCTGGTGCGCGATATCCCGGCTTACGTCTACCCGGAAAGCGCCCGTAACACGGTCCATCTCGGCCGGGTCCTTGCAGGCGGAGACTTCGACATCCCGTCGAATGCCCGGGCGACGCGGGCACGCGTCAACGTCATCGGCGTCGTCGAGAACCAGGCGCCGACACGCGCGCTCGAGGCCGAGGTGGCGATCGAGAACGGGCTCGTGCAGATGGATCGCGCCAACGACATCTGCCAGATCGCGCTCGTCGAACGCCACCGTGGCACCGGCGACGTCGTCAATGCCTTCGTTTCCGGTTTCGGCTACGACAGCGATTGCGCCATCGCCAGCACCGTTGCCCATGACAGCCACCACATGATCGTCGTTGGCACCAGCAAGGCTGACATGGCGAAGGCCGCCAACCGGCTGCAGGAGGTCGGCGGCGGCATCGTCGTTTTCAAGGAAGGCCGCGAACTGGCGCTCGTCGAGCTTCCCGTGGCTGGCCTGATGTCGGATCAGCGCGCGGAAGTGGTCGCCGAGAAGGCGGCGGCGATCGTCGAGGCGATGCGCGCCTGCGGTTGCCGGCTCAACAACGCCTATATGCAGCATTCGCTGCTGGCGCTCGTCGTCATCCCGGAGCTTCGGATCTCCGACAAGGGCCTGATCGACGTGCGCACCTTCCAGAAGACCGACGTGGTGCTCGCGACGCGATGAACAGGATCGCGAATCGGCCGCCCGCAACCGGCGGCCGGTTTGCCGTATCGCACCGCAACCCAGACCATACCTCGGGCCGCCTCTGGAGGCGAAGCTGTCACGCGATCCCCCGAAAACTTCTTTTATGGTTAATCAAACCTTGCGCGGGACAGATCCGTCCGATGGGCGGCCCGAACGGCCGCCACGCTGCCTGTAACAGAGGTCGATCAGGTCGCCTGACCTGTGGGAAACATGTTCAGCAATGGCACCCCGTTGCCGAAGTGCCACGCCACACCCGCCACGAAAAGGCGCCAAATTGCATGCAATGATGGTAAATGATAAAACAACGAGCTCATATACAACCGTGTGGGGCAACCGGTATCAAATCTGCCCGCCATTCTCATGAGAGAGGTTTCCACAGGCAATTTGCAGCGCTCGGCAACGGCATTGACCCGGACGCGTCGCGCGGTAGCTTTGGAGAAGGACGGGTCAAGCCGGGATGCCGTTGGAGCGGACGATCGGGTTCCCGGGCGAGTATGAAACGGAAAGGGAAAGGCGCGTATGCCGGACACTGATGCAACCTTGTCTGCTTCAGCTTCAGTGCAAGATCCGATCGCGGCCAATGCCGACGAAATCCTTTCGTTCTATGATGAGGCATTTCACCTGACGGGCGCGTCGCCCGCGCTTCAGGAGACCTATGAGGTCGGGACCCTCGTCGACGCTACCTTGTGGCACCTTTACCCGGAACTGCTGGCTCCCGCCTCCAAGACGACCGTCGAGTCGGTGATTGCCAACGGCGTTCCGCGCAGCGTCGAGATTGTCGATGCCTCGACCAAGTCGCGGCGCACGCTTCTCGTCTTCCGCGCCCTGCGCGGCATTGGCGTCCTGGAAACCGGTGGTCGTTCGACACGCCGCGAAATCGGCAGCCATGGCGAAAGCGAACGCGCCCTGCTTTTGCACCAGGCGACCCACGACGTGCTGAC
This sequence comes from Ensifer sp. MJa1, assembly GCF_037026475.1. NCBI lineage: Bacteria > Pseudomonadati > Pseudomonadota > Alphaproteobacteria > Hyphomicrobiales > Rhizobiaceae > Ensifer > Ensifer sp. MJa1. The sequence goes on along the minus strand of NZ_JAKUMO010000006.1, from coordinate 217,077 downwards.
GGGCCTGCCCAACCGCCGGCAGTTCAGCGACGACCTGCAAAACACTCTGCCAACGCCCAGCGAGAAGAAGCTGGCGCTGATGCAGATCGACCTCGACGACTTCAAGCCGGTCAACGACACGCTCGGTCACGGCGCCGGCGACGCCGTTCTCAAAATGGCGGCCGAGCGGATCCGCGGTGCGCTGCGCGATGGCGAGGTGGCTTACCGCCTGGCCGGCGACGAATTCGCCGTGATCCAGCGCCACAGCGATCAGCCGTCGGATGCCGAGTACCTCGCCGAAGCCTTGGTGGAAGCCTTCAAGGAACCCTTTACGATCGACGGCATCACCGTTTTCGTCGGCGCCAGTATCGGGATCGCGATCGCACCGAATGACGGCAACGAGATCGAGCAATTGATGAAGGCGGCAGACATCGCACTTTATGCCGCCAAGAAGGACGGCAGAGGCCGGGCGAAGACCTTCAGCCGCTCGATGCTGATCGTGCTGGAACAGCGCGAAATGCTGCGCCGCAGCCTGCGCACCGCGCTGCAGGACAACCAGTTCACCATCGAATACCAGCCGCTGGTCGAACCGCCATTTTCGATCGTCGGCTTTGAGGCACTGGTGCGCTGGCACCATCCGCTGGTGGGTGTCATCCCCCCCAACGTCTTCATTCCGATGGCCGAGGCCGATGGCCTGATGAACGATATCGGCCAATGGGTCCTGGAAGAGGCCTGCCGTCAGGCAGCGACCTGGCCGTCGCACTTCACCGTCGCCGTCAATCTGTCGCCGGCGGAGTTTCTGAGGGAAGGACTGACCGACCGGATTGCGCAGGCGCTCGACATGGCTGGCCTGAGGGCCGACCGGCTGGAGCTGGAAGTCACCGAATCAGTGCTGCTTGAACGCACGACCAACAATCTCGACACGCTGAACACACTCAACGTGCTCGGCATCCAGATCTCGCTCGACGATTTCGGCACCTTCTATTCGTCGCTCAGCTACCTCAAGAACTTCCCCTTCGATACGATCAAGATCGACCGCTACTTCATCAAGGATCTGGAGAGCGACGAAAAGAGCCAGACGATCGTCCGGTCGATCATCGGCCTTGCCCATGGTCTCGGCATGCGCGTGACCGCCGAGGGCGTCGAGGCGATCGGGCAGGCCGTCTGGCTTCGAAAAGAGGGTTGCGACCGTCTGCAGGGTTATTTCCTGGGTATGCCCATGCCGGCGGACGCGATCGGCGCCTATCTTCGCCGCTCATCGGCAATGGCGACGCTGTAGACCTCCGCATCTGTGCGTTGCGCCCGATATGGCGCGAGGCAAAACCTGGGTTGTCTTCATGCAAGATCCCGGGGTTGCGTGGTTAGAAATCATTATAGAAAGTGGCGTATGGCCGTGGCAGAGTTCGAGGTGCGGAGGACATTGCTGCATGGGTGCTAGTGTCAATAAGAGCACGGAAACGGCTTTCGAGCCGCTGCTTCAGTTCGATATGGAGATGGAAGATTTCCTTTCGGACTGGCACCATTGCGATCATGTCTCGAGCTACCTCGCCCGGATGATCAGCCACAACAGAACCGATCCGGTACGGCATTCCAACGTCTTTTCCTCCGCCCTCAACGAGCTTCTGGAGGTTTCGTTTCGCGGCGGCACCACCGACGGCAAGATCGGCCTGTCGATCTATCGCCAGGGCGCCACGGAGCGAGTTCAGCTCAGCTTTCCATGCCCGCCGGGTCAGGCGCGATTCTATCGCGAGGCGGTCTCGAAAACCCGCGAGAGCGATGCCCAGGCCCGCTATCTCGACGCCATTTCCAACGACCTTGCCCCCAGCCGGGAATCGGTGCTTCTGGACCTGGCGGTCAACTATGACGCCCGCCTCCGGCTTGACGAGGATGCGGCTCCGGCCATCACCCTGATCGTGGATCTTCCTCTTGAAGGAATGGTGAGTTGATGGCGGCGAGCCTTCCTCAGCGTTTCAAGGTCGACTTCGATCCGAACAGCCAGATCTTCTCGCTTGCCGGAACGATCCGGCCGCGTTCGATCGATGAAATCGCCGACAGTATCCATGCGCTGAGGGATGCGATCGATGCGGTGCGCGGTGTTCTCTATATCGATGTGAAGCGCCTCATCCAGATGAACAACACGGCCTTCCAGGCCTTCATCCGGGTCGCCCTCGACGCCTGCCGGGAGCGGTCGGACCTGCGCCTGATCGTCGTCACGTCAAGCGTCGTCAGCTGGACGACGCGCATGTTCCGGCACCTGAGCACGATCGAGCCGCAGATCTCCGTCGAGGTCTATGATTCGATGTTCTATCCCGGCCAGGACTACTTCGAGGATACGAGCTTCATTCCAATCCTGCGCGCGCAGACGAAATTGACCTGGCGTCACGAGCGCACCATCCTGCCGCGCCACGGCATGCGGCCCGGCATCGCCGTGGCCGACATCTGCTGCGGAATTGGCGATTTCGCCGTGCTCGCGCAGAAGGAGTTCCAGCCGTCGCGGATCGTCGCCCTCGACCACTCCAAGCCGAGCCTCGCCTATGCCCGTAAGGTGGCCGCCGAGTTCGGCGTGACGGGTATCGAATACACCTACGGCGACGCGTCGGAGATGCTGCTCGAGGACAACCAGTTCGACTTCGTGAGCTGCCGCCACTCGCTGCAGGTCTTCAATCAGCCGGAGCTTCTTCTCAAGGAACTCTATCGGATCGTGAAGCCGGGCGGCCGCGTCTACATCACCAACGAGAAGAACTCGCACTGCCTCGGCGAGCCGCGGGCGCAAAGCATCCAATGGACCTATAATGAGCTCGCTCGGCTTTTGAGCAATTTCGAGATAGATGTGGAGTTCGGGCCGAAGAGCCGGCGCTATCTTGCCGACACGGGCTTCGACGACATCCTGGTCGAATCCTTCATGGTCACCAATCTGGATGGTGACCCACAGGATTTCGCCGATATGATCGCCGGCTGGGAGAAGATGTTTGCGGACATGGCGGTGAGACACGGCGAAGCACCCGAATTCATCGAGCGGTTCCGCCAGGGCTTCCGGGATCACATCTTTGCTGCCCTGCATCCGAAGGGCTATGCGGGCTGGCCGATCTGGGCAGCGTCCGGGCGCAAACCACTATGAGCGCAAGCAATATCCAACGTCCCTGGTTTGGTTTGAGATCCTTTCGCGCCAAGTTCGTGCTGGTGGTCGGCAGCGCCGTGCTCTTCGACCTCCTGCTAACAGGCGGCCTGGCGCTCTGGAACGTTCAAAGACTGTCGCGCGACGCGACGACGGAGGTCGGACAGGGCCTGCAAAACGCTAACGAAGATTACATGCTCACCTACGCGGAATCGACGGCCGCGCGGGTTAATCTTCTGCTCGGCCAGGTTCATGCCGACGTCGCCACGCTCGCGGGCGTAATCCAGGCGCAGATCGACCGCCCCGTGCGCCGCTCCGATGTCGGCGAGGCACTTGCGCGGCACGCACCGGAGTCCGTTACCGTCACTTACGATGCCAAAGGTGGGTGGGCACAGAACCTTCCGGGACCGCTCTCGAGCGTGAGCGTCTGGAGTTATCTCCTTGGCCCCGACCACCGGCCACTGCCCGAGGTGCAGGCCGATATCGAGAACAGCGCCGTTCTCGATCTGGTTGCGCCCGCCCTGCTTGCGCACGGCCGCTCCAAGCTGCAGATGTACTACGTCGGACCAAAAGAACGGCCGATCTTGCGGATGGCGCCCTATGCGGATCAGGCGCAGACGTTCGACCGTCTCTACCCCGGCCACAACGAAGCCAACTTCTGGAACTTCTTCTTCCCTGGTCTTTACGAGTCCTGGGAGGAATGGGCGAAGCAACCGAGCCTCAGGCCCGTTGCAGCCGATACCACGCAAACAGCACCTTACACCGATGCCGCCTCGGGCAAACTGATCGTCAGTTTCTTCCAGCCGCTCTGGACGCCCGACCGCAAAGGTGTCGCCGGAGCGACCGGAACCGATATCACGCTCGACCAACTGGCCGAGGTTGTCGAAAGCGTCAAGGTCGGCGACAGCGGCTTCGGATTTCTGGTGATGTCCGACGGCAACGTGCTTGCCATCAATCCGGTCGGCGAAAAGGTGATCGGCCTGCGGCGGTCCAGCGACACGGGTGGACAAGGCGTCACCGGGTTGGAGCGCTCACTGCGCCGCAGCGCGCAGCCCGCGATCGCAGAGCTGCCGCTTGGGAGCGATGGCGCCATTCAGCGGGTGCTGCTCGATGAAGCCGGTGAGAAGGTCCCGTATCTCATTCTCCTGAAGCAGCTCGAGCCAGAGAACCTCTGGGTGTCCGGCCCGGTGCGCCGCGAGACCATGTCGATCGGCATCGTCGTGCCGGAACGGGAAATCTATGCCTCGCTGTTTGCGGCACAGGCGAGTATCTCTGAAGCGACGAACCGCATCCTCATCTATCAGATCCTGGCCCTGCTCGCTTCGCTGTTGTTCGTCACGCTCGCCGTGTTCGGCATCTCCAAGCGGGTTACCCGCGGCATCAGCGCGCTTGCCGGAGCGGCAACCAGCATCGAAGCAAAGGACTACTCCGTCCGTGTGCCCATCACGACGCGCGACGAAGTCGGTGAAGCCGCTATCGCGTTCAACCGAATGGCTGAGGAGATCAGCTACCACACCGAGAACCTCGAAAGCCTGGTGACCGAACGCACCAAGCAGCTCGAGGACGCCAACCATCAGATTTCGACGCTGAATACCCAACTGCGCAGCGAGAACCTGCGCCTTGGCGCCGAACTCGCCGTCGCAAAGCAGATCCAGATGATGGTGCTGCCGAAGGCCGGCGAGCTCGCGGAAATCGCCGATCTCGAAATCGCCGCCTATATGCGGCCGGCCGACGAGGTGGGCGGCGACTACTACGATGTCCTGCGCGACGGCGAGCGGCTAAAGATCGGCATTGGCGACGTGACCGGTCATGGCCTTGAAAGCGGCGTGCTGATGCTGATGGTGCAGTCGGTCGCAAGGGCCCTGCAGGAAGCCGGTGACATGGGCCCGGAGCAGTTCCTCAACCGCCTCAACCGCGCCATCTACAAGAACATCGTGCGCACCAACACCGACAAGCATCTGTCGTTGGCCTTCCTCGACTACGACGCTGGCCGCCTGACACTGTCGGGGCAGCACGAGGAACTGATCGTGGTGCGCAAGGGTGCGCAAATCGAGCGGATCGACACGCTCGACCTCGGCCTGCCGATTGGCCTGGAATCGGACATTTCGCGCTTTGTTGCCACCCGCGAGATCTCGTTCGGCCGCGGCGACATGATCGTCCTGCATACGGACGGCGTAACCGAGGCCGCGAACGCCAAGGGCGAACTGTTTGGCATCGAGCGACTGTGCGAGAGCGCCGGAAAGTTTTACGGACAGAGCGCCGAGGACGTCAAATCGGGTATCATCGACGACCTGATGGCGCATATCGGCAAGCAGAAGATATATGACGACATCACGCTCGTCGTCATGAGACACAGGTGATCAGATGACCACGCTCTACGGACTGGCGGACCTGACGATCGGCGCCCACCAGAGAATGACGCGGCTGCGGCTCTATGATGGGCCGCTCGATCTCGGCTGGAAACATTGCGCCATGGCGTCCGATTTCGTCGCCGAACTCGCAGCATTGCGCTACCGCGCGTCGCGCAACACCTACCGCGAGGTTCGGCACAATATCGGCTACCTGACCAACGAACTGGTCGAGAACGCGGTGAAATTCCGCGCCTCCGGCGCCGTTATGGTCGAAGCCACGCTCGAAGCCAACAGCTTCCGCACGAAGGTCTCCAACGTCATCGACAACGAAGCGGCGGCGCGTTTCCAGGACCTGCTGTCCGAAATCGCCGACGGCGACCCTGGCGACCTGCTCATCGAGCGCATCGAGGCCAATGCAATCGGGCTCGGCAAGAGCGGCTCGGGGCTTGGTCTTTTGACGCTGATGAGCGATTATGGCGTTCGTTTCGCTTGGGTTTTCGGCGCCCAGGGAGACGGCGGCGAAACCTCTCTGGAGACCTATGCCTCCATTGCAGTCCCAGACCTCTCGAACTGATGAGCCTATGAAGATGGAAAACAAGGACGAAGAAGAGTATCGCGTTTGGTCCGAGGGCAACGATATTCATTTCGAAGGCACCATGCGGCTGCCGGGCACGGAAGCCTACGCGCCGATCTTCTCGACCGTCATGGGCGTTCTCGTCACCGAGCCTGAACATGTGACGATCGACCTGACAGAATTGCAGTTCCTGAATTCGTCCGGGATCAACCTGCTTGCCAAGCTGACGATCGAGGCGCGCAAGCGCCCCAATGTCCAGTTGACAGTGCGCGGCACCTCCGAAATCCCGTGGCAGTCGAAGTCGCTGCCGAACCTGAAGAAGCTTCATCCCGGCCTCGATCTCAGGCTCAACTGAGACCTGTCGGGTTGGATCTGGGCCGGTCGCCACGACCGGCCCCTCGGCATCGATGATGCCGCCCGCCTTGGCAGCATCGCCGGCGCAACAAACCAAGACACGATAGACCTGCCCCGTTGACAGGGCTCGCGCCCGAGCAACGCCAGATCCGCCTTGCCAGAATGGGGAGCGACGAGAGTTTTCGTTGACACCCGCGCCATGTCACTCTATTGATCAAATCATCTGATGACTTGGTGATATAGCCATGCAACCGATCCATCGCACCAATCTTGCCGACAGCGCGGCCGAAAGCCTGCGCGCTGAAATCCTCAGTGGCCGCTGGGCAATCGGCGAACGTATTCCCAACGAAACGGCCCTCACCGAATTGCTTGCGGTCAGCCGCGGCACCGTGCGCGAAGCCGTGCGCGTCCTGGTCTCGAAGGGCCTGCTCGATGCCCGCCAGGGCTCGGGCACCTATGTGCGCTCGACGGTCGATGCTTCGGGTGCACTCGACCGGGTCAAGCGCACGGGCCTGCGTGACCAGTGGGAGGCGCGCGCAGCGCTCGATGTTGAAGCCGCGCGTCTGGCCGCCTTGCGCCACACGCCTGGTGACCTCGAACGCATGCTGAACCTCTTGAGCGCCCGCGGGACGGTTGCCGAAGGCGGACGCGACGCCTTCGGTCGGCGCGACATGGCCTTCCATCGCTCGATCGTCGAAGCCTCGGGCAACCGCGCCATCGTCGAGCTCTATGATTTCTTCACCTCGGCCATCCTTGAGACCATCCACTCGACGCTCAATGGCGACCTGCCGGAACCGGACGATCGGGCGCATAGGGCGATCGTCGAGGCGATCGCGACCGGCGATCCGGACCAGGCTGCCGCCTCGGTCCGGGCGTTCATGGCTCCTGTACTCACTGAACTTGAACGGCTGCTTTCGCAATGAACCAAACGTTTCGTGAACCCCGCAAGGCCGAGGTGGCAGAGCACCTAGAGCTCGACGACCAGCTCATCGATGCCGAGGCCGACAGCCTGCCGGTACCGCAACCGCCGGTCTTGAGCCGCAGCAGTCGCATTCTACTGGGTGCCAGCCTCGTGCTGATCGCCTTCAACCTGCGACCGTTGTTTTCGAGCCTGTCGGTTTTGTTGCCCGAAGTGATGCAGGCGACCGGCCTTTCGACCGCCAGCGCCAGCGTGCTGACCACGTTGCCGGTGCTTTGCCTCGGGGTCTTCGCGCCGCTGGCACCAAAGCTCGCCCAGCGCTTCGGCGCCGAGCGCACGCTTCTTGGGGTCTTGCTGCTGCTGACGCTCGGCACGGGCCTGCGCGGTGTCCAATCGGTGCCGCTGCTCTTCGTCGCCACCTTTGCCGCCGGTGCGGCGATCGCCATCGGCAACGTCCTCCTGCCCGGCCTCGTCAAGCGTGACTTCGCCGACCGGGCTGCGATGATGACCGGGCTCTACACCATGGCGCTCTGTGCCGGTGCCGCAAGTGCCGCCGGCCTGACGCTGTCGATCGAGCATCGCGTCACGGGATCCTGGTCTGGCGCACTTGCCGCCTGGGCGGTGCCGGCGTTGATCGTGCTGATGATCTGGGCACCGCAGGCGCTGCGCGGCAAGGCTCAGGCGCGCCACAGCGGCTTCCGCGTCGTCGGCCTCTGGCGCGATCGGCTGGCCTGGCAGGTGACGCTGTTCATGGGGTTGCAATCGGCACTCGCCTATTGCGTCTTCGGCTGGATGGCGCCGATCCTGCGCGAACGCGGGCTTGACGCGGCAACGGCCGGAGGCGTCGTTTCGATCTCGATCATGATGCAGGTGGTCACCTGCCTTCTCATTCCGTCCTTCGCCGTAAGGCGGCGGGACCAGCGCGCGGTCTGCGTGGCGCTGGTCACGGCCGCCGTCACCGCTCTCATCGGCATCCTCTTCGCGCCGCTTTCCACGGTCCTTTTGTGGGCCGTGTTGCAGGGGATCGGACAAGGCGGGCTGATTGCGGCGGCGATGACGCTGATCGTGCTGCGCTCACCCGACTCCCATGTCGCAGCGCATCTCTCGGGCATGGCCCAGGGCGTGGGCTACGTGCTTGCCGCCATCGGCCCGCTGCTCGTCGGCTTCATTCGCAGCTGGACCGGCAGCTTTGCCGCAAGCGCCATCCTCTTTCTGGCGCTGGGCATCGGTGTCGCGATCATGGGGTTCGGCGCCGGCCGGGCATTGCATGTCGGCGCGCGAACCGTCAGGATCGACGACGATCGCTGAACCGATCGGACCATCTGGACAATAGCAAGGATGAAGAGGGCTTCGCCTTTACTACGAAGCCCCTTGTCTCATCGACGGACCTCCGCCCGATGCATCAAGCCGCCGCAACGGCCGGCTGATAACGTGGAGCGGGCCGGAACATCAGCGCGATCAGGAACGCGCCGAGGCCGATCCCCCAGGAGCCGACATAAAGCCAGGTGTAACTGGCGAGCGCATCATAGATCAGGCCGCCGGCCAGAGGGCCTGTCGCCATGCCGAGGCTGCCGGCCATGGCCGTGCCACCGATGACGGTGCCCATCAGCCGCAAGGGAAAGTTCTCGCGGGCAAGCACGGCATAAAGCGGCATGACGCCGGCGTAGATGAAGCCGAAGAGCGCAGCGACCGCATAGAACGAGCCGAGCCCCTGGGCAAAGACATAGGCAAGCGCCCCGAAGGCCTGCGCCAGCAGACCCACGACCAGCACTCGCTTGGCTCCGAAACGATCGCCGAGAAGGCCGAAAACGACGCGGCCACCCATACCGGCAAGCCCCTCGACGCTGTAGATCGACACCGCCGCCATCATTGGAATGCCGCAAGTCACTGCGTAGCTGACCGTGTGGAAGATCGGTCCCGAATGGGTGGCGCAGCAGAAGAAGTTCGTGAGCATCAGGATGATGAACAACGGGGATTTCAGCACCTGGCCGGTCGTCATCGTCTCCTGTGACGCGTCGTCGCCGGTGACCGCTTGCGCGCCCTCGGCAAGCGCTGGCGCCTGACGGATCAGAAGTGCGGCCGGGATCATCACCACCGCGACGAGCACCGCGATGATCTGCAGCGCCGTCCGCCAATCATAGGCCGACACCAGCCACGCGGCGAAGGGCGACATCGTCATCGGCGCCATGCCCATGCCCGCCGAGACCAGCGAGACGGCGAGGCTCCTGTGGGTGTCGAACCAGCCGGTAACGCAGGCCATCATCGGCGCGAAGATCGCCGCCGTCGCACCGCCGACGAGCAAGCCGAAGATCACCTGAAAGGCGACGAGGGACGTCGTCCAGCTGGCGGCCGCCAGGCTCGCGGCCAAGAGCACCGAGCCGATGAGAACGATCGGCCGCGCGCCCCAGCGGTCCGACAGGCTTCCCCAGGCGATGCTGGCAAAGGCCATGGCCAGGAAGCCGATGGTCATGGCACTGGAAATGCCGGTGACCGACCAGCCGGTGTCGCGTGAGATCGGCAACAGGAAGACCGGAAGCGAAAACATGGCGCCAATCGCAAGGCAGCCAAGCAGGCCACCAGCGGCCACGATCACCCAACGGTAACGAGAATTGGTCATTGCCACCTCCTTGGGGCGTGCAGGCAACTGCCGGCAACGCCGATAACGTCCAGACTGACCGCGCCCGATCCACCGTTGCCATCAACCATCGCCGAACCCTCGGTCGCGTCGAGCAATGGTCGGCACGGAGACCATCCTCATCGCAACAGACGGAAACACTGGGCATGCCGCCTGCGCTTGAAAGACGTCGGCAGCCCATCAGGTCCGACATTCCATCGCAAAGAATTTCACTATTGCCGGAGATTGGTTGCAGACAGGGGCGTGGTGCCCCTCCGCCGGACGCGCGAAGCCACTTGATTATGCATCTCTAAGCCCCCCTTCTTTCATCGGTGCATCTGGAGGAATAGTTAGAGGCCGCAACACGTCTGGGGGAGTGACAAGTTTGACGGGATTTCGATGGACTCGTTGATCACGGCGGCAGCCCATGCGCTGGCAACGGGCGACCCGCTCGGCGCCCTGAAGCGGATCGCCCTTCGCGACGACCCGCCGGCGCTGGCATTGCGCGGCATCGCGATGGCGCAACTTGGCGATCTCGATCGTGCCAAGGCGCTCCTGAAGAGTGCTGCGCGCGGTTTCGGCCCGCGGGAGGCCGTGGCCCGGGCGCGGTGCATCGTCGCCGAGGCCGAAATCGCCATCGTCTCGCGTGACCTCTCCTGGCCGATGAAGGCGCTCGAGGCGGCCCGCGCGACCCTCGAAGTCCACGGCGACCACGTCAACGCCGCCCATGCCCGCAATCTCGGCGCCCGACGGCTGCTGCTTCTCGGCCGCCTCGACGACACGGAACAGATGCTTGCCGGTGTCGACCCGACGAAGCTATCTCCGCCGGCAAGAATCGCGCACGAGCTTGTGGTTGCCGGCATTGCCGTAAGGCGGTTGCAGACGGATGCTGCGGCCAGGGCTTTTGCGCAAGCCACCGAGACTGCCCGGATGACCAGTATTTCGGTGCTAATCAGCGAGGTCGAGACTGCCACGCAGGTGCTGAAGACGCCGGCTGCCCGCCTGGTGACCGATGGCGGCGGACGCTTGATCAAGCTTGGCGAAGTCGAAGCCGTGTTCGCCTCCCGCGCCTTCGTCGTCGACGCCTGCCGCAACCGCGTGAAGCAGGGCTCGGAGGCAGTCTCGCTCGCAACGCGGCCGGTGCTCTTCGCGCTGGCGCGAGCGCTTGGCGAGGCATGGCCCGCCGGCGTCTCACGCGGCGCACTGCTGGCATCGGCTTTCGGAGCAAGACATGCCGACGAATCCCATCGCGCAAGGCTGCGGGTGGAGATCGGCCGGTTGCGTCAGGCGCTTCGCGACATGGCGGCGATCAAGGCGACCACGGACGGTTTCAGGCTTGTGCCACACGGCCCCGACAAGGTCGTTGTCCTCGCTCCGCCGGTCGACGAACGACACGCGGCGATGCTGGCGCTCCTTGCCGACGGCGAGGCCTGGTCTAGTTCTGCACTGTCGATTGCCCTTGGCGTCAGTGCCCGCACGGTTCAGCGGGCGCTCGAAGAGCTGAGCACGGAAGGCAAGGTCCTGCCTGTCGGCCACGGGCGGGCGCGCCGCTGGATGGTTCCGCCGGTTCCGGCATTCCCGACAGTCTTGTTACTCCCCGGCCCGTTGCCAAGCGACTAGGATGAATAACATGAAACGATCCGAAGCCGAAATCCTGCGCGAATATGGCCCCTTCCCCGGCGCCACCCACATCCACGGCGTCACCTTCGACGGCCGGAACGTCTGGTTTGCCGCCGGCGACAAGCTTCAAGCCTTCGATCCTGAAAGCGGTGAACCGCTGCGCGCGATCGATGTCGTCGCGCATGCCGGAACCGCCTTCGACGGCAAGCATCTGTTCCAGATTGCCGAGGATCGCATCCTGAAGATCGATCCGGGTACCGGCGAGGTCCTGGCAACCATACCAGCACCCGGCGACGGCGGCGATTCCGGCCTCACCTGGGCCGAGGGCTCGCTCTGGGTCGGCCAGTATCGCGGCCGACGGATCCACCGGATCGACCCCGAAACGGGAACGATCCTGCGCACCATCGAATCCAAGCGTCTCGTTACCGGCGTCACCTGGATCGATGGTGAACTCTGGCACGGCACATGGGAAGGTGACGAGAGCGACGTGAGGCGCATCGATCCCGAAACGGGCTCGGTGCTGGAAACGCTGACGATGCCGCCCGGAACCGTTGTCTCCGGCCTGGAGTCCGATGGCGGCGACCGCTTCTTCTGCGGCGGCGGACAAAGCGGCAGGATACGTGCCGTCCGCCGGCCCAGACACGATCGCTAGTCTCCAATCACAGCGCGCCTGCTTGGCTGCTTGAAGGCGGCATGGAGCTTGGCGGCCAATGCCACCAGTGCCAGCGCCGGGCCGAGCAGGCTGACGCCGAGCCAGGAGCCGTAGCTCCAGGCGGCAAAGGACAAAGCCGAGCCAGCCGCTCCACCAAGAAACATGCTGGTCATGAAGACCGTGTTGATGCGGCTGCGTGCTGCGGGCTCGAGCGCATAAATGATGTGCTGGTTGGCAACCAGTGCGACCTGAATGCCGATATCGAGGATGACCACACCGATTACCAGCCCGGCGATCGAGCCCCACATTCCCAGGATGACCCAGGCGGCGAGTGTCAGCGCCGCCCCGAACCAGACAACGGACGGGGCTCCGCGCCGATCCGCTGCCCGTCCAGCAAGCGGTGCGGCAAACACGCCGATCGCCCCGATGACACCGAAGAGACCGGCCGCATCGGCGCCAAGATTGAAGCGCGGCGTTGCAAGGTAAAGCGCCAGCACCGTCCAGAAAGCGGTAAAGGACGCAAACAGCACCGCCTGGACCAGCGCGGCGAGGCGCAGATCCGGCTCGCGCCGCCACAGCGTGGCAAGCGACGCCAGCACGGAGCCGTAGGGCAACTGCAACGTCGGCCGCAGATCCGGCAAGGTCAACCGCATCAGGGCCAAGCCGACAAGCGCAAGCGGGACGCTTGCCCAGAACATGGCACGCCAGCCCATGTGGGCGCCGACGAAGCCCGAAACGGTTCGGCTGAGCAGGATGCCCGTCAGGACCCCCGCCATGACCGTGCCGATCGCCGCCCCGCGGTTCTTGGGCGTGGCGAGCGTCGCCGCGATGGGCACGATCTGCTGCGCAACAGTGGCACTCGCGCCGAGCAAGACGGATGCAGCGATCAGCAGCGAAGGCGTCGGAGCCAGTGCCGCAACCGAGGCGGCGGCGGCAATGGCGATGAACTGGGCGGCGATTAGCCGTCGGCGCCGAACGATGTCGCCAAGCGGCAGCAACAGAAGCAGGCCAACCGCGTAGCCAAGCTGTGTCGCCGTCGCCAACAGTCCGATTGCCGGCTGGCCCGGAAATTCCGCCTCGATCAACTTCAGCAATGGCTGATTGTAGTAGATGTTTGCTACAGCAATGCCGCTGGCCGCCGCCATCGCATAGAGGCTGGCGCGGCCTAGAGCGGAATGCTCGGTATCATGGATGTTCATCTCGATTGCCCTTCTCGCTTGGGGGATGGGTTAGATCTATTTCTTTATCGATTATCGCTGTAGTGTCAGCGCCGTTTATTCCAGAATATCGGAAATCGTTACAATGAACCTCGACGAGGTCCTCGTTTTCACATCGGCGGCCAGTGGCGGCAGCCTTTCAGAAGCAGCGCGGCGGCTTGGCATCAGCCCCATGGTGGCAACCAGGCGGCTCGCTTCGCTTGAGCAGGCTCTGGGTGTCCGGCTGATGCACCGCACGACCCGGTCGCTGTCGTTGACACCGGAGGGGGAAACCTTCCTGCCCTATGCCCGATCGCTCATCGAAACCGAGCAACAGGCCCGCACCTTGCTCAGCGGCGACGAACGGGGCGCCACAGGCCTTTTGCGCGTGTCCGCGCCGGTTGCCTTTTCGACCAGGGTGATAGCGCCGCTTGTCCCTCTACTGCTCGACGCCCATCCGCACTTGAGGATCTCGCTGGAGATGAGCGACACGATGCCGGACCTGGTTGCTACCGGATTGGATCTGGCGATCCGGATCGCCCGGTTGAAGGACAGCAACCTCATCGCCCGCAAACTGGCGGAAAATCGCCGCTCGCTCGTCGCCTCGCCGTCCTATATCGAAAAGCACGGTTGCCCGCACACAACCGGTGACCTCCTCCAGCATCAATGCCTGTCGCTGCACGGCGTCACCCATTGGACGTTCCTTGCCGCCGGTGTCGAACAGCATGTCCGCCTGCAAAGCCGTTTTTCCTCGACGAGCATCGAAGGCTGCCATGCAGCCTGCCTGGCAGGCGCCGGCATAACCCTGCTTTCGGACTGGAACATTGCCGACGATCTGGAATCGCGCCGCCTGATCCGCGTCCAGCTTGACGACGCCGAGCCGGAGACGTTGGCGATCTGGGCAATCTACCCGACGACAAGGCTCGTTGCGCCAAAGGTTCGCGTTTTCATCGACAGGCTGATGGGATCGCTTGAGGAAGCAAGAAAGAGCGGCCGTTGAACGGCAAGCCCGCACGCCGCTTGTCACGGCTCTAAAACTACAGCGCCGCGCGCCGGGAGAGGCGCAAAGGCGCTGTAGCCAGGAATGCTGCATGTTCTCGCCGTCAGATGGGCGACGATTGGACAAACATGCAGTAGCGGTTATCCCGGCACGGTCCGCGGTACCGAGATGTCGCGGACCGTGCCAGTTCTTTAGGCCTTAATGAAGGCAAGCAGGTCGGGATTGATTACCTCGGCATGGGTCGTGAGCATGCCGTGTGGATAACCTTCATAGACTTTGAGCGTCCCGTTCTTCAAAAGCTTGACGGCAAGCCGTGCGCTGTCGTCGATCGGCACGATCTGGTCATCGTCGCCATGCATCACCAGCGTCGGCACGTCGATCTTCTTGAGGTCCTCGGTAAAGTCGGTCTCGGAGAAGGCCTTGATGCCCTCATAGTGCGCCTTTGCGCTGCCCATCATGCCTTGACGCCACCAGTTCTGGATGACGCCCTCCGATACCTGGGCGCCCGGACGGTTGAAGCCATAGAACGGTCCGGCCGGAACGTCACGGAAGAACTGGGCGCGGTTGGCAGCAAGAGCCGAACGGAAGCCATCGAAGACCTCGATCGGCAGACCGCCCGGATTGTTCTCGGTCTTGACCATGATTGGCGGCACGGCGCCGACCATGATCAGCTTGGCAACGCGTCCGGCGCCATGGCGCGCCACATAGGCCGCCGCTTCGCCGCCGCCGGTGGAGTGGCCGATATGGATCGCGTCGCTCAGTTCGAGCTTGAGCGTAAGCGCCGCGACGTCCTTTGCATAATGGGCGATATCGTGACCTTCGCTCACCTGTGTCGAGCGCCCGTGGCCGCGGCGATCGTGGGCGATGACGCGGTAGCCCTTGTTGACGAAGAAGAGCATCTGCGCATCCCAGTCGTCCGACGAAAGCGGCCAGCCGTGGTGGAAGACGATCGGCTGACCCGAGCCCCAATCCTTGTAGAAAATCTCGACACCGTCTTCAGTCTTGATGAAATTCTCGGTCATGGGAACGGTTCCTTTGTTTTGGTTTAAGGAGGTTGTTTCGGCGGCGAAGACGGATGGAACCGCCACCGCCAGCGAAATGGAGGCCCCCGCAAGCAGCGTCTGCCGGCGGGACAAGGGGAAAGAACTATCGGTCACAGCCACTCCTAGGCTCTGTAAGCGCTCGATATGTTACGGCACCACGACACCCGCCGGGCGCCGGTACCGGGCTACCCCAGCTTCAACCGAGGTGAGGACGGTTGATCGCAAGCAGGTGATGCACGACCGGTCCCGCAGGCCCTTTGTGAAAGCGGCGCACATCCGCCTGGACATCGGCATCGGCCTTCGAGACGCGTTTGTGCTGGCGCAGATGCTCGGCCCAGGACTCGACCATGAACCACTCGACCATCCGGCCGGGGTCCGCGGAGTCTTCGGTCACGCCCCAACCATAGGCACCATCGCGGCGCCGCTCGTGCGACAGGCGGGCGAGCGCTTTCAGGAAATCGGAACGGTCAGCCTTGTCTACCATGTATTCGATCAGTACGAGCACGGGGCCGCGATCATGCTCGACCGGCTCGCTGGTGAGCGGCTCAGGCCAATGATTGGACGGCACGAGGTCCGCCTCGCCCTTCGGCAGTTTCATCGCATGGAAAACGAGCCCGACGCAGGCAAGGCCGACAGCCGCCACGGCAAGCGTGAACGGCACGCCGATCGCCTCGGCGACGGCGCCCCAGGCGAGGCTGCCGCCGGTCATGGCGCCGTTGAAGACGGTGAGATAGACGGCGAGCGTGCGCCCCCTCACCCAGTTCGGGAGGATCGCCTGCGCCGTGCTGTTCAGCGTCGTGAGGGCCATGATCCAGGCGGCACCGCACACGAGCAGCGCCACAATCGCCACCCACTGCGCCGGCGCGAAAGAAAGAACCCCCATGACGGCGGCGGTGAGGAGCGCGGATAACAGCAGCAAGCCGTCCGCATCCATCCGCGCGCGCAGCCGCGGCATCACCAACGCACCGCCGATCGCGCCGGCGCCGACAGCGCCAAGCAGGACGCCATAGAAGCTGGCTCCACCGCCCAGAAGCTGGCGGGCGACGAGCGGCAGCAGCGCCCAGATCGCACTCGAAAAGGCAAAGAAGACCGCCGCACGCAAGAGCACCACGTGCAATTCGCGGCTGGCGCGGGCATAGCGCAATCCGGCCCGGAAGGCGCCGAGGAAGCGTTCGGCGAGCGCATCGTCCTCCGGCACTGCGCGCCGCCACCAGACGAGGGCTGCGATCACGAAGATGTAGCTGATGACATCGACACCGTAGGTGACGGCCGCGCCGAACCAGGCAAGCAGCAAGCCGCCGAGCGCCGGGCCGATCGCGCGCGAGATGTTGATGCCGAGCGAGTTCAGCGCCACCGCGCCCTTGACGTCCTGCCGCGACACGAGTTCGGGCACGATCGCCTGCCAGGTCGGAGCAACGAGCGCTGCGCCAATACCGCCGACGAAGGTGAGCGCAATCAACGACGTTACCGATTGCAGGCCCGTGGCGGAGAGGAACAGCAAGCAGAGGCTTGCCGAGGCGAGCAGGAACTGGACGACGATCAGAAACTTGCGCCGGTCGAGGATATCGGAGAGCACGCCCGCCGGAATGGCGAGCAAGAAGATCGGCAGGGTCGCCGCCGCCTGAACCATCGACACGGCGGCCGGCGTTGCCGAAAGATCGGTGACGAGCCAAGAACTGGCGACGTCGCGAATGAAACTGCCGGTGTTGCCGATGATCGTCGCCACCCAGAGCACCGCGAAGACCTTCTGGCGGAGCGGTGCAAAGGTGCCGCTATTGGCTGCGGGTGCGGTCATTGAGCGCGCCTCCCCGCCGACGCGCGTTCGCGCAGATCGTACCAGGCGACAAGCACGAAGGCGCCGACAAGACCAATGTGTTCGAAGAAGCCGTTCATCGCCATCGCACGCTCCATGCCCGGCGGCAGTTCCCAAAAGCGAAATGCGAGGAAGGTAGCGGCAAGCGTGAAGGCGGCAAGGGCTGCTGCGGCTGCCCATCGGTAGATGCCGGCAAGAATGAGCGCCGACATCGAAAGCTCGAAAACGATGACGCCGACAGCAAAGAACGGTGCCGGACGCAGGCCGAAATGCTCCATCTCGGCCAGAGCCCCCGGAAAGTCGAAGATCTTGACGAGCGGTCCCTGAACATAGGCCGAGCACAGCGCCAGCAGACCAAGAAACACGATGGGCCCGCCGGCAAGCCCCGGTCGAATGCGCGCAGTGAGGTGGTTCTCGAGGGACGACAGGCTTAGCATTTCGGCTCCTTCACCGGTTCTTCAAATTATCGCGAGGCAGACCGGCCCGCATCGAGCCGTTTGGCGTGCGACGTGGGCATGGCGGTCGGGGATACCCCCTTGTAGTAGGTGCCATGCTTCGCGATCGGGTGGTTCACGACAACCTTCGCCCACGGATAGTGCGCGCCAGTCCCCGGCGGCGACAGATCATCGCCGCGGGGGACCGATGCATTGATCAGGATCGTGGCCGCCGCCATCATGGTGGTCCAACTGATGGTCTTCATCTCATGGCTCCTGCCGGATGCTTGGCTGACGCGGGGCTCCTGTTTGTCACACCGCCCAGCAGGAACAACCGAGCGCGCCGAAGAAGCCCTTGAGATCGGCGATCGGCAGCTTCGAGGTCCAGGCGCCGGCATGGTCGTGACCATGCACACCGCAATTGCTGGCGCAGCCGCAGGAGGTGATCGCGGTCCGTCTGAGAGAGTTCTTGCCGGCACCGGCAGGTTCGCCCCAGGCGGCATAGCCGCCGAAGGTCCTGACCGGCGACCAGTCGGGCATGGCCGGCGAAACCGGGTTTTCGTCATGAGCTGCGAAGTCGCCCGTCGCATAGACGATCTTGCCGCCGACCATCGTCAGCTCCGAGGTCAGGAACGAGATCTCATCCTCGGCGCAAGCGAAGTAGTCCCTGTTCGGCACGATCAGGTCGGCGAACTGCCCCTTCTCGATCCGGCCCTTCTTGCCCTCTTCATTGGAGAACCACTGCACCTTCTCGGTCCACATCCGAAGCGCCGTCTCGCGATCGAGACAATTGGCGCGTGGATAGAGCTGCAGGCCGCCGACGGTCTTGCCGGTCACCATCCACGACAGGGAGACCCAGGGGTTATAGGAAGCGACGCGGGTCGCATCGGTTCCGGCCGACACGTTGACGCCCTTCTCCAGCATGCGCTTGATCGGCGGTGTCGCTTCGGCGACGCCGTTGCCGTAGCGCTCGACGAAATATTCGCCCTGGTAGGCCATGCGGTGCTGGGTGGCGATGCCACCGCCAAGGGCTGCGATCCGGTCGATCGAGCGGTCGGAGATCGTCTCGGCATGGTCGAAGAACCAGTTCAGGCCTTCGAGCGGGATGTCCTTGTTGACCTTCTCGAACACGTCGAGCGCGCGGCTGATGGTCTCGTCATAGGTGGCGTGCAGCCGCCATGGCCAGCGGTTCTCCGCCAGCACCCGCACGACTTCCTCCAGTTCGCCTTCCATCTCCGGCGCCATCTCAGGCCGCGGCTGACGGAAGTCTTCGAAGTCGGCGGCCGAAAACACCAGCATCTCGCCGGCACCGTTGTGGCGGAAGTAATCGTTGCCCTGTTTGTATTTGACCGAGGAGGTCCAGTTGAGGAAGTCCTGTTTCTCTTCCTTCGGCTTCTGGGTGAAGAGATTGTAGGCAAGGCGAACGGTCAGCTGATTGTCGTCCGAGAGCTTCTGGATGACGGCGTAATCATCCGGATAGTTCTGGAAGCCGCCGCCGGCATCGATGACGCTGGTGACGCCGAGCCGGTTGAGCTCGCGCATGAAGTGGCGGGTCGAGTTGACCTGGTAGTCGAAGGGAAGCTTCGGCCCCTTGGCAAGGGTCGAATAGAGGATGCCGGCATTGGGCTTGGCGAGCAGCAGCCCGGTCGGGTTGCCGCTGGCGTCGCGGGTGATCTCGCCGCCCGGCGGGTTCGGCGTGTCCCTGGTGTAGCCGACGGCGCGAAGGGCAGCACCGTTCAGCAGCGCGCGGTCATAGAGATGCAAGAGGAACACCGGGGTATCGGGGGCAATCGCATTGATCTCGTCGATCGTCGGCAATCGCTTTTCGGCAAACTGGTGCTCGGTGAAACCGCCGACGACCCGCACCCATTGCGGCGCAGGCGTGATCGCGACCTGTCGCTTCAGCATATCCATCGCGTCGGCGAGCGAGCGCACGCCATCCCAGCGCAGTTCCATGTTGAAGTTCAGGCCACCGCGCACGACGTGGGTGTGGTTGTCATTCAAGCCCGGCAAGACGCGCTTGCCCTTGAGGTCGATGACCCTGGTGCCCGGTCCGGCGAGCGCCATGATCGTCCTGTCGTCGCCGACTGCCTGGATCACCCCGTCCGCAACAGCAATGGCGGTCGCTGCCGGTTTGGCGCGGTCAAGCGTGGTGACAAGGCCGTTGTGCAGGATCAGGTCAGGGGTCATCGAAGTGTCTCCAGTCGATTGGGCGCCGGCGGTCCGTGCCGATGGGAAAAGGGCGGGCAAGGCGAGCGAGGACGCAGCGCCAAGGAAGGTACGTCGCGTCGGCATCATCCGGCCCTTTCATCATTGGCGATCTCGTCCACCGCCTTGGCGGCCGCGGCCTGCGCGCCACTCGGCAGATGGCCGAACACATGCGGCATGCACTGGCGGTTGAACCAGCTGACATTGATCGGCTCGCCCGAGAAGACGCGCTTGACGAGCGGCACCGACTGTTCGCCGATGAGGATGCCGAGCAGTCCGACGAGCGCGATTACCGGCGGCGCCGGCGAGCGCACGTTCAAGAGCGAATAGATGACGCCGACGAGAAGGCCGGCTCCAAGCGAGAGAAGATACATCTTCATCGCCAACTCCCTTGCGGATGACATGGTCGCCCCGGCCGCGTTTGGCGCGGCCCGAGCGTTTGGCTCAATCAAGCGCCCTGCGCCGTTGCGGCTTTGAACGAACGCCACGGCGCTGGAGCGATGCCGCCTCTTGTCAGTGGCCTTCGGAGGCGCCGAACATCGACTTGGCGTAGATGATGCCAAGGCCATAGGCGCCGCCGAACTTCTTGGCGATGCCGGTGGTCATGTCGTAGGTCTCGGTGCGGGCCCAGTCACGCTGCAGTTCGAGCATGTACTGCAGCGAGGTCATCGGCCGGACACCGGCCTGGGCCATGCGGTCCATCGCCCGCTCATGCGCCTCGTCGGAGACGTCGCCACAGGCATCGGCAATGACATAGACCTCAAAGCCCTGGTCGAGCGCCGAGAGCGTCGGGCCGACGATGCACACCGAGGTCCACAGCCCGCACATGACCAGGCGCTTCTTGCCGATGCGGTTGACCTCTTCGATGACGGCGGCGTCTTCCCAGGTGTTCATCGAGGTGCGGTCGAGAAGCTTCTGGCCAGGGAAGGCCTCGGTGATCTCGGAGAACATCGGGCCGGAGAAGGTCTTTTCGGCAACCGTCGTCAGAATGGTGGAGACGCCGAAGCCGGCGGCCGCATGGGCGACCAGTGCCGCATTGTTGCGCAGGAGAACCGCATCGATCGACTTCGTCGCAAACGACATCTGCGACTGGAAGTCGATCATGATCAGGGTGTGGTCCTTCGGCGATACAAGCAGCTTGCCGGGGGTCGCTGTCGCAGACATGGTGGTGACCTCTTTCTGTTGAAACTGAACTCCGATTGGAGAGGTTCAACTATGCCTTTGACCGCAGCCGCGTTCTTGTCGCCAAAGACGGATTTTTGAAAATTTCGCTCGCCTTGCCGCAAAACGCGCCACCGCCGCCGACCCGAAGCGCTTTGGGTCGATCTAAGACTGCCGGCTGCGCCGCCACACGCGCGGCGTGGCACCCACGGCCTGCACGAAGGCGCGGGTAAAGTGGCTCTGGTCCGAAAATCCGCAGGCGGTGGCGATTTCGCTCAGCGGTGTGGGAGTAGACTGCAGCAACTGCTTGGCGTTCTCGATCCTCTGCTGCAGCAGCCAACGATAAGGCGTGCTGCCCATCGTGTCGCGGAAGGCGCGCAGGAACGTCGCCTGCGACAGATTGCAGGCCGCGGCGAGTTCCTCGACGGTAAGCTCGCCATCCAGGCGCCCCAGCACGAGATCGCGGATCCTTGCCTGGCAGCGCGCCGACAGCCGTCGGCCTCCGGCCGCACTTTCGCCGCGGCCATTGCCGTACTGGCGCACCATATGCACGCCGATCGCCACCGAAAGCTGATCGACAAACAGCGCGCTTCGGTCGGCGCGGCCATCGACCGAGGCAAACAGCGCGCCGAGCATGCCGGCGAGCACCGGATCGGGCGCCCCGGCGACCGAGCGTAGCTCACTGACACCGGCAAGATTTGCCGCATCGGCGATGCGCTCGAGCGCGCCGTGACCGATTTCGAGCAAGGTGAAGTCGAAGGATCCCTTCAGATCAGCCCTGTAGTCGTCGGCAAAGTTGCGCACGTAGATCGCGTTCTGGTCGAACTCCTGGAGCGCCGAGTGATGTTCGTGAAAGACGCGACGGCTGTGGCCGCCGGCGAGCGAAAGGCCGATCAGGTAGCCGCGACCGTTGGCGGGCGTGCTGACCCTGCCGGGCGGCCCGGATGCCGACCGCTTGCGATAGAAGACCATGTCGCGGCCCTCGATCATCCTGTTATCATCGAGCCGGTCAAGCGAACACCCAAGACTGTCGCGTGGCCGGGTTCCGGCCGTTGCCGCGCAGGCGTCTGTCATCGTCTTCGCTCCTTGGTTCTACGACTACCAGGCATCTGCAGGCGCGGAAGGCGCCGACAATAAACGCCAGCGACCGACAAGTCACCGGTCAGGCGAAATGCCTCCTCACCATCCAGCGCAGGCGCGGCATGCTGCTAAGGGAGTGCCTTATGATCGCCTCGACCGCCAGCGCTTTCTTGCACGATTTTCATGTGTTTTGAACAATATGCGTGAGGGCGCGCCCTCTTTGAAGTTATACTTCAAGATGATCGACAACGCCGCCAAACGCCCGGCTCTTCTTCCTGAATCGGGCCGGTGTCTCACGCGTCTGGCTGGTGAAGACGCGGGTCATGTGGCTCTGGTCGGCAAAACCGCACTGGATCGCGATCTCCGCAAGAGGGGTATCCTGCAGCAGGCATTCCTTCACCCGCGCGATACGATACTCGCTCAACCACCGGGAAGGTGTGCGCCCGAAGCTTTCCTTGAACGCCTTGTTGAAGTAGCTGCGGGACAGTTCGCACTGGCTCGCGAGATCGCCGATCGAGAACGGTTTGTTGAAATGCGCGACCAGAAACTCCGTTGCCAACCTTTCCTGCCAGGGTGCCAGCGTCCCCTTCTTGTCGACCGGGAAGTGCAATCCGCCATAGGTCTGGCTGAGATGAGCGAGAGCCGCAAGATTGATCTGCTCGACGAAAAGCGCATTGGCCTGATCAGGCTCCTCGAGCGACGGAAGCAGCGCCTGGGCGAGGCCGAACATGACCGGATCAACCCGTCCCTGCACCTGTGTGAGCGACACATACTCACCGCGCCCTGCCCTTTCGGTGAAGGACCGCATGCAGGCGAACGGAATATGAAAACGGACATTGTCGAAGGGGGAGAGGTGGTGACATTGCCATTGATCGCGAAGATCGGTGATCGCGAGCGACGCCTTGGAGTGCCCACCGTCATAGACGAGTTCGCCGCGCCGCCACAGCCGATGCGATCTGAAATCGCGCAGTTGGACAATGACGCTGAAAGCGTCAGCAATCGGGATCGCCGGCGCCCGTTGCAGGTCGAAGCGGTCGGAAGACGTTCTCGTGACCGTGATTTCCCCGGCGCTGATCGACTTGATCAGCGGGCGCGGCATCCGGTCATCGACATTCGGTCCTTCGTGCAAGGCCATCGGTCAGAACCTCCCGCATTTCAGCTCGACTGCCCGTGTCAGCGGTCCGGCGGATGCTACAACGATTAACGCCCTCGACCTAGGGGCAAATCCCTGCGGGCTGGCAGAGGTCTGCGGATTGACAAGCCGTCTCCTCATTGCAACCAACGCGCACGCCAGGCCGCTGGCGTGACGCCCGTCACGTCGCGAAACACTTCGATGAAGTGCGCCTCGTCGACAAAACCGCATCGCGCCGCGATCGCGGCCAGCGAGCCGCCGAGCTCGATCAGGTAGCGCTTGGCGCGCCCGATCCTGTAGCGCAGCAACCATTGCTCCGGCGTCTGCCCCGTGGCGGACAAGAACCGCTTGACGAAGTCGCTCTCCTGCAGGCTCACGACTGCAGCAGTTGCCGCCAGCGAAAAGTCCTCGGCCCAATGGTCGATCAGATGGTCCTTGGCCGCCTTTTCCTGCCAAATGGACAAGGCCGGCGCATCGGTCCCTGCTATCCGCTCCGGATAGGAATGCAGGAGATGGGCACAGATGGCGACGGCAATATGCTGCAGCACCGGACCTGGATCATTGCCCGCATCACCGAAGAGCGGAAGCAGAGCGGAGGCAAGATTGTGCATGACGTCATCGATCTCGCCTCTACGGCAGCGAAGACCGGTGGCAGTCGGAGCTTGGGAAAACTCCGAAACTTCCCGAAACAACGCTCGCGGCAGATGGAAGGCGAGCGAATCGAGATCGCTGACAAGCCGGACGCTCGCGCCCTGCACCAGATCGACAAGGCATATCGACCCTTGGCGATAGTGCTGGATTGCGGCATTGCTGCCGTCGGCCTGGACATCGCAGTGCATGACGTCGTTGAAGTAGAACATCAGGAAATAAGCATCGTCCGGTGGCAGCGACACCACGCGGCTGAGCTCGCCGCCGAGCCGGCATTGCAGACGCGTCACCGAAAACCGGGCGTCGCGAACGGGGCGCGCGACGAGGACGGGAGCACACGGCTCGCCAAAACAGGCTCCAACACCACTTGGCTCTGTCATTGTCTATCCACCCTCGCCTCCCAGGCGATGGAGTTCGTTGCTCGCGTCGAGCCCATGCACGGTGACCGCGCAGGCGCAGACGCTCATTTGGGTGCAGTTGTTCATTGCCCGGCAAACATGCGGCGAGCCGGCGTCATTTTCTTGTATGCTTTGCTCAAATTTAGCCGCAAACACTTCTGGTCTGGTTGAAGCTCAGTGAAACCGCACCCAGAAATTCCCGGTTTCAGCGACCGTAGCTGGCGGATCCCGCTGATCGCTACCGAGCCGGTCGAACACTTCGCGGCAAGTCGAACTCGTCACGGCAAAGCGCGCCGACGTGCGAGCCCTCGACAACCGTGGCGGACATGAATTGGATCTGAGGATTTGAAGGCGCCAGGGCTCTTCAGGAACCCACAGCCTTGGAAAAGGAGGGTCGCGTCCCGTGACGCGGCCCTCTTCTAATTATTCTTACTGGGCCGAGGCCTCGATATCGACCTTGTCGATGAGAAGCGCGGGATCCTCGGCCGCCCCGATCAGTTCGAGCGCGCCAACGCCAGCCGGTTCCTTGGACTTGACCGTCAAGGTGAAGGTGCCCGGCTTGCTGATGAACTGCGTCAGCGCGCTTGCCGCTTCCTGCAGCTTCGGCTGCGTGGCTGCAAGATGCTGCACGCCTGCACTCGTCATCAGCACGAGCAGACCGCGAACGCTGTCCTCGGTCATGTGGTTGTCCTCGGCATAGAGCTTGATGCCCTTGGCCATGATGCCATTGTCTTCAAGCTTGAGCTTGGCCTCGCGGGCCGTGAGACCGAAGAGCGCGACCTGCGCGGCGGTCATGTCGCCGGAGAAAAAATCCTTGCTCGCGCCGCCCATCAGGCCGGAGAACGAAAGGCTGCCCATATCCTTGCCGCTCACGGATATGTCCTTGATGACAAGATTTTCGTTCGGCTCATCCCAGGAAAGCTCGACATTCGAGGAGAAGACCAGCTTCTCGAAGCCGAGCTTGCGAAGCGTTGCGAAACCTTCATCCGGCGTCTCGGCCGGAACCGGCACGCTGAGGTCCCGGTAGGAGATGCGCACGTCCGTCGGGATGCCGTTGCGCGGCTTGGTCAGGGCCAGTTCGTAGTTGTCGAGCGTGAACCGGACACGTTCCGGCACAGACGGCACGGCGGTATCTTCGGCCGGCGCTTCCGCCAGCGGATCGTCTTGAACCTCCGCGTCGTTCGTCGCGTCGGAATCGGTGGCCGTGTCGGCTTCCGGTTCGACGCCTGCCGACGGATCAGCTTCATCCGTGCTGACGCTTGGTTCTTCCTCGCCGATAACACTGTCCGAAGCCGTCGCTGGATCGGTGCCAGGCATATCCACGTCCAGTCCGGCGATCCGGATCGTGCCGAACTCCGGCATCAGCGTCGTGAGCGGGAAGGTATCGAACTCCTCCTCCTTCAGCCCCGCCAGTTTGGTCAGCGCCTCCAGGGTCGGCGCCCAGGAGAAGCCCTTGATGCTCGCCTCGGTGAATTTGGCGTAATCCGTGCCCTCGCCCATCGAAAAGCCGAGCATGGCGCCATCAAAGCTGCGTCCATCGATCTGGGCCGTCATCTTGTCGACAGCGAGCTTGACCATCTTGGCCCCGTCGTCGCCGCTCTTTTCGGGAACTTCCATCTTGAGCCCGAGCAACTCGAGGTCGCCCGTACCGAGCAT
This sequence comes from Ensifer sp. MJa1, assembly GCF_037026475.1. Classification (NCBI taxonomy): domain Bacteria; kingdom Pseudomonadati; phylum Pseudomonadota; class Alphaproteobacteria; order Hyphomicrobiales; family Rhizobiaceae; genus Ensifer; species Ensifer sp. MJa1. The sequence goes on along the minus strand of NZ_JAKUMO010000006.1, from coordinate 191,130 downwards.
GTCGGCGATGGAAAGAATGCGCTTGAAGAACGCCTGTCGTTCGGCCGGCGGCAACGCCTCGGGATCCGTCACTGCCTGGAGCTTCTCGAACGTTTCAAGCAGTGGCTCTGCCGGCATGCGGACGCTGAAACCCTTGCTGCGCACTTCGTCATAGCCGAAGCGTGCCTTGCCGTCGGAGAAGGCGAGGTTCTTTACCGAGATCGGGCCATAGAGCGGCTTGGCCTCCTTGTCATCGGGGCCGGCCTTTTCTGTATAGATCCGCGCCAGATAGGCCGCGTCGAAGCTCTCGCCGGCAATGGCACCGATCGAGCCATTCATCTGCTCGCGTTTCGTTGCGCCTTCGCCATCGGGGACGTCCATGGAAAACGCGAAGCTGGCACCGGTCGCCGAATAGCGGGCGACCCGTCCGCCTGCGATATCCTCAAGAGCGAGATCCTTGTAGACCGTCTTCTGTTCGGTGCCGGCAACAACCTGACTGATTGTCGCCTCGGGCGCCGAGATGCGCTTTGCGGCAAAGCGCTCGATGCGCTTCAGCGTCGTCAGTTCACCCTGGTCGCCCGCCTTGGCCTGCGCGGCAGCGAAGAAGTCCGGCTCCTCGATCACCGCATGCGGTACGGAGAACTTGCCTGCCGCCACATCGAGTTCCAGGCCGCTGATATCGAGTTTGCCGCTCAGGAAAAACACCTTGGGACGGCCATCGATGGCCGCGGCCTTCAGGTTGGCGCCATCGGCGAAAGGCAGCGTCACGTCGCGCAGGTGAATGCGCCCGAGCAAGTCCGCTTCGACGGAGCCTGCCTTGCCGCCACGCTCGGCAATATACGTCTTAACCGCCCTTTCGAGCATGAACTTGCCACCGGCCACACCGGTCGCAGCGATCGCGATCACCGCGACCGCTGCCCAAAGCGCCTTGCGACCGCCCTTGCCGGCTCCCGTTTGTGTCTCAGCCACGATGTCAGTCCTTTCACCGCTAAAAAATGGAAAGCGAATCCTGGCGTGTGACTAAACAGCCAATGGGCTCTTCGCAAGTTTCACGGGAGTGCTGTGCACCAATTTTCCTCCATGGGCTGCATGAGCGAATTTGTGGGAGGCACGTCACGAAAGCTGCACGAACCGCTGCCAGCATCACGTCAACTCAGCAAACGGCGCGTATTAGCAATAGGATTGCCTTATCGCATCCATCAGGAAATCCAACTTAAATTAATGAAACCGTTTTGCTAGAGTCCCCCGCGGCAAAGAGGAGAGACAGCCAGTGGCAAGACCGCATAGCGGCACGACACCCACCAAAGGCACCGGGACCGCCGGTGCCGGGGCCCGGCGGAACGCCGGCCAGTGGCCACCGCATTTTCTCTGACCGCACAATTCGCATCATCGTAAAGGGAGATAAAAATGGACGCGAAAGCCGACAAAGCGGGCAAATGTCCCGTCATGCACGGAGCACAGACCAGTGCACAATCCGCCGGCACATCGAACCGTGACTGGTGGCCGAACCAGCTCAACCTGAAGATCCTGCATCAGAATTCTTCGCTGTCCGATCCGATGGGCGAGACGTTCAACTATGCCGAGGAATTCGGCAAGCTCGACCTTCAGGCACTGAAGAACGACCTTCACGCGCTGATGACCGATTCGCAGGACTGGTGGCCGGCCGACTTCGGTCACTACGGCCCGCTCTTCATCCGCATGGCCTGGCACAGCGCCGGCACCTACCGCACCGGCGACGGCCGCGGCGGCGCCGGAGCCGGACAGCAGCGCTTCGCGCCGCTCAACAGCTGGCCGGACAATGTCAATCTCGATAAGGCGCGCCGGCTCTTGTGGCCGATCAAGCAGAAATACGGCAACAGCATTTCCTGGGCCGACCTGATGATCCTCACCGGCAACGTCGCGCTCGAATCGATGGGCTTCAAGACGTTCGGCTTTGCCGGCGGCCGTCCGGATGTCTGGGAGCCCGAGGAAGACATCTACTGGGGCACGGAAAAGACCTGGCTCGATGACAAGCGCTATTCCGGAGACCGGGACCTCGAAAACCCGCTCGCAGCCGTGCAGATGGGCCTGATCTACGTGAACCCGGAAGGCCCGAACGGCAATCCGGATCCGCTCGCAGCCGCACGCGACATTCGCGAGACCTTCGCCCGCATGGCCATGAACGACGAGGAAACCGTGGCGCTGATCGCCGGCGGCCACACCTTCGGCAAGACCCATGGTGCCGGCGACGCGTCCAATGTCGGCCGCGAGCCGGAAGCGGCCGGCATCGAGGAGCAGGGCCTTGGCTGGGCAAGCACCTACGGCAGCGGCCGCGGTGGCGACACCATCAGCAGCGGCCTGGAAGTCACCTGGACGACAACGCCGACCAAGTGGAGCAACAACTTCTTCTGGAACCTGTTCGGCTACGAATGGGAACTGACGAAGAGCCCGGCCGGTGCGCACCAGTGGACGCCGAAGCACGGCATGGGTGCCGGCACCGTGCCGGATGCCCATGACAAGTCCAAGCGTCATGCGCCGTCGATGCTGACCACCGACCTCGCGCTGCGCGCCGATCCGGCCTACGAGAAGATCGCAAGGCACTTCTACGAGAACCCGGACGCTTTCGCCGACGCCTTTGCCCGTGCCTGGTACAAGCTGACCCACCGCGACATGGGTCCGCGCGCCCGCTACCTCGGCCCGGAGGTCCCGGCCGAAGACCTGATCTGGCAGGACCCGGTTCCGGCCGTCGACCACCCGCTGATCGACGCGGCAGACATCTCGGGCCTCAAGGCAAAGATTCTCGCCTCCGGTCTGTCGGTCTCCGAGCTGGTGTCGACCGCCTGGGCGTCTGCCTCCACCTTCCGCGGCTCGGACAAGCGCGGCGGCGCCAACGGTGCCCGCATCCGTCTTGCGCCCCAGAAGGATTGGGAGGTCAACCAGCCGGCGCAACTGGCGAAGGTCCTGGATACGCTCGAGGGCATCCAGCGCGCTTTCAACGACGCGCAGACCGGCGGCAAGAAAGTGTCGCTTGCCGACCTGATCGTACTGGGTGGTGCAGCGGCAATCGAAAAGGCCGCGCGGGCTGCCGGCAACGATGTGGAGGTCCCCTTCGCGCCGGGCCGCACGGACGCGACGCAGGACCAGACCGACGTCGAGTCCTTCGCCGTGCTCGAGCCGATCGCGGACGGCTTCCGCAACTACCAGAAGGCTCCGTACGCTGTGTCGCCGGAAGAGCTGCTGATCGACAAGGCGCAACTGCTGACGCTGACCGCTCCGGAAATGACCGTGCTTGTCGGCGGCCTGCGTGTACTTGGCGCCAACCACGGCGGGACGAAGCACGGGGTCTTCACCGATCGCACCGAGGCCCTCAGCAACGACTTCTTCGTCAACCTGCTCGACATGGGCACGGCTTGGAAGGCAACCTCCGAGGCCAAGGACGTCTTTGAAGGAACCAACCGCAAGACCGGCGACGCCAAGTCGACGGCCACCCGCATCGACCTCGTCTTCGGCTCTAACTCGCAGCTCCGGGCAATCGCCGAAGTTTATGGCCAGGCGGATTCGAAGAAGAAGTTCGTGCACGACTTCGTGGCAGCCTGGAACAAGGTGATGAACGCCGACCGCTTCGATCTCGTCTGATCGGTCGGTATGAACGACGAAAACAGAAAGAGGCCCCGGTCTAGCGCCGGGGCCTCTTTGTTTTTTGGCGGACCATCGTTTCTTAGACCAGCATCCTGTCGCGTGACTTGAGGTTGCAAATTCCGCAACGGGATTGTGACAATCATCCACACGTTAAACGGTTCCGGCCAAGTGGTAGCGAGCGCAAATTGTCGACCGCGGCCCGCTTCAACGTCACCGCGCCTGGATAACGCCTTGCCGCGCAACCCTTTGCTTTTGTGACAAAGTTCCTTTCTGACCGCCGCGCCCTCGCCCCGTCGGGAACGAAATCTTATCAATCATTGGTTGCGTGACTTGACGATGGGAACGTGTTCTGATTTCAACCTTCCAAGGCCGCCGACCGTGGTGCGCTGACATGAATTCCAGCTGTTTCGTTCAGGGGGAACGTTGCATGCATCGTTCAAGACTTCTCGCCGCCTCGTTTTCATCAACGCTTCTAGTCGCAGTCAGCCTGATCGCGCCGTCCACCTTCGCCCAGCAGGCACCGGCGGTGGTCATCGCGCCGGCCACGATCATGGACCTACGCGAAAGCGTTGATCTGACCGGCAAGGTAACCGCCATCCAGAAAGTCGACATCCGGGCACGCGTCTCCGGCTTCCTCGAGGCGGTGAACTTCACCGAAGGACAGAAGATTACCGCCGGGACGCAGCTCTACCAGGTTGAGGATGGCGCCTACCGCGCCGCCGTCCAGGAGATCGAGGGACAGATCGAGGCGGCCGAAGCCGCCAAGCAACTCGCCGTGCTCGAGCGCGATCGTGCCGATCAGCTGCTCACCACCAAGACCATCTCCCAGGCCAAGGTGGATGAGGCCAATGCGGAGGTCCAGAAGGCCGACGGTGACCTCGTGCGCCTCAAGGGCAGCAAGGACAATGCCGACCTCAATCTCTCCTATACGAAGATTACGGCACCCTTCGACGGCATCGTCGGCCTGACCGCTGCCGATGTCGGCGCCCTCGTCGGCCCGGATAGCGGCCCTCTCGTGACGCTCACCCGTCTCGACCCGATCTACGTGCAGTTCCCGGTCGCCACCGCGCTCTACCTCACCTATCGCGAGCGCGTGTTGAAGGGCGAGATCAGCGGCGGCGCCAATGTCGGGCTCGGGCTGCCAAACGGAACGGAGTACAAGCAGAAGGGCACCATCAACTTCATCGCCAGCAATGTCTCGCAAGGGACAGACACGGTGATCGTGCGCGCCGAATTCCCCAACCCGGACAACATCCTGCTCGACGGCGCCCTGGTGCGCGTCATGCTCGAACAATCGGACAAACAGGATGTGCTCGCCGTGCCGCAGCAGGCGATCCAACGTGACCAGCAGGGCGCCTTCGTCCTGGTGGTCGACGCCAGTTCCAAGGTGGAGCTTCGCCGCGTCGATGTGGCGCGCAGCGCCCGCGGCCAGGCCGTGATCAGCAAGGGCCTCAAGGAAGGCGAAAACGTCATCACCGAGGGAGCCGGCAAGGTCCGCCCGGGCATCACCGTCGATGCCGCCACGGCAGCAGGTGGCTAAGCCATGATTTCAAAGATCTTTATCGATCGGCCGCGCTTCGCCACGGTCATTTCCATCGTGTTGACGCTGGCAGGCCTGCTGGCGCTCACGCGCCTGCCGATCGCGCAGTTTCCCGACATCGTGCCGCCGCAGGTCAGCGTCACGGCAAGCTATCCCGGCGCCGGTGCCGACGTGGTCGAAACCACCGTCGCCCAACCGATCGAGAGCAAGGTCGTCGGCGTCGACGACATGCTCTACATGAAATCGACCAGCGGCGCCGACGGTTCCTATACGCTGACCGTCACTTTCGCCGTCGGCACCGACCCTGACATCGCTACCGTCAACGTGCAGAACCGCGTGTCGCTTGCCGAGGCCGGCTTGCCGTCGGAGGTCAAGCAGAGCGGCGTCAGCGTGCGCAAGAAGTCGTCTGCGCTGATGCAGGTGATCACCATCTACGGCGCCGACGAAAAGCAGGGGTTCGACGACCTGTTCCTGTCGAACTACGCCACGATCAACGTGCTCGACACGATCAAGCGCGTACCCGGTGTGGGCGACGCACAGCTGTTCGGCGCCCAGGATTACTCGATGCGTGTCGTCCTCGACATCGATCGGATGACCAGCCTCGACCTGACGCCGAACGATGTGATCAACGCGCTGAAGGCACAGAACGTCCAGGCCGCCATCGGCCGTATCGGCGCCCAGCCGATGACCGACGATCCGCTGTTCCAGTTGAACCTGCAGACGCAAGGGCGTCTCACCGATCCCAAGCAGTTCGAGGACGTGGTGCTGCGCGCCCGGCCCGACGGCTCCTATGTGCGCATCCGCGATGTCGCCCGCGTCGAACTCGGCGCCGCCAGTTCGGATTCCAGCGCCCGCTTCAACGGCAAGCCGGTTGCCATGATCGGCACCTATCAGGCACCGGGCGCCAATGCGCTGGCGGCTGCCGAAGGCGTGCAGCAGGCGATGGAGCGGCTGTCGAAGGCCTTTCCGCCCGGCCTTACCTATTCGATCTCCTATGATACGTCGCAGTTCGTGGAAGCGAGCGTCGACAACGTCGAGGAAACGCTGTTCGAGGCCTTTATCCTCGTTATCATCGTCGTTTTCCTCTTCCTCGGAAATTGGCGGGCGACACTCATCCCGCTCGTCGCCGTACCGGTAGCACTCATCGGCACGTTCGCGGTTCTGCTCGCCATGGGCTTCTCGCTCAACACCGTATCGCTGCTTGCCATGGTTCTGGCAATCGGCATCGTCGTCGACGACGCGATCGTGGTGGTCGAGAACGTCGAGCGGGTGATGGAGGAAAATCCGGGGCTGTCGGCAGCCGAAGCAGCCCGACGCGCCATGGGCGAAATTACCGGCGCCATCGTCGCCATCACGCTCGTGCTTTTGTCGGTCTTCGTTCCCGTCGCCTTCATCCCGGGCCTCAGCGGTCAGTTGTTCCAGCAGTTTGCTGTCGCGGTATCCGTCTCGATGGTGATTTCAGCGATCAACGCGCTGACGCTGAGCCCGGCGCTCTGCGCGGTGCTGTTGAAGCCGCATCACGGGCCGAAGCGCGGTATCCTTGGCTATATCTCGCGCACTATTGACAAGGGCCGTGACGGCTACGCCTTTGTCGCCGGCCATATTGCCCGGCGCGCGATCATCGGCCTTGCGCTGCTGGCGGTCGCCTTCGTGTCGGCGGGTTTCCTCTTCCGGGTCGTTCCGACCGGCTTCCTGCCGGCGGAAGACCAGGGCGCCTACTTCACCGAAATCCGCCTTCCGGAAGGTGCCTCCTACAACCGCACCGACGCTGTCGTGAAGCAAGTGGAAACGATGCTTGGCGGCATCGAGGGCGTGGCCAACGTGATCACCGTCACAGGCTACTCCTTCCTCGACGGCCTCTCCAAGTCCAACTCGGCCTTTGCCGTCGTGACCATGAAGCCCTTCGCTGAGCGCCTGAGCGACGCTGCGGGCGTCGAAGCGGCGATCCGGACGACCATGGCCAAGGGCCAGGCAATCCGCGGCGCGCAGATCTTCGCCTTCAACCTGCCGCCGATCATGGGCCTCGGCACCGGTTCCGGCTTCGAGTACCAGCTGCTCGACCTGCAGGGTCGCTCGGTCACCGACCTTGCCGCAACCGCCGGCGGCCTGATCATTGCCGCCAACCAGAACCCGGCGCTGGGTCCGACCTTCACCACCTATTCGGCAAGTTCGCCGCAGCTCTATCTCGACATCGACCGCGACCGCCTGCAATCGCTCGGCGTCTCGGTCAGCGACCTGTTCACGACGCTGCAGGGCACGCTCGGCAGCTACTACGTCAACGACTTCAACCTGTTCGGCCGCACCTGGAAGGTGACGATGCAGGCCGCGCAGGCTGACCGAAACGCCGTCGACGACATCCAGCGGCTACACGTTCGCAACTCGAGCGGCGAGATGGTGCCGGTGGCCTCTGTCGCCAAGGTCGACTACATCGTCGGTCCGCAATCGATCGTGCGCTACAACAACTATCGTTCGATCACGCTGAACGGCCAGCCCTCCGCCGGACACTCCTCCGGTGAGGCACTGGCAGCAATGGAGGCGCTTTCGGCCTCGACGCTGCCGCCGGGTTACGGCTACGAGTGGACGGGAACGGCGCTTCAAGAACTGGAAGCCGCAGGCAAGACGACCGCCATCCTGGCGATGGCGGTGCTCTTTGCCTACCTCTTCCTGGTGGCACTCTATGAGAGCTGGACTATTCCCGTACCGGTGCTGCTGTCGGTCGCCTTCGGCGTCTCCGGCGCGCTGCTGTCGGTGCTTGTCGCCGGGCTCTCCTTCGACATCTACGCCCAGATCGGCCTCGTCGTCCTGATCGCGCTTGCCTCGAAGAACGCGATCCTTATCGTCGAATTCGCCAAGGCGCACCGAGAGGCAGGTGCCCCGATCGTCGAAGCGGCGATCGAGGGCGCACGTGCCCGTTTCCGCGCGGTCATGATGACAAGCTTTGCCTTCATCGTCGGCCTGGTGCCGCTGGTGATTGCCAAGGGTGCGGGCGAGCTCAGCCGCCGCGCGGTCGGCACCGGCGTTGCCGGTGGCATGCTTGCCGCCGCACTCGTCGGCATCTTCGTCATCCCGGCGCTCTATGTCGCGTTCCAGTGGCTGCGCGAGCGAGGTCACAAGATCGTTGGCATTTCCAAGCATCCGGCGGCCGAAGGCGGTGAAAGCGAGGCGGCAAAAGCCGAAAAGGCGCAGACACCGGTCAGCCACGGCTAGGTGCGATTGGCGGCGGGGGCAACGCGGCCCCCGCTTGCTAGAGACTGATGCCGTGTTCGGCGAAATAGGCCTCCAGCCCTTCGCCCGTCTGCTCGCCAGCCGCGAGCGCCACGTAGCTGTCCGGCCGCATGAGATAGACCGCATCGTTCTCAAGTCCGGCCGTCGCGTACGCCTCAACCCATGGAAACACGTGGCATGGCAACCCGCGCGTCAGACACCACCGCCTCAAGTCGTCGCTGGCTGTGCCGTAGACATGGACCTGCCAGGCAATCGCCGAGAGCGATGCGTGATTGTCGAGCCCGCCCTCGGAGACCCAGGGCAGCCGGTCTCCGCCATGCACCCTTCCCGCATCACCGCGGCTCAGCGGTCCGCCGCGATAGTTGAGCTGCGTCTGCGACACGATCCTGAACAGGAATTCGCGCACGCTGCCGATACGATAGGCAAAGGTCGCGATCGTCGGCGCGATCCACAGGCGGGCGAAATCGACAAGGCGCCCCTCCGTCGTGACGAAGGTAAACAGTCGATCGGTGGTTTCGACGAGCTGGTGCGCGAAGGCGATCCGCTCGTCCTCATAGCTGTCGAGCAGCCGGTCTGGCGCGCGCCCCTTCAGCACTGCCGCCAGCTTCCAGGCAAGATTGATAGCGTCGCCAATGCCGGTGTTCATGCCCTGGCCGCCAACCGGACTGTGCACATGCGCAGCATCTCCCAACAGGAACACGCGCCCCTGCCTGTAGCGATCAGCCACCCGATGGTGGACGCGATAGGTGGAGAACCAGTTCACCTTGTCGATGCTGAACCCCAGGCCTTCGATGGCGCGATGGCTGACGTCCTCGAAGGTAAGCCGCTCCGCATCCTCGCGCTCGTCCCGCACGACCCCGATCAGACGGCCCTGCCCCTTGTTGCCATAGGCAAGCAGGGCGACGAAGTCGCTGCTTTCGAGCGAAACATGCGCTTGCCCATTGGCGGCAGAGCCGCTTGCCTCCACGTCGGCGACATAGAAGGTCTGGTTGTAGGTTCCGCCTGAAAAGCCGATGGCGAGCTTATGGCGGACCGGCGAGCGGGCGCCGTCACAGCCGGCAAGGTATTGCGCAGCACACAGCTCTTCGCTGCCGTCAGGTCGTCTGAGATGCGCGGTGACGCCGCCGTTGGCGTCCTCAAGATCGACAAGCTCGGTGCGTCTTTCGACGACGACGCCCATGGCCTCCAGCCGCGCCGCCAAAAACCGCTCGTGATGGTCCTGCGGATAGACAAGCACAAACGGAAAGGGCGTCAATGCCTCTCCGGTTGGGGCGAAATCGATGTGCGCCCGCACCTTGCCTCTCGCCCACAGATTGATCGCCGGATTGCGGTGCCCGGCTTCGACCACGGGCGCCGCCAGGTCGAGCTGGCGGTAGAGTTCAAGCGTGCGGGCATGCACCACCATCGCCCGCGAAGTGGAACCTGGGCCAACGTTGCGGTCGATGATACGAACACGCACGCCCTGGGCAACGAGCCACAGCGCCAGCACCAATCCTGTCGGCCCGGCCCCAACGATGAGGACGTCGTGTTCCGTCATCCTGTTCTCCGGTTGGTTCGCGGGCGGGTTCCCTGAAATAGGCAAGAAACGGCGCCCTCTGCTTTGCACCGCGGCCGCAAGCTAATCGCAGATTGCAGCGGTTGCCAAGCACGCGCGCGTGCGCGCAGGAGATGATGGCCGGGACGGCCGGCCTCAGGTTCGGCTCGACATTGCGAGATTGGCGATCAGCCGCTCCTGGCCCACCCGGATCACATGTTCCATGGCGCTTCGCGCGCCGTCCTCGTTGCGAAGCCGGATCTGTTCGACGATGCGGATGTGGGCGACCGCGACGCGATCGATTTCGGCGTCGTCCGCTGCCTGGTTGCTGAGACGGAAGACCCCCATCAGTGCCGCCTCGATCAGGCTGCCCACCGTCTGCATGAACGGATTGAGCGAGGCCTCGAGAAGCCGCAGGTGGAATTCGAGGTCGGCGAGTGCAAGCGACTGCGGGCTGTGACCTGCGTCGCCCATGGCAACGGCAAGCCGCATCATCTGGGCGATATCGGCATCCGCCGCCCGCCGCGCGGCAAGGCCCGCCGCATAGGGCTCGAGCGCCAGCCGAACCTCGCTCACATGGCGCAGGAACACTTCATCGACGCCGGCGCTGAAATGCCAGGCGAGCACGTCACCGTCGAAAAGGTTCCAGTTGGCCTGCGGCATCACCCGGGTACCGATACGCGCCCGGGCGACCACCAGCCCCTTGGCCGCCAGCGTCTTCATCGCTTCGCGCAGAACCGTGCGGGAGACATTGAAGCGGGCTGCGAGCTCCGCATCACCCGGCAGCGTGTCTCCGGCGGAAAACTCGCCACCGACGATCGCCTGCCCAAGCTCCTCGACAACGAGCCTATGGCTTGTCCTTTTGCGCGGGTTGGGGACGGAACGCCACATCGCCGGATCCTCAGCGTCTCACGCCCGCTGCTGACGATGATGCGAGACGTAGATGATGCCCTTCTGCAGGAGAATGAAGGCAAAGAGCAGCAGCCCGATCAGGATCTTCGTCCACCAGCTCGACAGCGATCCGTCGAAGGTGATGTAGGTCTGGATCAGGCCCTGGATGAAGATCCCGAAAAGCGTGCCGGCAACGAAACCGGCGCCGCCGGTCAAGAGCGTCCCGCCGATGACGACCGCGGTGATCGCGTCGAGTTCGACACCGACAGCCGCAAGCGAATAGCCAGCCGAGGTGTAGAGCGAGAAGACGATGCCCGACAGGCCGGCAAGCAGTCCCGAAAGGGCATAGATCCTGATCGTCGTTGCGGCGACCGGCACGCCCATCAGCCGTGCCGTCGCAGTTCCTCCGCCGAGCGCATAGACGTTGGTGCCAAAGCGGGTTCGGTGCGCGATCAGGATGCCGATGGCAAAGACGAGTAGCATCAGACCGCCGATCAGCGTGATCCGCCCGCCGCCGGGCAGCTTGAAGTACAGCCCCTTCAAGGTTGCGTAGAAGGGATGCTTGATCGGTATGGAATCGATCGACAGCACGAAGGCCATGCCGCGCGCCAGAAACATGCCGGCAAGCGTGACGATGAAGGGCGGCATCTCCAGATAGTGGATGATCGCCCCCATCGCTGCGCCGAAGAGTGTCGCAATGCCGAGAACCGTCACGAAGGCGACGAGCGGATGCAGGCTTGTGTGCTCCAGCACCACGGCCAGGAAAACACCGGTGAAAGCGATCACCGAGCCGATCGATAGATCGATGCCGCCCGACAGGATGACGAAGGTCATTCCGACGGCCGCAATGCCGAGAAAGGCGTTGTCGGTCAAAAGATTGCCGATCACCCGGGTGGAGAGCATGTTCGGATACTGGGCGGCGCAGAGCGCGTAGCCGAGCAGGAAGATCAGGATTGTCGCCGTCAGCGGAAGGTATTTCTGTTTCATTTCGCGGCCCGCTCCGTCGTTTTGTTCGCGCCACGCGCCGGCATGAGGAAGGCAAAGGCGGCGCGGCATCGCGGCGATTGCAGCACCAGGATGAAGACGATGATCGCCGCCTTGATGATCAAGTTGTACTCGGGCGGAAAGCCCGAAAGCAGGATACCGGTGTTGATCGCCTGGATGATGATTGCGCCGAGCACTGACGCGGCGATGCTGAAGCGGCCTCCGAGCAGCGACGTGCCGCCGACCACGACCGCAAGGATGGCGTCAAGCTCCAGCCAAAGCCCGGCATTGTTAGCGTCCGCGCCGCGGATATCGGCCGCTGCGATGATGCCGGCAATGGCGGCACAGACGCCGGAAAGCACGTAAGCTGCGATGAGCAGAACCGGCGTCAGCACGCCGGAGAGCGTGCTTGCCTGACGATTGACGCCGATCGCCTCGATCAGCATGCCAAGTGCGGTGCGCCGGACGAGCACGGCAACGAGCGCCCCGAAGACAAGCCAGATCACCACCGGCATCGGCAGGCCAGCGAAGGAGCCGCTGCCGATGAAGATCAGGCCGGGGTGGTTGAAGGTCAGGATGGCGCCTTCGGTGATGAGCTGGGCAATGCCGCGCCCGGCGACCATCAGCACCAGCGTCGCGATGATCGGCTGAATGTCGAGAACCGCGACCAGCACGCCGTTCCACAATCCGCAGAGCGCACCGACGGCAAGCGTGATCAACAGCGTTTCGGCCAGCGAATGGCCCGACGTTATCGCCGATGCGGCAGTAGCGCCGCAGATTGCCATCACGGCACCGACGGAAAGATCGATGCCCTTGGTGGCGATGACGACCGTCATGCCGATCGCCAGCAGCACCACAGGCGCGCCGCGGTTGAGGATATCGACGAGGCTGCCATAAAGGCGGCCGTTCTGGATCTCCAGGTGGAAAAAGCCCGGAAACACCAGCGAAACCGCAGCGACAATGACTGCGAGCGCGATCAGTTGGGGCAGAAGCCGGTTCACATAGAGCCTTATGGTCGCGGTCACGACGGCCTCCGTTCATTGGTGGCGGCGATCGCTTCAACGATCTGATGGGCGGTAATGCGCTGGCCGTCGAGCTCGGCCACATGGGCCCGGTCGCGCAGCACGACAATGCGCGTGCTGTAGGCGACCAACTCCTCGATCTCCGACGAGACCACCAGCAGCGACATGCCTTTCTCGCGCAGGCTTTCGATAAGCTTGACGATCTCGGCATGGGCGCCGACGTCGATACCGCGTGTCGGCTCGTCCAGGATCAAGAACTCGGGCTCGGTCGCCAGCCAGCGGGCGAGGATTGCCTTCTGCTGGTTGCCGCCGGAAAGCAGTTTGATCGGCTTTTCCCGGTCGGCGGTGCGGATGTCGAGCATGCGGATGTAGTGGTCGGCCAGCCGGTTTTGTTCGGCGCGCGCGATCGGGCGGGTCCAGCCCCGGCGCGCCTGCAACGCCAATACGATGTTCTCGCGCACCGAGAGATCGCCGACGATGCCTGATGTCTTGCGATCTTCAGGGCAGAATCCGAACTTGTGATGAATGGCGGCGCGTGGCGAGGAAAGATCGACCGCGCGGTCGTCAATCTCAGCAGTGCCACTATCGGCGCGATAGACGCCGAACAGCAGTTCCGCGGTTTCCGTGCGGCCCGAGCCGAGCAGGCCTGCCATGCCGACGACTTCCCCGGCCCGCACATCGAGATTGAACGGGTCGATCCGGCCCTTGCGGCCGTAGTTGCGGAAGCGGTAGCGCAGCGCTCCTTCGGCTGTCTCCGCGCGGGTCGAGTGGATTTCCGCAGCAAGCTCGCGACCGATCATCATCGTGATCAGCTCGCGCCGGTCGAGATCGGCGGTCTCGCGCGTGCCGACGAGCTGACCGTTCCTGAGGATGGTGATGCGGTCCGAAATCTCATAGACCTGCTCGAGGAAATGGGTGACGAAGATGATGCCGAGGCCGCGCGCCTTCAAACGCCTGACGATGCGAAAGAGCATTGCCACCTCGTGCGCATCAAGGCTTGCGGTCGGCTCGTCAAGGATCAACACCTTGCCTGAAAGATCGACGGCGCGCGCGATGGCGATGACCTGCTGGATCGCCACCGGATAACTTGCGAGATCGCGGGTGACATCCAGATCGAGTTCATAGTCTGCCAGCAGATCACGCGCTCGCCGGTTCATGGCGCGCACGTCAATCATGCCGAAGCGCCGAGGCTGGCGCCCGAGAAAGAGATTCTCGGCGACCGTCAGGTTCGGCAGAAGATTGACCTCCTGATAGACGGTGCCGATGCCGAGCCTCTGGGCGTCGAACGTATCACGAGGATCAACCTGCGCGCCGTCGAGCATGATCGTGCCGCCATCGCGGCGGTAGGCGCCGGTCAGGCACTTGATCAGGGTCGACTTGCCGGCACCGTTTTCACCGAGCAGCGCATGCACCTCGCCGCGGCGCAGATGAAAGTCGACCTTGTCGAGCGCCTTCGTTCCGGGAAATCCCTTCTCGACCCGAACTGCCGAGAGAATGTAGTCACTGGTCTGCATCGATGCCGTCCCGCCATGCTGCCACCGAGAGCGCGGTGAGAAAGGCGCGGCATTGCGATCCGCTCCGGCTCACCGTGATCAGCCGGCCGAAGCACAAGCCCGTGTCGCGCTGAGGGCACAGACAGGTTTGTCTCCGGCCGGAGAGGAGCCGCCCGAAGGGGCGGCAGTCCGCTGCCTGCGCGCCGCAACGCAGGCAGAATGCGGCTTAGTAGCCGAGGCCCTTCTTTTCCTCGTAGACCTTCAACGGTTCGTCGGCCTGGGTGTAGAGCTTCGATTCCGTCTGGATCCACTTCGGCGGTGCCGTGCCATCCTTCAGGAAGGTGGCAAGCGCGTCGAAGGCGGGGCCGGCCATGTTCGGCGTCAGCTCGACCGTGGCATTGGCCTCACCGGCTGCCATCGCCTGGAAGATGTCGGGAACAGCGTCGATCGAGACGACGAGGATGTCCTTGCCCGGCTTCAGCCCGGCTTCCTTGATTGCCTGGATGGCGCCGACCGCCATATCGTCGTTGTGGGCATAGAGCGCGCAGATGTTCTTGCCGCCATCCTCGGCCTTCAGGAAGCTTTCCATTACTTCCTTGCCCTTTGTCCGGGTGAAGTCACCGGTCTGGCTGCGGACGATCTTCAGGTTGTCATGCCCGGAAAGCGCCTGTTCAAAGCCCTTCTTGCGGTCGATTGCCGGCGACGAGCCGGTGGTGCCTTGAAGCTCGACGACGTTGCAGGGCTTGCCGGCCGAAGCGTCAACGAGCCACTTGCCGGCCACGCTGCCCTCGTGCACGAGGTCGGAGGTAACCGCCGTCAGATAGAGATCATCGGAAGCATCGACCGTGCGATCGAGCAGGATGACCGGGATTTCCGCATCCTTTGCTTCCTGCAGCACTTCATCCCAGCCGGTGGCGACGACAGGGGCAAGGAGGATGGCGTTCACGCCCTGGGCGATGAAGGAGCGGACTGCCTTGATCTGGTTTTCCTGCTTCTGCTGTGCGTCGGCGAATTTGAGGTCAATGCCGCGTTCTTCGGCCTGCTGCTTGGTCAGCGTCGTCTCGGCGGCGCGCCAGCCGGACTCCGAGCCGATCTGCGAAAAGCCGACGACGAGTTCCGCGGCCGAAGCGCTGCCGAACGTGCAGGCAGCAAGGATCGTTGCACTCGCAAGTGCCTTGGCGATTTTCATGATTTCCTCCCAAAGAAAGCTGCCTCCACGCAGCCATCAAGAAAAAATCATATAATATTACTTTTGTAAACCAGCAGTTTTAGCCTTGATCGCGAAAGAGCCACGATAGGCGAAAGGCCCGTCAGGAATTGACGGGCCTCGGAAGAAGAAGGTTCCGCTGAGATCGAGCGGCTGCTGCGATCGCTCGCCTATGGCCGCGCCAGCAACGTGCCGGCCGCGCTCGCGATCATGACGAGGACCACCCCGAAAACCTGGTTGAGGCTGAGTGTCTGCCCGAGGATGATGAGGCCGGCTCCGGCGCCCATCGCCGGTTCCAGGCTCATCAGGATGCCGAACACCGATGGCTGCAGGCGGCGGAGTGCCATGAACTCGAGAGCATAGGGCAGGAGCGGCACGAGGACGGCGAGCCCCGCCGTCACCAGGAGCATGTGGAAGGAGAAGCCGGACTGGACCTGATGGAACCCGAATGGCGTGGCAATGAGGGCGGCAAAGAGCAGAGACACCGCGAGCCCCTCCAACCCCTTGAAGCGTTGGCCGGCATGTCTCATCAACACGATGTAGCCGCCCCAGCCGATAGCCGCGCCGAAAGCGAAAAGCAGCCCGCGCGTATCTGCAACCCAGGTGGTGCCATCCCAGGAGAGGCACAGCACACCCACCGCCGCGATCGCCGGGAAAAGCAACCGCCAACCCCGTCCTCCGAGGACCGCAGCGACCGTCAGAGGGCCGAAAAACTCGATCGCCACGGCAAGGCCAAGCGGGATCCGTTCGATCGCCGCGAAAAAGCAGAGCGTCATCATCGCCATCGTCGCGCCGAGCGAAAGCGCAGAGAACCACTGTGACCGCGTGTAACTGAGGAACGGCGGTCGGACGAGGAGCATCAGGAATGCCGCCGCCCAGCAAAGCCGCAGCCAAGTGGCGCCGAAGGCTCCGACTTCCGCCATTGCTGGCTTCGAGAGTGCCGCACCAAATTGCACGCTCGTCATGGAGAGCAGGCAGAAGGCGATGGCAAGCGTAACGCGGCCAGACGATCCGTCCACCGCCGCCGCGTCACCCCACGCGCTGTCTGCCGTCGTTTCCGTTTCCGCCATGTCCGTTCTCCCTTTGGCTTGAACAGACATAACAATCCCGGCACAATAATGAACGCTAATAATTGTGATGCCTTCATAAAGGATCGTTATATGCATGACCTGGATATCGGCCTGCTGCGCGCCTTCGTCGTGACCGCCGAATGCGGCAGCGTCAGTGGCGCTGCCCAACGGCTTGCGCGCACCCAGGCGGCCGTCAGCATGCAGTTGCGTCGGCTCGAGGATGATCTTGGCGCTAGGCTTTTGAACCGCAGCACCAAAGGCATGGACCTGACAGAGGCCGGTCACGTGCTGCTTCCCTATGCCCAGAAGATGCTGGGCTTGAGCGCCGGCGCGCGGCGGGCTCTCGCCGGTCAGGCAGTAGAGGGCCCGATCCGCTTCGGCATGATCGAAGACATCGCCGTGGGCTCGCTGCCGAAGGCGCTGCAACGTTTTGCCGAATGCCATCCTGGCATCGCGCTCGAACTTACCGTCACCGAAAGCACCGTGCTGTCGGAGAAATTGTCGCTCGGCCAACTCGACGTCGCCATCGGCGACCCGGCTCTGATCCACGGACGGCCGCTGCTGACCTGGCGCCTGCCTCTTCGCTGGGTCGCCGCGCGCGGCTTCGTGCTGCCGGACGAAGGCCCTCTGCCGCTCGTCACCTTCGACGGTGTGTGCACCTGGCGCCAGAAGATGATCGAGGTGCTTGCCAGCGGCGACCGCCCCTGGCGAACCGTGCTGACGAGCGCCAGCCTTGCTTCGATCCAGTCGATGATCGAAGCCGGTCTCGGCATTGCCGTTCTCTTGGATCTCAACATCCGCCCGAACACGATGCGGACGCTTGGCATTCAGGATGGGCTGCCGCCCGCGCCGGTGATCGAGCTCGGCCTCTTTACGGCCGACCGTGAGGGCCTATCATCCCGGCCGGTGTCGGCGCTCTGGGAATACCTCGCAGACGAACTCAAGGCCGAGGCCGTCGATAGCGGCCGATCCGCGGCTTGAACCCGACCATCCGCTTCCTGTCGGCGTCTGCCAACGAATTGCACGTCCAGCGATTGAAAAATTCAAGGCAAAATTTTACTAAATAAAGATTGCACCGCGCCCAAATCGGGGCGGGGCGGCACGCAGGACGTTGAACATGGTCACAATCAAGGAAATCGCCTCGGCTGTCGGGGTCTCGTCGGCAACCGTGTCGCGGGTACTGAATTACGATCCGACGCTGTCGATCTCCACGAAGAAACGCCAGGCGATCATCGAGACGGCCGAGGCGCTGAATTATGCGACGCCCCGCAACCGCGGTCGCGGCGCCGGCCCCCTGCAGGGCCTGAAGTTCGCCCTTGTCCACTTCCTGCAGCCGGCCCAGGAACTGATCGACCCCTATTATGTCGGCGTGCGCCTCGGCATCGAAAACCGCTGTCAAGCGCTGAAGATCGAGGTGGTCAAAGTCTTCCACAACGGCAACCTGCCGGAGGCTGGGATCCTGCAGGGCGCCAATGGCGTCGTCGCCGTCGGCCACCACTATGGCGAGGAGGTTCATTGGCTGCGTCGCCACAGCCGTCATCTGGTGTTCGCGGATTTTGCCCCGGATGACGACATCGACGACAGCGTGATGAGTGACGTCTCCGTGGCGATGAACCGTTTGCTGCAAGGGGTTTACGACAGGGGCTACCGCCGCATCGGCTTCCTTGGCTGGATCGATGCCTTCCGCGACAAGGACGATATTCATTCCGAGCGCCGCTGCCGCGCCTTCATCCGCTTCATGACCAAGGCCGGGCTCTTTGATCCGGAACTCTGCATGGTCGAGAAGTTGACGCCCGACAGCGGCTACACGCTGGCAAAAGCCATGCTGTCGAAGCCAAACCCGCCCGAGATCCTGGTCACCTGCAACGACAACATGGCGATCGGTGCCTACAGGGCCATTCACGAGATGGGTTTGAGAATCCCCGAGGATGTTGCCGTCGCAAGCTTCAACGACATTCCCGTCGCCCAGTTTCTCGGTCCACCTCTTTCCACCGTCAAGATACCGGCCGAGGTAATTGGTGAGACCGCCGTCGACCTGCTGGTCGAGCGTCTCTCAGGGCGCGATGTGGCCAAGAAGGTGCTGCTTGGAACCGAGATCATCTGGCGCGGCAGCACGGCTGCCGAGAGGGCAAATCTCCAGCAGTGAAAAACCTGTAGTAAAAATTTACTGAAATATTGCCTTCTCCAGATTTTTGCGAAATACTCCCGGCCGAGACGAAGAGGAACGTCTCGGGGAACGGATTCCAGGGAGGAACCAATGAACGTGCGTAACTATCTGCCGCGTTTCGCCGGCATCGCGCTTGCAGGCGCAAGCCTCATGGCCGTCACGGCGGCTGAGGCCAAGGAAATCACCGTCTGGTGCTGGGATCCGAACTTCAACGTTGCAATCATGAAGGAAGCCGGCGCGCGCTATACGAAGACGCACCCGGATGTCACCTTCAACATCGTCGACTTCGCCAAGGCCGACGTCGAGCAGAAGCTGCAGACCGGCCTCTCCTCCGGCACGGCCGATGCACTGCCCGACATTGTGTTGATCGAAGATTACGGCGCACAGAAATACCTCCAGTCCTTCCCGGGCGCCTTTGCGCCGCTTTCCGGCACCGTCGATTATTCCGGCTTTGCTCCCTACAAGGTCGAGCTGATGACGCTGGAAGGGCAGGTCTATGGCATGCCGTTCGATTCCGGCGTCACCGGCCTCTATTATCGCAAGGACTATCTGGAGCAGGCCGGCTTCAAGCCCGAGGACATGCAGGGCATCACCTGGGACCGGTTCATCGAGATCGGCCGCCAAGTGGAGGCCAAGACCGGCAAGAAGATGATGGGCATTGACCCGACCGATGCCGGGCTCGTCCGCATCATCATGCAATCGGCCGGACAATGGTACTTCGACGAGGAAGGCAAGCCCAACATCACCGGCAACGCCGCGCTGAAGGCGTCGCTGGAGACGATCAACAAGATCATGACGGCCAACATCTACAAGCCGGCCGCCGGCTGGTCCGACTGGGTTGGCACCTTCACGTCCGGCGACGTGGCAAGCGTGATCACCGGCGTCTGGATCACCGGCACGGTCAAGGCGCAGCCGGATCAATCGGGCAAGTGGGGCGTGGCGCCGATCCCGGCACTCTCGATCGACGGCGCGACGCACGCTTCGAACCTCGGCGGCTCGAGCTGGTACGTGCTTGAAAGTTCGGCTGAAAAGGCCGAGGCGATCGATTTCCTCAACGAAGTCTACGCCAAGGACGTCGATTTCTACCAGACGATCCTCACGGACCGTGGCGCCGTCGGCTCTCTGCTCGCGGCCCGCGGCGGAGCTGCCTATGGCGAGGCCGATGCCTTCTTCGGCGGCGAGAAGGTCTGGCAGAACTTCTCCGACTGGCTGGCGAAGGTTCCTTCGGTCAACTACGGCGTCTTCACCAACGAGGCGGACACCGCCGTCACCGCGCAACTGCCGGCCCTGACGCAAGGAACTCCGGTTGACGAGGTGCTGAAGGCGATCGACGCCGAAGTCAGCGCCCAGATCCAGTAATCGCTCCCGCGACTGACCGCACCTGGCCGTGGCGACAAAGCCACGGCCAACGGCACCTGCTACCCATGAGGATGATGATGGCTCTCGCGCGCCGCGGCGGCATCGGCCGATACTACAACGTCAATGGCTGGCTCTTCGTCGCGCCGGCGCTCGGGTTGATCGCGCTGTTCATGGTCTACCCGATCCTCTGGTCGCTTTGGATGTCGTTCCAGTCTGGCCGCGGGATGATGCTGAAGTTCGCTGGCTTTTCCAACATCGTCCGTCTGTGGAACGACCCGGTCTTCATCAAGGCACTGACGAACACGCTGACCTACTTCGTCGTGCAGGTGCCGATCATGATCCTTTTGGCGCTGATCCTGGCGTCACTGCTCAACAATCCGAAGCTCGTCGGCCGCGGCTTTTTCCGCACCGCCATCTTCCTGCCCTGCGTCACCTCGCTCGTCGCCTATTCGGTTCTGTTCAAAGGCATGTTTGCCCATGACGGCGTCGTCAACGCGACGCTCGAAGCCATCGGCATTATCGGCGAGCCGATCCCTTGGCTGACGCATCCGTTCTGGGCGAAGGTTCTCGTCATCCTCGCCATCACCTGGCGCTGGACCGGCTACAACATGATCTTTTACCTCGCGGCGATGCAGAACATCGACAAGTCGATCTACGAGGTGGCGCGCATCGACGGCGTTCCCGCCTGGGCCCGCTTCACCCACATCACCATTCCGTTGTTGAAGCCCGTCATCCTGTTCACGACGGTCATTTCGACGATCGGCACCATCCAGCTCTTCGACGAGGTCTACAACCTCACCGAAGGCAAGGGCGGACCGTCGAACGCGACGCTGACACTGTCGCTCTACATCTACAACCTGACCTTCCGCTTCATGCCGAACTTCGGCTACGCGGCGACGGTCTCCTACGTCATCGTCGTGCTCGTCGCCTTGCTCGCCTGCCTGCAATTCTTCGCAGCCCGGGAGCGCGACCGATGAACACGACATTCACACGCATCGCGGCCACCACCTTCACCTACGGCTTCGTCGGGCTGATGGCCTTTCTGTCGATCTTTCCCTTCGTCTGGATGCTGCTCGGCGCCACCAATTCGTCGATCGACATCATCAAGGGCAAGATGATGCCCGGCGGCGCGCTCGCCACCAACATCAGCGCTTTCTTCACCCAGGTAAATGCGCCGCTGATCTTCTGGAACTCGGCCAAGATCGCCATTCTGGCGACGGTGCTCACCCTCGCCGTCTCGTCGCTTGCCGGCTACGGCTTTGAGATGTTCCGCTCGCGCCACCGCGACCGGATCTACAGCGCTCTTCTGTTGACGATGATGATCCCGTTTGCGGCGCTGATGATCCCGCTGTTCATCATGATGGGAAAGGCCGGCCTCATCAACACGCACTTAGCGGTGGTGCTGCCGACGATCGGCTCGGCCTTCATCGTCTTTTATTTCCGCCAGACCACCAAGGCCTTCCCATCGGAGCTTCGCGATGCCGCCAAGGTCGACGGGCTGAAGGAATGGCAGATCTTCCTGTTCATCTATGTGCCGGTGATGCGCTCGACCTATGCGGCCGCTTTCATCATCGTCTTCATGACCGCCTGGAACAACTACCTCTGGCCGCTGATCGTGCTGCAGTCGAACGAGCAGAAAACGATCACGCTCGTCATCTCCTCGCTCGCCTCGGCCTACTACCCCGACTACGGCGTCGTCATGGTCGGCACCATCCTCGCGACGCTTCCGACCCTCGCGGTCTTCTTCTTCATGCAACGCCAGTTCGTCCAGGGAATGCTGGGCTCAGTCAAATAGGAATGATCATGCGTTCTGTTACCTCTTTCAATGACAGCTGGGTCTTCTCCGAAGGCTTCGAAGCCGCCAATGCCGGCCGGATGCAGCCGGGCAAGGCCGTCAGCCTGCCGCACAATGCCGTCGAACTGCCGTTCAACTATTTCGACGAGACCAGCTATCAACGGGCCTTCACCTACCAGAAGGTGCTTGCCTGGCGCCGCGAGTTCCACGGTCGCGAGGTCTCGCTCGTCTTTGATGCCGCCATGGCCGATGCCGTCGTCTACCTCAACGGCGAGGAAGTCATCGCGCACAAGGACGGCTACACCCCCTTTGAAGCGCGGCTGACGGACAAGCTGCGCGAAGGCGACAACGTGGTCACCGTCAAGATCGACGGCAGCGAGAACCCGGAAATCCCGCCTTTCGGCGGCCGCATCGACTACCTGACCTATGCCGGCATCTATCGCGACGTCTGGCTGAAGATCACCGACACAGTCTCGATCGCCAATCTCAAGTTCGAGACCCGCGATACGCTCAGCGATGCCAAGTCCGTCTCGATCCGCTGCGATCTCGCCAACCCGCAAGGCCTCGCCTTTGCCGGCGCGATCACAGCCCTCCTCAAGGACGCCAGCGGCAAGGTGCTGGCGGAAGTAACCGGCGAAACACGTGGCGAGAGCGTCACGCTGCAGATGACCGGCCTCACCGGGCTTTCGCTCTGGGACATCGACAGCCCGGTTCTCTATGAGATCGAAACACAACTGCGCAGCGATCGCGGCAGCGACCGCCTGTCGTCGTGCTTCGGCTTCCGCACGGCTGAATTCACCACGGACGGTTTCAAGCTCAACGGGCGGCCGCTGAAGATCCGCGGCCTTAACCGCCACCAGGCCTTCCCCTATGTCGGCTATGCCATGGGCCAGACGGCGCAGGAACGCGACGCGGAAATCCTCAAGCACACGCTGCATTGCAACCTCGTGCGCACCTCGCACTATCCGCAATCCAAGTGGTTTATCGAGCATTGCGACCGCATCGGCCTGCTGGTCTTTGAAGAAATCCCCGGCTGGCAGCATATCGGTGGCGAGGCCTGGAAGCAGGAGGCGATCGAGAACGTCCGCCGCATGATCGGGCGCGACTGGAACCATCCCTCGATCATCATCTGGGGCGTGCGCATCAACGAGTCGCAGGATTCGCACGATTTCTACGCCGAAACCAACCGGCTGGCGCGCGAGCTCGACCCGACACGCCAGACCGGCGGCGTGCGCTACATCACCGACAGCGAGCTTCTCGAAGACGTCTACACGATGAACGACTTCATCCTCGGCAACGAGGAATTGCCGGGCGCAAACCGCCCGCGCACGGCGCTGAGGCCCCAGCAGGAATGCACCGGGCTCAAGCGCAAGGTGCCCTACATGATCACCGAATTCGGCGGCCACATGTATCCGACGAAGATCTACGACCAGGAACAGCGCCAGGCTGAGCACGTGCGCCGGCATCTGGAGGTGCTGAACGCGGCCTATGGCGATGACAGCATTTGCGGCGCCGTCGGCTGGTGCATGTTCGACTACAACACCCACAAGGACTTCGGCTCCGGCGACCGGATCTGCTATCACGGCGTCATGGACATGTTCCGCCAGCCAAAATTCGCAGCCTATGTCTATGCCAGCCAGTGCGCGCCCTCGGAGGAGGTGGTGATGAAGCCGGTGACCTTCTGGGCGCGTGGCGAGCGCAATATCGGTGGCGTGCTGCCGCTGATCGTGCTGACCAATTGCGACGAGGTCGAGCTGAAATACGGTTCGCTCGTCAAGCGCGTCAGCCCAGATCGCCAGAACTTCCCGCACCTGCCGCATCCGCCCGTCGTCATCGACCATCGCCATTTCACCAAGGACGAGCTCGGGGTCTGGGGCATGAAGTGGGAGGATGCAGAGTTCACCGGCTTTATCGACGGCAAACCTGTGGCAAGCCTTCACATGGTCGCCGATCCCGTGCCGACGACGCTCGACGTTGTCGCCGACAACACGACGCTTAAGTCCGAGGGCCGCGACAGCGTGCGGGTGATCGTGCGCGCCCTCGATCAGGCCGGCAATGTCCTGCCGTTCCTCAACGATGCGGTCGACGTCACGGTCACTGGCCCGGCCCGGCTGCTCGGGCCCGAGCGCCTCGTCTTCCAGGGCGGCTCGACCGGTTTCTGGCTGGAATCGACAGGGACTGCCGGCGGCATCGCGGTCACGGTCACTTCGACGCGGCTTGGTACCGTGCGGCTGGAGCTTTCAGCGAAGTCGCAGGAGGCAGCCGCTGCATGAGCGAACTGCAACTCAGCGACGTCAGAAAATCCTATGGCAACTTCGAGGTCATCAAGGGTGTCGACCTCGACATCAAGTCCGGCGAGTTCGTCGTCTTCGTCGGCCCTTCGGGCTGCGGTAAGTCGACCCTGCTTCGGATGATCGCCGGTCTCGAAGAGATCACGTCAGGTGACCTGACGATCGACGGCGAGCGCATGAACGATGTCGATCCGTCGAAGCGCGGAATCGCCATGGTCTTCCAGTCCTATGCGCTCTATCCGCATATGACGGTCCGGGAGAACATGGGCTTTGCGTTGCGCTTTGCCGGCGTGCCGAAGGCGGAGATCGAACAACGGGTCGGCGAGGCAGCAGCGATCCTCGAGCTTGGACCGCTGCTAGACCGCAAGCCGAAGCAGCTTTCCGGCGGCCAGCGCCAGCGCGTGGCGATCGGCCGCGCGATCGTCCGCCATCCGAAGATCTTTCTCTTCGACGAGCCCCTGTCCAATCTCGATGCGGAACTTCGGGTCCATATGCGCATCGAGATCGCCAGGCTGCACAAGAAGCTGGCGACGACGATCATCTACGTCACCCATGATCAGGTCGAGGCGATGACACTTGCCGACAAGATCGTGGTCATGCGCGGCGGCGTGGTCGAGCAGGTCGGCTCGCCGCTCGACCTTTACGATAACCCCGCCAATCTCTTCGTCGCGGGCTTCATCGGCTCACCGAAGATGAATTTTCTCAAAGGGATCGTCGAGGCCGACGGAACCGAGGTCCGCCTGCCCGATTTCGGCAACGCGATCATTCCGGTCAGGGTCAAGGAGGCAAAGCCGGGGAGCGCGGTTACAATCGGCATTCGCCCCGAGCATTTTGGCGACAGTGGTTCGGCAAGCCTCGACCTGACGATCGACATGCTGGAGCATCTCGGCGGCGAAACCTTCGCCTATGCAAGGCACGGCAATGGCGAACTGGTCATCATCGAAACGAAGAACGGCCGCGACCTGAAATCGGGAGACGGCATCTCGGCCCGTTTCGATCCCGCAGCCGCTCTGGTGTTCGACGCCGATGGCCGGCGCCTGCGCTAAATCCGTTTCCGGGAAGAACAAAAGGACGGCGCCATCCGCAAGGTGGCGCCGTCCGACTTTGATTACGGGAACATGCCCTTCGGCGCCTCGCCCTTCAGGAAGGGCTCCATGAACGCCTGCAGCAGTTCCGGCTGATTGATGACGGCGGTGTGCGACGTCGCCGGCAGGATGGCGAGACGCGATGCCGAAAGCGGCTTGCCCATGTCGCCCATCGCGCCGCCACCGAGCAGGCGGAAAAGCGCAACGTTGTGTTCGAGCGTCGCCACATCAGCGTCACCAGCAATGATCAGCACCGGCACCTTCAGCATCTTGACGTCGGCCTCCCAGGCCATCGGCTCCTTTTCGAGCTGGATCAGCTTGCGTGCCAGTTCCGGAAAGCCGTTGGGATCGACGGCAAGCTTGCGATAGTCCTCGGCAAAGGGCAGGCCGACGAGCATCTCGACCGTCATCTGCGGGATGAACGCCTTGAATTCCGGCTGCCAGCCCTCGGCATCATAGGCAACCGATGCGGCGGCGAGCTTGTTCACCTTCTCCGGATGGCGGATTGCGAGTTGCAGGCCGGCGGCAGCGCCCATCGAATAGCCGAAGACATCGGCCTTCTCCAACTTCACCGCATCCATGAAGGCGGCGACGTCGTCCGCAAGGTTCGGGTAGGTGATCGGCCGGTCGATGTCGTTGGTCCGGCCATGCCCCTGCAGTTCGACGGCATAGACCTTGTGGGTCTCGGCCAACTTCGGAATGATCGCACCCATCGACGGTATGTTCATGTAGGCGCCGTGCAGCACGACCAGCGGCTCGCCCTCGCCCGAGACCTCGTAGTACATCTTCATGCCGTTGACTTCGACGGTCTCTGCCTCGGCAAATGCAGTGGCGGACATCAGCAGAGCGCCAGCGATCAAAGCGGTACGAAACATTCTCAATCTCCTTGTTGTCGGGGCGGCCCAGACCGCCTTCGAGATTAAGACGTGCGAGGATTTATCATTCCGACATCGACCACAAAGAAATTTTCGCGCTTTCATTGTGGAACCGCGAAAGCACGTCGCAAAGCGATGCGTCAGCCGTCGCTACAGGCACTTCAGCATGTAGCTCTTGAGCAGTTCTGCGTGGTTTTGCGTCTCGTCCTTGACGCTAAAGAGCAAGGTGACGGGACCTTCCTCCAAGCGCTGCCGCAGTTGCTCAACTGCGGCAGGGTTGCCGTCGAGTTCGGCGAGATAGCGCGCGCGGAATTCCTCCCAGCCTCCCTCACCCGCATGAAACCACCGGCGCAGTTCCGTCGTCGGCGCGATCTCCTTCAACCAAAGATCGACTGCGGCATCGGCCTTGGTGAGCCCGCGCGGCCACAGGCGATCGACCAGGATGCGCATCCCGTCGCCGTCCGCCTTTGGCTCATAGACACGTTTGGTCTTCAGCTGCATGACGCCCCTCGCCCGGTCACATTGCCTGGACCATAGCCGTCCGCGCTTACCCGACCAAGCCCGGAGATTGCGGCCGGCAACAGAAGTGCGGTCTCTATACCCCGCGCCGGTTGCCCCAGAGCAATACATGCAACTGCGGCAGCACGCGCGCCTCGAACCAGCGATCCTCCGTCACCTTGCCCACGAGCCAGAGCATGCGGTCGATGATGCCGTCGATGTCGACCGTGGCATCGTCATCATCGGGCGGTGGTGGTATGTGGTTGCCCGGCTGCAGGTAGAGCGGCAAAGCGGGGTAGCGCGCCGCGGCGTCACGGGCATAGGCATAGTCACGCTCGTCGAAGACGACGATCTTCAGGGCGATCTCGGGGCCGCCCGCCGCCATACGCAGACAGTCGTCGAAAGCCTGCCAGTCAGTCTCCATGCCGCTCGATGGTGGCTTCGGGCTCAGCACCAAAACGTCGAGATCAGCGAACCAGCCTTTGGCTATGCTGCCCTGCGTTTCCAGTGCGAAGCGGTAACCGTCGGCCTTTCCGCGGCCGATCAGCGGTCCCAGCGGCTGGATCGCCGGATTGCCGCCGGACAGCGACACCGTCAGCGCCTTGCCGCCGGAAAGCTTGGCGACCTCCGCCCAGATCTCGTCAACGGACATCGGCAGCCATTGGTCGCGGTATTCGCTGTCGACCGCATGCAGCGTATCGCACCAGGAACATCGGTAATCGCAGCCGCCGGTGCGCACGAACACGGTCGGAAGCCCGATCAGGACGCCTTCGCCCTGGATCGTCGGCCCGAAGATTTCGCTGACACGGATGCGCGTGTCTGCCGGCCCGGTCATGGCCGGTATTCCGCCCAGGTCTTCGGCGTCTCGCTGACACGAACGGCAGATGTTTCCGGCAGCCTCGCCTTGCACCAGTCGTAGAAGTGCTTCGCCAGGCATTCGGCCGTCACCCGGTCGTGGCCGAGAACGTCGTTCAGGTGGCGGTGGTCGAAGCTCTCGTCGATGTAGTGCTTCAGCGGCGAAAGCTCGTGGTAGTCGCGCACGAAGCCATGCTCGTTGAGATCAGTACCCGTCAGCTCGACCTCGACGACGTAGTTGTGGCCGTGCAGCCGCGCGCACTGATGATCCGCCGGCAGGCTTTTGAGCTGGTGCGAGGCGGAAAAATGGAATTCCTTGGTGATCCGGAACATCACTTCACCTCCTCGGCGGCAAAGGCCGACGTCGCCGCCACCCAGAAATCCGGGTCCTCGTAGTCGGTCGGGTCGACAACACCGGCAAGATGGAAGGCTTCGCGCCGCTCGACACAGGTGCCGCAGCGGCCGCAATGGCGCGCACCACCCTTGTAGCAGGACCAGGTCTCTTCGAACGGCGTCTGATGGCTTGCACCGTCCGTGACGATGTCCGCCTTCGAGATCGTCACGTAGGGCGCATAGAGCGACACATTGGCGTAGCCCTCGAGCGCGTGGTTCTGCATCGCCTGGAAGGCGTCGATGAAGCCGGGGCGACAGTCGGGATAGATGAAATGATCGCCGCCGTGCACGGCAACCGCAACGGCGTCCGCTTTCTGGGCCGCTGCGAGCCCGAAGGCAATGGCGAGCATGATGGCGTTGCGGTTCGGGACCACCGTCGCCTTCATCGTTTCCTCGGCATAGTGGCCGTCGGGCACGTCGACATCGTCCGTCAGCGCCGATCCCGTCAGATGCGCGCCAATCGGGCGGATGTCGATGATCTGATGCGGAACGTTGAGCCGCTTGGCGCAAGCGGCGGCAAAGTCCAGTTCCTTGCGGTGCCGCTGCCCGTAGTCGAAAGAGAGCAAGCCAGTGAGTTCGTGCTCGGCTGCGACCTTGTGGGCAAGCGAAATGGAATCCAACCCGCCGGAGCAGATGACAATCGTCTTCATCATAGGTGTCCTTGTTTTGACCGGGTAGGCTGCGACCGGATTACGGGGCGCCTTCTAGGACAAAGCGGCGGTGATGGGAAGCTTTATCTTGGTCCCGCGCGAACCGGGACCGTTTGCCCGCCTCTCGCTCGGCCACGCCTGCAATCGGCGCGGGTGGGACAAATATACGGGGGGTTCCGGGAATAAACTCCGCCGCTCGCCGTTCTTCCAGCATCTGCTCGAGGAGAACGACAATGGTTTTTGCCCTTCTGAACAGGCGGCAACCCGCGATGACCTTTCTCTGCCGCAAGGACGATGAGGCGGTGATCCCGCCGCCGGTGCGCGCCAAGACCGCATTGCCCGACTGGTTTCGCAAACTGCCGGCCATCGATGAGGCCCATCTGTCACAACCAGCAGCGGCATTACGGTCAAGCGCTGCATGCCCTTTCTCGACGCCATGGCGGCCGGCTGGGTCATCGGGCTTGCCGCAACCGTGCGCATGGAAATTTCCGGCAACGGTCGGACGGTCGATTGCGGCTGGGATTTCGACCGCACCATGGTAAGCAACCATGCCAGCCATCAGGTTGCCGGTAACCCACGCGAACCGCTGCCGCCCTGCAAGTTCCACAATTACTGGACCATCCGAACGCCACCGGGCTGGAGCTGCCTGTTCGTGCCGCCGCTCAACCGGCCGAGCGGCATCTTCGAAATCGTCTCCGGGATCGTCGACACCGACACCTATCACTCGGAAATCCACTTTCCCTTCTTCGCCACCGGCGCGGATGGTCTGCATGTGCTTGAGCGCGGCACGCCCATCGCCCAGGTCATTCCGTTCCGCCGCGACACCTGCGATCTCGACGCAGACATTCGTGCCGAGTGCGATCAGGAGCGCGAAGTGCGCAAGACGATCCTGCGCAAGACGCTAGCGTCGGATGGCTGGTACCGGAGGTTCGCCCGCGCACAGCGTTAGATCCGCTTCTCAGTCCGGCCATCTCACGGTCGCTTTGACCGGCAGCGGCGGCGCCTCGGCGCGCGCAGAGTATCCAAGCTATATAATTGAAAATATTTTTGTTTTTCTGGAATAGGCGCCCTTCAGCGACGTTCTTCCATCGCAGTCGCAGAGGCTGCCTCACAAAGGAGAACCGCCATGAAGAAGGCTATCGCAATTCTCAGCGCATTCCTGATGGTCGGCACGGCGGCGCCCGCGCCCGCCGTTGCCGACGACGACCCGGTTTCCCGCCTCCTGCAGAAAATGACGCGCAGCCACAAGGCAAGCCAGGTGCGCCACGACCGCTTTCGACACGACGACGGGTGGAGTTCCAACCGAAGCTCCAACAGTTCGTCGAACAGTTCGCGAAACTCCAGTTCGAACTCGAATTCAAACAGCAGCTCCAATTCATCGAGCAACTCCAGTTCAAACAGCTCGAGCAATTCCAGCTCGAACTCTTCGTCAAACTCCTCTTCGAACTCGTCCTCCGATGAGGATTGACACACAGGTTCATGAATGGGGGTCGCGCTGGCGGCGCGGCCCCTCCGGCCGGGCCGGAATGCACGACCTGCACCCGCACATATGCACAGCTCGAAATATTCGCCGACTGCCCGCTTGACTCGGCATGGGCTCGCCACTATCAAGTTGTAGGCCTAACCCTACAATTGGATGCCATGCACCAGTCTCAGTCACATTCAACGCCGGCGCTGTCCTTGACGGACCTTCCCGGTCCCGATGTCGCCATCCGCCCGCTGAAACACCCCGGACGCTGGATCAGCGGCGGTCTCGTGATCCTGCTCCTCGCCGTGATCGGACGCGCCTTCGCCGTCGGCCAGATCCAGTGGACCGTGGTCGGCGAGTTTCTGACCGCCGGTGTCATCATCACCGGCTTCGGCTGGACGCTGCTGATCTCGGCCTGCGCGCTGGTGCTCGGCGTGCTGCTCGGCTTTGCCTTCGGCATCATGCGGCTCTCGGAAAACCCGATCCTGCGTTTTGCCGCCTGGCTCTATGTCTGGGTGTTCCGCGGCACGCCGGTGCTGCTGCAGCTTCTCATCTGGTTCAACATCGCGCTGGTGTTCCCAAGGCTCTACATCCCCGGCCTCATCGACGCCCGCATGGTCGACGTGGTGACGCCGTTCGTCGCAGCCGTCCTCGGTCTCGGTGTGAACGAGGGATCCTACCTTACGGAAGTCGTGCGCGGCGGCATTTCTTCGGTGGACAAGGGCCAGAAGGAAGCGGCGCACACGCTCGGCATGACGCCCGGCCAGACGATGCGGCGCATCATCCTGCCGCAGACCCTGCGGCTGATCCTGCCCGTGCTCGGCAACAGCGCCATCGGCATGCTGAAGTTCTCTTCGCTTGCCGCCACCATCGCCATGGGCGAGATGCTGAACGCCGCACAGCGCATCTACTTCATCAATGGCGCCGTCATCGAACTCCTGTTCGTCTGCGCCGTCTGGTACCTGGCGGGAACCACGGTTCTCTCCATCGGCCAATACTATCTCGAACGTCATTTCGGCCGCGACGCCGCGACCGCAACCGGCGAACGCCGCTGGTTCAAACCATGGGCGCGGCGTCCGGCCGTCACAGGTGAAGCATGACACTTGCAGTCAAGGCGGTCGGTATCCGCAAGAGTTTTGGCAGCCACGAGGTCCTGAAGGGGCTCGATCTGGAAGTTGCCTATGGCGAGGTGCTCTGCATCCTTGGGCCTTCAGGCAGCGGCAAGAGCACCTTCCTGCGCTGCATCAACCATCTCGAAACGCCGAATGGCGGCTTTGTCTGGGTCGATGGCGCCATCATGGGCTACGAGCTTGCCCGCGGTGCCCTGCAGGAGCTGCCGGTCAAGCGGCTACGCGCCCAGCAGAGCCAGCTCGGCATGGTGTTCCAGCATTTCAATCTGTTCGCGCACCGCACGGTGCTCGGCAATGTCATCGAGGGACCGATGGTGGTGCGCGGCCTCAGCCGCGCGGACGCCGAGGCCCGCGCCATGGGCCTGCTCGAGCAGGTCGGCATGGCCGCCAAGGCGTCCAGCTATCCGTCGCAGCTTTCCGGCGGCCAGAAGCAACGCGTTGCAATTGCCCGGGCGCTCGCCATGGAACCGCGCGTCATGCTCTTCGACGAGCCGACCAGCGCGCTCGACCCGGAGCTCGTGGGCGAAGTGCTGGAAGTGATGCGCACTCTGGCACGCGGCGGCACGACGATGATCGTCGTCACCCACGAAATCGGCTTTGCGCGCGAGGTCGCCGACCGTGTCGTGGTGATGATCGATGGCGAGATCCGTGAAAACGGCGCGCCTCAACAGGTCCTCAGCAACCCCGGCGATCCGCGCGTGCGCACATTTCTCAGCCGGGTGCTTGCCTGATGCAAAGAGTTCAAAAAAGGGAGAACAGGAAATGAAACGACTGCTGCCGATGGTCATGGGGCTTGCCTCCGCCACCTTCATCAGCCTTGCTGCGGCGACTGCGGCGCATGCTGCCGACGAGAAGTTGGCCGCCGCCCTGCCGGACGCCGTGCGCGATACCGGCAAACTCAACGTCACGATCAGCCTTGCCTATCCGCCGATGGAATACAGCGACGCCGGCTCGACCGAGCTCAAGGGCTTCGACATCGACCTCGCCAAGGCGGTTGCGGAACGCCTCGGCCTGACGGCGGAGTTCCAGAACGTCGAGTTCCCGCAACTGATCCCGCAGGTCGTCACCGGTCGCTCCGACCTGATCATGACGGCCTTCTCCGACAAGGTGGAGCGCCAGACGCAGCTCGATTTCATCGACTACTTCAAGACCGGCAACGTCTTCTATTCGACCGTGGACCACCAGGGCGAGATCAAGGCCGAGGCCGACCTCTGCGGCAAGACCGTGGCCGTTGCGACCGGAACGAGTTGGGTCACCTGGGCGGAGAACCTCGGCAAGTCCATCTGCCCGGCCGACAAGCTGATCACCGTCATCCAGATCCCGACCCAGGCCGAGCACATCATGCAGATCCGCCAGGGCCGCGCCCAGGCCTCCGTAATCGGCCTTGAGGGCCTGCTCGACCTGATGAAGCAGGAACCGGACAAGTTCTACCAGATCGGCGAGGTCGGCGAGATCAACCACTACGGCATCGCGTTCGCGAAAGCCAACACGCAACTGCGCGATGCGATCAAGGGTGCGCTCGACGCCATGAAGGCCGATGGCACTTATGCACAGATCCTCGACCGCTACGGCTTGAAACAGGCCGGTGTCGAAGAGTTCAAGATAAACGGAGCCACGAAGTAACGGAACCGCGCCGGAGCCTGCCTTGACCCAACCTTCCATGCCAGAAGCACCCACCATCGCAGCACACGAAAACCCGGACGACCGCCTGTCCCGGCTGCGCCTCGATCTCTATTCGAGCGAACAGCTGTACCGGCAGCTCTATCGGGCATTGCGCGCCGCGATCCTCAGCGGCGATTTCTCCGAAGGCGAAGCCATTCCCTCGGAGAACCAGTTGCGCGACCAGTTCGGCATTGCCCGCACGACAGTGCGCAATGCGATGGCGCTTCTGGTGTCGGAAGGCCTGGTCCAGCAGGTTCGCGGCCGCGGCACGATCGTCTCGCACCGTCCGATCAGCCACAACATCTGGAACTTCGGCAGCTTCACGGAGCTTGCGCGCAAACAGGGCCAGCGCCCGGTGACACGGGTGCTGGAACACCGGGTGGACAACGGCCAACTCGTGCTGGTGCGCGCCCGCGGACTTGCCAATGGCGACAGCGTCACCTGGCTGAACGTCGACACGTCCGAGCTCGATCTTGCCCTCTACCCGGGCCTCGATCGTTACGATTTCGCGGCGCAATCGCTCTATGAAGTTTTGCGCCGTGACTATGACCGCCACCCCTTGCGTTCGGAATTGCTGCTGACCGTCGTGCCGGCCTCCGATCGCCTGCGGGAGGTCTTTGCTCCGGCACCGGATGTGCCGGGCTATCTTTGCGCCAGCGGAGATGTGCTCGATGCCGACGACCGTTTGGTCGAGCGTACGTCGATCGTCTACTCGCCGGCCGTCCAGATGAAATTCGCAACGCGCTGGGGCCGCGAGACCGCGCCGCCCGGCGTGCAGGAGAACAAGACATGAGCCGCTTCGGCGACACCTTCACCACCCCGAAACCGATCCTCGGCATGCTGCACCTTGCGGGCGACGGCCCGACAGCCAAGCTTGCCCAGGCCGAGGAAGAGGCCCGCATCATGGCCGGCGAAGGCGTAGACGGGCTGGTGGTGGAGAACTACTTCGGCAGCGCCGAGGACGTGGAGCGGGTACTGGAGCGGCTGTTCGGTCTCGACCTCGGCCCCCGCATCGGCGTCAACGTGCTGCGCAATGACGCGCGCGCCTTCGCGCTTGCAAAGCAATACCCCGTCACCTTCATTCAGGTCGATTCCGTCGCCGGGCATCTGACGCCGGATGCGGACGAACCCTTTGCGATCGAGCTGGCCGCGCGGCGCGAAGGCGTGTCGGCCCTTTTGCTCGGCGGCGTACGCTTCAAGTACCAGCCGGTTCTGTCGGGCCGCCCGGAAGAGGAAGACGTACGGATCGGCGCTTCGCGCTGTGACGGCCTCGTCGTCACCTCCGACGCCACCGGCCAGCCGACCGACATGGACAAGGTAGCCCGTTTCCGGACGGCGACCGGCGGGGAGACGCCCCTTCTGATCGGCGCCGGCCTTACCGAAGCCAATGCCGCCGAACAACTGGCCGGAGCCGACGGCGCCGTCGTCGGCAGCTGGTTCAAGCACGACCACAAGGACACCGGCCGCGTCGAGGCCAGCCACGTCGCCGGGCTGATGCGCGTCGTTCGCGCGATCAGGAGCGCCGCATGAGCGGCGGCGAAGCGGTTGTGGCAAAGCCGGTCACAGCTGAGAATTTCTCGCGATATGGCAAGGTCTACGACCTGACCGGAGACACCGATGCCAAGGTGACCTGGACGACCGGCGACGGCTGGCGTGACGGGTTCACCAAGAGCCCGCTGATCGATGGCGGCGGCCATCTCGGCATCACGCGCGGCGGCGCCGCCCCTTGGAACTGCGGCGCGATGGAGCGACATCCGCTGACCGAGGAGGCGATCTTTTGCCTCGCTGAACCGGTTATCCTCGCCGTCGCACCGGCCTCGCAGGCTAAGGCGCCGCACCGCGACGACATAGAGGCCTTCGTGATTGCGCCCGGACAGGCGGTCGTGATGGACCGCAACGTCTGGCACGACGCCTGCCGGGGTGTTTCCGGCCCCACCCCCTACTATTGGATGGCCGTCTGCGGCCTCGGCGAGACCCCCTGGGTGCCGGTCACCGGAGGACCCAAGCGGGTCGAGACGGCCGCAAGCGAGGGAGCCCTCGCATGACCGTCTTCTTCATCGGCGACGTCGCGCTCGACGAATACTACACCGCCGACCGCTGGCCCGGCCGCGCCGACAAGGGCATGGTCCAGGAACTGCCGGCCGAAGCTGGCGGCTCCATCGCCAATGCCGCAGTCGTGCATGCAGGCCTTGGCGGCGAGACGCAGTTCATATCACTGCTCAATGACAGCCCGCTGTCGAAGCGTCTGATTGCCGATCTCAAGGAGAACGACGTCGGCGTCGATCACATGCTGGTCGATCCGTCCATCCCGGAATCGCGCAACTTCATCTTCCTCGTCGACGGCGAACACATCGTGCTCACCGTCGAGATGGGCGAGCAGCCGATGTGGCTTACGTCCGCCAGTCTCGATGCACTGCGCCGGCCGGGTTTTGTCTACACGACGCTCTATCGCCTCCGCCGGCTGCACGCCGAAACGCCGGGCGGCATCCTCAAGCAGGCCGAGCTTCTCAAAGACCTGCGCCGCCATGGCCGCCGCGCGATCTTCGACCTCGATGTCGGCGGCTGCACGGACGAGGACATGCCCTATCTGGCGGGCGCGGCCGTCATCATCTTCAACCAGGTCGGTTTCCGCGCCGCCTTCGGCCACGACGATATCGCGCTGATCGGAGACTGGATGCGGGACCACCAGATCGACTGGGTGGTGCGGACCCTGGCAGCGGAAGGCGCCGAGGCACGCAATGGCGAGACGGTCATTCGCGTGCCGGGTCACGCGGTTGATGTCGTCGATGTCACCGGCGCCGGAGACACGTTCGGCGGCACGCTGACTTGGTGCCTTTCGCAAGGCCAGAGCTTCGAGCAGGCATTGGATTTTGCCATCGCCGCCGCCTCCCGATCGGTGACGATCCACGGACCGCGCGGCGGCAAGGCGAGCGCGGAACAGATCCGCCAATGGCGTGAAGCCGAAAGGCGATAGGCTCGATCCATTCTAACGGTGCTGTAGCAGGAACGCCTTGCTTCAGCTCATCCCGCAGCCGCGCTTTCCATGTCCTTCATGGCGAGTTGATGCGCGGTCGTCCCCAGGGCCGTGGCTGCCGCTTGCAGCTTGTCGATGTCGTATCCGGAGAAGCCGAGAATGAAGCCCTCGGCCTCGGTCTCTTCCATGAAGGTTTCCGCCAGCAGCAGCGCCTCGACATTGGCGCTGCTCCGGATCATCCGCGATAGCCCCGGCGCAAGACCCTCCCGCAGCCGGACGATCATGTGAAGGCCCTGCTCCGGAATGTCCGGCTGCAATACTCCGTGCGACGCGGTTCTGATGATTTCGGCCAACTGATCGCGGGCAGTGCGATACCGCCGCTGGCTCCTGCGCAGATACGAGGCAACCGTCCCGTCGGCCAGCAGATCGGCGACGGCATTCTGCAGGAAAACGGACATGAAACGGTCAAATCCGGCGCGACGCCTCAGGACCCGCTCCAGTGCTGCCGGCGGGACCACGGCATAGCCGATGCGCAAACCCGGAAACAGCGTCTTGGCGAAGGTCCCGAGATAGACGACCCGATCGGGCGCGAGACCGGCGAGCGCCGTCAGCGGCGGCCCCGAATAGCGGAACTCACTGTCATAATCGTCCTCGAAGATGAAAGCATCGGCCGCCTCCGCCCATTCGATCAAGGCCGCCCTCCGGGTCATCGCCATTCTCACACCGGTCGGAAACTGGTGCGAGGGGGTGACGTAGACGGCTCGTGCCCGGGGCGCACGCGAAACGCCGGCCTGAACATCGAGCCCGGCTGCGTCGACCGGCACCGGCACCGGTTGGACGGCGGCCGCAGCGAGCGTTGCCCGCGAGACGCCATAGCCAGGCTCTTCGACCCAGGCGTGGTCACCCGGGGCAAGCAGTGCATCGACACAGAGCCGCAAGCCGTGCTGGGTGCCGCTGACGATGATTACGCAACCGGGGTCACAGCGGATGCCGCGGTTGACGGCGAG
Source organism: Ensifer sp. MJa1 (assembly GCF_037026475.1). NCBI lineage: Bacteria > Pseudomonadati > Pseudomonadota > Alphaproteobacteria > Hyphomicrobiales > Rhizobiaceae > Ensifer > Ensifer sp. MJa1. The sequence goes on along the minus strand of NZ_JAKUMO010000006.1, from coordinate 154,358 downwards.
GAACGACGCGACCTGCCGGCGCAAATGCAGGCTTCCCCGCGGGTCGCCATAGGCAAGGTCATTGGGGTTTGCATCGGCGATATGGCGCCGGGCGGCAGCAGCCAGCCGTGCCAGGAAGGCGGGGTCCACATGGGTCTGGCCGAGCGCGAAGGGCTGCCGGCTGCCGAAGACCAACGGAATATCCGGGGCCACCACTACGGATGGCGGTGTCGGCAGGCTGGTCGAAACGAACGTGCCCGAACCCGGGCGGGTATCGATAAGCCCGTCACTCGCCAGGTGCTCGAAGGCAGCGACGATCATGTTGCGGCCGATGCCGAGCTGTTCCGCGAGTTCCCGGGTTGATGGCAGACGCGCCCCGGGCGTCAGCAGTCCGTCGACAATGGCGAGGCGCAGTCCGCCGTGGACCCGAAGCGCCTGGTTGCGGATCGACGGATCGAGTTTGATCGGCGGAAAGGCCGATCGCTGTTTTGAGCGCAAAGTGGTTGCCATGGCGATGTTGAAAGCGGACCTATTCGCAACCAATTTGCGCATGGGAGGGTTGAGGACGCAAGCTTTGAAAGGAGCCGCAGTTGTCAGAGCACCCGATCCCCGCCTATCCCGTCGACCCCATCAATCGCGTCAAGCGCCGCCACGATCGCGGGTTCTACGACCATCAGACCGTGCACAAGCTGCTCGATGCCGCAGCGCTCGCCCACGTCGCCTATGTCATCGACGGCCAGCCCTTTTGCACGCCGACGCTGTTCTGGCGCGAAGGACAATATCTCTACTGGCACGGCAGCACGGCGAGCCGCATGTTGCGCAACCTTTCGGAAGGCGAGCCTGCCTGTCTGACGGTCACCCACCTCGACAGCCTCGTTCTCGCCCGCTCCGGCTTCAACCATTCCGCCGACTACACCTCGGTCATGGTCTTTGGAACCGCGCGACTGGTCGAGGACCCGCAGGAAAAGCTGCGTGCCCTGACGATGATGGTCGATCGGCTCTTCCCCGACCGCACCGCGACGTTGCGGCCAAGCACCACCCAGGAGATCAAGGCCACGGCGGTCATCGTCATGGAAATCGAGCGTGCCTCGGCAAAGGTCAGGGCCAAGGGGATCGCCGACGATGAGGAAGACTACGACCTGCCGATCTACGCCGAACGCCTGCCGGTACACACCGTACTCGGCGCGCCGGAGCCTTGCGTCCGTCTCGCCGAAGGCGTCGCGCGCCCGGAAACGCTTTCTCCCTATCGAACGGGTCGTGCCCTGGAAGGGGCTCTCAGCGAGGCCTATCAGGCCGCCTATGCCGGGAAAGTGGGCAGCTAGGGCACCCAACCCTGGAACGCCCGCGTCTATCTCGCCTCCGGCACGCTTGCCGGTCTCGCCGGCGTCATCCTCGCCTCGCAATTCGGCGCGGGTCAGCTGACGGAAGGTGTGGGTTGGGAGCTCTTCGCCATCGCCTCGGTGGTCGTCGGCGGCACGTTGTTCACCGGCGGCACGTTGTTCACCGGCGGCTCCGGCTCGGTCGGCGCGGCGCTTGCCGGCGCGCTGCTGCTTGCCATGGTGTTCAACATCCTGAACTTCGAGAACGGGCTGGGCTGGATCTCGCTCTCCGCCTATTGGCAATCTGTCATCCGCGGCGCCTTCCTGCTCGTGGTGGTCGCCTTGCAGGCAAAGCTGATGGTACGGCACCGCAATACGTAGATGCCGGTTCTGCAGAGCAAACGCATCTGCTTTGCCCTTGGGGCTGAAAAAACGGATTACACTGAAGCTACGCCGCGTACTCGCGGCCCGGAGCTGCGGCGCCGGGCCGCGGTCTTACTTTCACTCATCATCATGCATGGGCATGCGGGTGCTGCCGTTCGTCCCAGACCGACCAGATCGCGAGCGCAGTCACCAGCCCGCCGAGGACGACATGCGTCCACATCGGGGTGGCACTGATCGAGAAACCGAGCAGCCAGGGTGAAGCGATCAGCCAGAGCCCGACGATGAGGCTTGCCCATTCTTCCCATTCCGCGAACATGGCAAGCGTTGCGATCGCCAGAGCGCCGAGCACGACGGCAGCGATCCAGGCGTTCCAGGCCGGAACGCTTTCGACAACGAAACCCATGATCCAGGGAGAGACGAAAAGGCAGGCGGCAAGAACCAGATTGATCCAGTCCTGCGCTTTCTTTCCTTCCATCAGTGCCATGACAACCTCCACGAATGAAGCTTGGCCAAAGCGTATGACCGCGTGCGGTCGCACGCTCTGAAAACTATAATAAATTCAACCGAAAGCGCTTTCAAATCTTTTTCGCGCGAGCAGGTGGTGAAAGGCAGTGCTTTTCCCTGCGGCGGAGCTTCGTTCCGCCGCATCCGATCGACCCTGTTTGCCTGCCGCCACCCTATCGTGGACGCTAGTAGCCGCGCGCGGCACCCGCGCCGATGCGGCTGTCGACCGCGCCGTTGTAGCGGGCGCCACCACCCTTTTCGATGTCGGCAAGGCTCTCGCCACCGACGAGAATGCCGGTCGCCTGTCCCCAGATCGTCCAGCTTTCGTCGATCTCGACGTCATGACCCATCGCCGCAAGCAGCTTGCGGGTATCGGGAGACAGCGCATAGGGCTCCATGAACACCTTGTCCGGCAGCCACTGGTGATGGATGCGCGGTGCGTCGACCGCCTCCTGGATATTCATGCCGTGATCGATGACGTTGAGGATCGCTTCCAGCGTGATGGTGATGATGCGCGCACCGCCGGGGCTGCCGATCACCATGAACGGCTTGCCGTCCTTGGAGATGATCGTCGGGCTCATCGACGACAGCGGCGTCTTGCCGGGGGCAATCGCGTTGGCCTCGCCCTGGATCAGCCCATAGAGGTTGGGCACGCCGGGCTTGGCGGTGAAATCATCCATCTCGTTGTTCAGCAGAATGCCTGTTCCGGGCGCCACGACGCCGGCGCCGAAACTTCCGTTCAGTGTATAGGTAACGGCGACCGCATTGCCCTCATCGTCGATGATCGAATAATGCGTCGTTTCCTTGCTTTCGCCGAAGCCCGCGGGGATCAACGCTTGCGAGACGCCGGCGCGGAACGGTTCGATCTTGCCGCGGATCTCCTCGGCATAGGCCTTGTCGGTGAACTTGGCGACCGGGTTGTCGACGAAGTCCGGATCGCCGAGCGCGGTATTGCGGTCGACATAGGCATGGCGCATCGCTTCGATCATCACATGCACCGTGTCGGCGGAACCGTATCCCATGTAGGAAAGCGGATAGCCCTCAAGCACATTGAGGATCTCGCAGATGATCACGCCGCCGGAGGAAGGCGGCGGCGAGGAGACAATGTCATAGCCGCGATAGTTGCACTTGACCGGCTCGAGCTCGCGCACGGCATAACGTTCGAAATCGGCCTTGGCCAGGATGCCGCCCTTCTCTGCACTTGCCTTGACGATCTGGTCCGCGATTGTGCCCTTGTAGAACGCATCGGGACCTTTCTCGGCGATGCTCGAAAGCGACTTTGCAAGATCCACCTGGACCAGCTTCTCGCCAACCGCAAAGGTCTTGCCGTCGGGTTTCAGAAAGATCGCGGCGGCGGCCGGGTCGCGGGCCAGCCTTTCCGCCCCACCTTCGAGCGAGTCGACATCGCCCTGCTCCAGCGCAAAGCCATCCTTCGCAAGCGCGATCGCCGGCGCGATCAGTTCGGCAAGCGGCTTCGTCCCATAGCGGCTGCGGGCATATTCGAACCCCATGACGGGGCCCGGCACACCGACCGCGAGATAGCCTTGCGTGCTCAAGCCTTTGACAATATTACCTTCGGCATCGAGATACATGGTCTTGCTCGCTGCCTGCGGCGCGCGTTCGCGGAAATCGAGGAAGGTGGTCTTGCCGTCCTTGAAGCGGATGGTCATGAAGCCGCCGCCGCCGATATTGCCGGCAGTCGGATAGGTGACGGCGAGCGCATAGCCGACAGCGACGGCCGCATCCACAGCGTTGCCGCCGCTTTTTAAGACCGCAACACCAATATCGGACGCCAGGTGCTGCGCCGTGACCACCATGCCATGCTCCGCCTTCACCGGCTCTGGCGAGGCGGCATGCGCCGACCAAGGGGCCAGGCTCGATGCAAGGAGCAAGGTAATCGACAGGATCTTCAACCGGGAACTCGGCATGCGTCTCTCCCTCGCAGGCTCGTGGCGCATTGCCAAAGTTCCACGGTCGTGACCTCGCCGCGTCGAGCGCGGTGGCAACGATCGTTCGGTAGGGGCAAGCACCTGATATGGGCGGCTATGAAGTGCGGGAAGTATAGCCACGCCCGACCGGCGATTGCAATTCACGTGTGGCCGCCACGCACAGGGGGCAATTGCCCCCTGTGTCCGTGATCCGCAGCAACGGTGCTCCAGCCCGTTTGGTCCGGAGCGTCGTTCTGCCTAAGCGGCGTCCGCGAGGATCAGGTCAGCACCCTTCTCGGCAACCATCATCGTCGGCGCATTGATGTTGCCCGCGGTGATGTTCGGGAAGATCGACGCGTCGACGACGCGCAAGCCGGGCACGCCATGCACGCGCAGACGGCTATCGACGACCGCGCTCGTTTCGTCCGGCCCCATCGCGCAGGTTCCACAGAGATGATAGATCGATCCGGAGTTTTCGCGGAAATAGTCCATCAGCGCTTCGTCGCTCTGAACCACGGGCGCCGGCGAGATTTCTTCGGCCGTCAGCGATGAGAGAGCAGAGGCCGACGCAATCCGCCGCACCAGCCGGCTTCCCTGCAGCACCTCATCGATGTCGCGCTCGGTCGTCAGGTAGTTCGGCCGGATCAGCGGTTTTTGTGCCGCATCAGACGATGCGATCGAAATGCTGCCGCGGCTCGTCGGCCGGCAGGAATTGAAGCAGATCAGATAGCCCGGATAGGGTTCCGGCTTCAGCCCAGCCTTCGGATCCTTGGGAATGCGATAGGACAGCGGATTGAAGTAGAGCTGGATGTTCGGCCGCTCCTCATCAGGCCGGCCGCGGAAGAAGCCGCCCGCCTGGTTGACGCTCATCGAGAACGGGCCCTTGCCGGTCAATAGATATTGCAGGCCGAGCCGCATCTGGCCGAAGAGGCTGCCGAACTCGTCGTTGAGGGTCGGGATGGTGGCGCGGTAGTAGAAGCTCGCACAGAGATGATCCTGCAGGTTCTGGCCGACCGCCGGCAGGTGCCGCCGTATCTCGACGCCGAGCGACGACAGCGCCTTGCCGTCGCCAATGCCCGAAACCTGCAGCAGCTGCGGACTGCCGACAGCACCGGCGGCAAGGATGACCTCGCGCCGCGCCGTGAAGCGCCGCTTTTCTCCATTCTGGACAACGTCGACGCCGCTCACGCGCCCGTCATCGGCAAAGACCAGCTTTTCGGCCTGCGCGTAGCGCTCGATCGTCAGGTTGGGACGCTTGAGCGCCGGACGCAGGTATTCGGCACTCGAATGCGACCGGCGTCCGTTGTTGGTGTTGACGTCGTAGACACCGGCTCCTTCGATGCTCGCGCCGTTGAAATCCTCGTTGAGCGGCAGTTGCAGCGATCCGCAGCTTTCGAGAAACGCGTCGGTGATCGGATGCGTCATGCCCCGCATCGGGGTGATGTGGATCGGTCCTTCGCCGCCATGCCATTCGGATGATCCGCGGGCGTGGGTTTCCAGCCGACGGAAATAGGGCAGCACGTCGTCATAGCCCCAGCCGGCATTGCCGGCCGCTTTCCAGTCGTTGAAATCGTCGCGGGCGCCGCGAACATAGATCATCGCGTTGATCGAGCCCGAACCGCCCTGCACCTTGCCGCGCGGCACGTAGATGCTGCGATCCTGAAGCTCGGCCTCCGGCTCGCTCGAATACATCCAGTTGACCTGAGGATTGTAGTAGCTGCGGGCGTAGCCGACCGGGATCTTGAACCAGAAGGAGTTATCGCTGCCGCCCGCCTCGAGCAACAGGACGCGGTAGCGACCGCTTTCGCTAAGCCGGCTCGCCAGGATGCAGCCGGCCGAGCCGGCGCCGACGATGATGTAATCGTAGGTCATCTCGTGTCCCATTGTCGCAAATTACCCGCGCGCCGGCGCAAAGGCCTTCACGTCCGCCGGCCGGCTGTCCATCTGCAGGTGAAGGCGTTCACCGGTGTACGGCGTGTGCTTTTCGACGACGTCCATGTTGAGCTCGATGCCGAGGCCCGGTTCGCGCGACGGAATGATGTAGCCGTCCTCGACCACGAGCTTGGATTTCAGCACATCGGCATGGAACCCTGAGAAATCGAGGATTGCCTCGTGGATGAGGAAGTTTGGCGTGGCGGCCGAGAGCTGGATGCTGGCGGCGGCACCGACCGGGCCGTTATAGAGATGCGGCGCGATCTGGGCATAGTAGGCCTCGGCCATGCCTGCGATCTTCTTGGCTTCGAGCAGGCCGCCGACGCGTGCCACGTTCATCTGCAGGATCGAGGCAGCCTTCAGCTCAAGCACGCGCTGGAACTCGTACTTGGTCGTCAGGCGCTCGCCGGTCGAAACCGGTATGGACGTTGCGCGCGCCACTTCGGCCATCGCCGCTTCCTGCCCCGGAGGGACCGGCTCTTCGAACCAGAGCGGATCGTATTTTTCGAGACGGCGGGCAAGGCGGATGGCAGAGGACGGAACCATCTGTCCATGGGTGCCGAACAGCAGATCGGCACTGCTTCCGACCGCATCGCGGATCTTTCGGCAGAACTCCTCGCAGCGATCCATGACGCCAAGGGAGATCTGATGACCGGAGTAATTGGTATAGGGACCGGCCGGGTCGAACTTGACGGCGGTGAAGCCCATGTCGACCATTTCGATCGCGCATTCGGCCGCGAGATCCGGATCGTTGAAATCAAACTCCCCGGCAGCGTTCTTCGGGTAGAGATAGGTGTAGGCCCGGAGCTTCTCGTGCACGGTCCCGCCGAGGAGGTCCGAGACCGGCCGGCCGGCCGCCTTGCCGATGATGTCCCAGCAGGCGATCTCCAGGCCCGAGACGATGCCCATCATCGTGGGGTCGGGGCGCTGGGTGAAGCCGCTCGAATAGGCCGAGCGCCAGAAGCGCTCGATCTGGTGCGGATCATGGCCAAGCAGGTGCCGCTCGAACACGTCCTCGATCAGCGGCGTCATGGCGCTCGGATGGAAGGAAGTCGCATAGATCTCACCGATGCCCTCGATGCCGCAGGCGGTCGTGAGGCGGACGAAGATCCAGTACATGCCGCCCACATGCGGTGGCGGGACGGCGACGGCGTAGGTCTTGAGAGACGCGATCTTCATTGTGTCATGCCTTCTTCTTGAGGCGGGCCATCAGCGCCAGGGTGGCGATGGCGCCGAGGATGCAGATGGCGGCGATGTAGCCGAAATAGAACTGGTAGCCGGTAATGCCCGGATAGGTATCGGAGAGGTATCCGTTGACCAGCGGCAGGTAGGTGTCGGGCGCATAGCCGACCAGCGAGATGATGCCGATCGCAAGACCGGTGATGTTGGCTGGCACGTGGCAATCGTCGAGGATCGCCCAGTAGAGGCCGCGGATCGTATAGGTGATGAGGCCGACGACGAGCACCAGCCCGACGAAGAGGATCGTGGAGCCGATACCCGGCAGGGCGATCATCGCCACCAGGCTGGCGGCCGCCACGATGAAGCTCAGAAGCAGGATCGCGGTCTTGCCGTAGCGGTCGCCAAGCAGGCCACCACCGATGCCGCCGACCGGGCGCAGCCAAAGCTTGATCGTGACAATCAGGCCAGCCATCGCCGCCGAAATGCCGAAACCGCCTTCCTGCAGATAGGCCGAGAAGCTGTAGGTCGCGAGGAACACATGGTAGCCGCAGAAGATGATGGCAGCGACCAGCCAGACCTCGGGGATGGCGAGCAGTGTCTTAATGTCGGCGAGAAGGTTGCCGTCGCGCTTGCTGGCTGTCCTGTCGGTTTTGACCGGCTGCGACACCGCGAAATAGGCGACGCCGACGATGATGCAGAAGATGGCGTAGAGAAGCACGACATCACGGAAGCCAACGGCAAGCCCTGCCCCGCGCGTTTCCGTGGTGAAGACGAAGAGCGCGATGGCGACGCTTGCGAGCAATGCTTCGACAAGGCCGCGGCCGCCGTCGAGGATGCCGAAGAAGCGTCCCTGTTCATTGGCGCCGGCGATCAGGTTCACCTGCTTCAGTGTGGCTGCCCAGAACGTCAGTCCCGTCGTGACGCCGAAGCCGCAATAAATGACGAGTAGGGCGGAATAGCCGGGCAGCGTCGCGTACCAGAGGCCGAGCAGACCGGTGCCGACCATGGAGATCAGGATCAGGATGCGCGGCTGGACGCGGTCGGCCAGCCAGCCGCTCGGCAGGTAGCCGAGAAGAAAGCTGGTGCCGAGGATGGAATAGAGGACACCGAGCTCGGTGTTCGAAAGCTTCAGCACCTCCAGCATCGTCGTCTGGTAGGACTGGCGCAAATAGAGGATCGGATAGATCGCGCCGGCGGCGATCACGATAAGCGCGAGCTGCAGATAACGGCTGCGTGCCGACACAGTTGGCGCTGACATTTCGGATTCGATCGTTAGGCTCACGGGCAGTCTCCTCCCCGGCCGACGGCGAGAGCGATGCCACCGGCCCGGTATTGATGTGTTGGTGTCAGAGCAGTTCCAGCCTTCGCTTGGGATTGCTCAATTCAGAAGATCTAGTGCTTCAGGACGACGAGGCGTGTCTGGGTGAACTCGAGCATGCCGTGCTTGCCGTCGTCGCCACCGAGGCCCGAACGTTTCCAGCCTGCATGGAAGCCCTGGTAGGGATCGGCCGGGAAGCGGTTGACGTAAAGCTCGCCCGCCTCGATCGCGTCACTGGCGCGCATCACGGCGCGATAGTTCTCGGTAAAGAGCACCGCGCTCAGGCCGAACTGATGATCGCTCGCCTTTGCCAGCGCCTCTTCGAAGGTAGCGTAGGAAAGGACCGCGAGCACCGGTCCGAAGACCTCCTCGCGAACGATCTCCATGTCCTGGCGGCAGCCGGAAATCAGCGTCGCCGGATAGAAATAGCCCGGGCCTTCTGGCAGATAGCCGCCGGCTTCGACGACGCCGCCCTCGGCTTTCGCCTGCTCGACCATATCGTGGACGCGCTTCTGTGCCGCGGCGTTGGCGAGCGGACCCATGCGGGTCGCATCCTCGGCTCGGTCGCCGAAGGTGCGGGCTGCGAAGCCTTCCTTGAGCTTGGCGAGCAGGCGATCATGAACGCCTTCGTGGACATAGAGCCGCTCGGCGCTGGTGCAGACCTGGCCGCAATGGGTGGTCTTGGCAGCGATGATCATCCGGGCGACGGCGTCGAGATCCGCGTCCGGCTCGACGATGACAGGCGTCTTGCCGCCGAGTTCGAGCGACGGCTTGGCGATGTTTTCCTTGCAGTAGTCGAGCACGATCCGGCCGGCAGACACGCTGCCCGTCAGCGTGATCATGCCGACAGCCGGATGGGTGCAAAGCGTCTTTGCAACATCGTGCGACATGGTGAGAATGTTGACGAGGCCCTCCGGCAGGCCCGCCTCGACAATCGCTTCCGCCACGGCGAACGCGGAGGTCGGCGTGTTGTTGCTTGGCCGCACGACGACGGCGTTGCCGGCAATCAGCGCCGGGGCGATTTTCCGAGCAAGCGTATAGATCGGATAGTTGAACGGGATCAGGCAGGCCGCAACGCCGATCGGCGCACGCTTGAGCAGCAACGTCTCGCCGGGATTGTCGCTCTCGATCACCTCGCCCTCGATGCGACGCGCCCATTCGGCGTGATAGCGCATCAATTCGGCGCCGTAGATCGCCTCGGCCGTGGCGTCGGCAAGGCTCTTGCCTGATTCCAGCGCCAGGGCCGCGCCGATGCGCTCGGCCCGGCTTTCGAGCACCGCCGCCAGCCGGCGCAGGGCGTCGCCGCGCTGGATGGCCGGCAATGCGCCCCAAGCGCGCTGCGCCTTCACTGCGGCTTCAACTGCCGCCTTTGCCTCGTCGTGTGTTGCCGCCGGCACCGACGTGAACACCGCACCGGTTGCCGGGTTGCGAACGTCGATTGCGGCGGCAGACGTGCTTTCGATGAAGCGTCCGCCGGAAAAGTTGCGATAGGGGCTCATGGCATCTCGGAATGGTTTGCCGCGACCGGCATGCCAAAAGCGGCGCAGGAGGCGGACGAGCCGGGAGAGAGCATCACGAGCGACGGCCCGTCCTCTCTCCCACGACCGGATCCGTCACCAAATTGATGCGACGATGCGCAGAACCGCACAAGCGAGTTATTTTTGGTGAGAGCATTCCAAAAAGGAATGCTTGGCTCAGGCCTGGCGTTCGGCCACCACTTCCGAAAGCAGCCAGGCGCGGAACGCGTCCACCTTGCCGTCGCCGGCCGCCTGCGGTCGCGTGACGAACCAGTAGGATTCGTGGCCTTCGACCTCGACGTCGAAGAGCTGCACCAATTGCCCCGACTGCAGCTGGTTGCGGACCATGGAACGGTCGGCGACGGTGACGCCGAGCCCGGCGCAGGCCGCCTCGATCGCCAGATCGAGCAGGTCGAATTCGAGCCCGCCGCGGGTATCGACATCCTGAAATCCAGCCGCGTCCAGCCAATGGCGCCAGGTCAGATAGCGCCGGTCGGGCGAGGCAAGCACGTGCAGGAACGTGAAGCGCTGCAGGTCGGAAGGGCCGGTGACGTCAGTGCCTTCGAGCAACGAGGGCGCGCAGACGACCACGTGCCGCTCGGTCATCAGGATGCTGGCGTCGAGCATCGGCCACTCACCGTCGCCAAAGCGGATCGCGCAATCGAGAAGCCCGCGCTCGGCGAGTGTGTCGGTGGCTTCGGTGCTGACGCTGATATCGACGTCAGGCAAGGCCTCGCGCAGCCGGGCAAGGCGTGGCAGTAGCCAGCGCTTGGCAAAGGTCGGCGGCACGTTGATTCTTAAGCGGTTCTGGTTGCTCTTCTCGGTGATGCTACGCAGCGACACCTCGATGTTGTGGAACGCTTCCTGGATCGTCGCCAGCAATTCGGCACCGGCGGGCGTCAGCTCGAGATGATGATGACGGCGGATGAGCAGGTCCTCGCCGAGCTCGTCCTCGAGGTTGCGGACCTGCCGGCTGACGGCGCTCTGCGTCAGGTTGAGCCGTTCGGCGGCGCGGGTAAAACTGCGGGTCTGCCCGACGACCTCGAAGACCTTCATCGCTGACAATCCAGGTAGTCTTCGCATGGTGATCTCGGGCCTCTGGACGTTACACTCGAACGCATCCCTGCGGGTATCGCCGCGGGATCGATGCGCACTTTTGCGCGCCATGCACTAAAGCGCCGCGCGTCTTGTCAGCCGCGCAAAGGTCGCTGTAGGACTTTGAATTGCTGCATGTTTTTATCCTCCACCCGGCTAGGATTAGAGGAAACATGCAGCGGCGCACAAGCACGAAAATCCAAATCACATCTGACTGACCGCAGGCATGCGCCCGGCCGGCCCGGAGCGACAAACGGCGGCTCGCGCCGCCGTTTGCCTATCCAAGCTATCGCCCGGCCAAGTCCAGGCGAAAACCGGAAACTCGCTCGCCCCTACTCCGCGGCGTAAAAGCCGTAGAGCACCGGCATCAGTCCGACCAGCGCTTCGAAACGCTTGAACGACTTGCGCTCCGGCTTCGTCCAGCCGGTTTCGGCGAGTGCCGAAAGCCTCGGGAAGACGAGGCGGTCGAAGACGGCGCGGTCGGTCATCGGCTCGGACCAGATGCAGCACTGCACGCCGAGCAAGTGCTTCTTCTGCGTCTCTGTCCAGCCCTCGATCGGATCGAAGGCGTAGACCTTTTCCGGATCCGACCAGCCGGCCCAGCTGCCACCGGGCTCCGACCAGGCCGGGCTGTTGGCCATGTCGAGATAGTAGACCTGGCCGGGGCAGACGACGATGTCATAGCCTTCCTCGGCAAGCGCTGCCGACGCCTCGACCGTGCGCCAGCCGAAGAGCAGCGACTTTTGCTTGTCGATGACATTGCCGTGGGCGGCTTCCTGCCAGCCGCCGGTGACGCAGCCGCGGCTGGCGAGAAACGCCTGGATTCGCGCCAGGAATTCGCCCTGCAGCACTGCCGCACCCGAGCCGTCGATCTCGTCGGCGCCATGGGTGTTGGTGACGACGTTCAGCCGCTTGGCGTGGGTTTCGGCAACCTCGTCGCCGGCAACGGCCCGAAGCCGCGACAGCGCCTCGGGCGAACCCGACCAGGCGCCGAGCGGCACCTCGTCGGCGCCGACATGGATGGCGCGCATCGGGAAGAGCTCGATCAGTTCGTCGAAGATGATCTCCAGGACGCGGTAGGTTTCCTCCCGCGCCGGGTTGAGGCAATTGTCCGGGAAGCCCTGGACCGAGAAGTAGCTGCCCTGCTCCTCAGGGTCGCGCAGCTCCGGGATTGCCTGCAGCATCGCATAGGAATGGCCGGGGATGTCGATCTCCGGCATCACCTCGATTCCGAGGCTTTCCGCCAACGCCACGATCTGACGGATCGCCGCCTTGGTGTAGTAGCCGCCGGTCTGCTGCGGACCGGAGCCGAGCAGCGGCGGGATCGTGCGCCCGTGTCCACGCCAGGCACCGATTTCCGTCAGCGCCGGATAGGCGTCGATCTCGACCCGCCAGGCCTCGTCGTCAGTCAGGTGCCAGTGGAAGCGGTTGAGCTTGTTCCAGGCCATCAACTGCAGGAACCGCTCGACCTCAGCGGTGCTGTAGAACTGGCGGGCGACGTCGAGATGCGTGCCGCGCCAGGCAAGCGCCGGCTCGTCCCTGACCTCCCCACCCGTCGGGAACACGAAGGTGCCAGGATGAAGACGCGCACCGCGCAGGACCTGGCCAAGCGTGATCAGGCCGTAGAGGATACCGGTCTGCGTGCTGCCGGCAACGGCAACGCCGGCTGGCGAGAAACGGATCGAGTAGGCTTCGGGGCCAAGATCCGTGGCCTTCGACAGGGAGACCGGAAAGCCGCCCTCAGCCGCTGGCCGGACGATGCCTTCGACCGGGAACAGGCTTGCCGTCAGATCCGCGAAAGCCTTCGCCGCGCGGGCCGCTTCGTCACCCTCGGGCTTCAGATCGAGCCCCGGAGGCGCCACCAGTTGTCCAGAGACGGAAACGGCCTCAGGCCACGGTACGATCGACACCGGCACCGGCGCCACTTTCGGAACCGGATAGACGGCAGCACCACGCTTCAGCTCGGCATTGTCGCCATGGGCGCGGGAGGCAAGCACCGCGACCGGCGCCATCGCGCCGTCCGCGAGCACCAGGAAGGCGGCATTGGCGCCATCGGTCCAGTGGCGCGGCTCGAAGCTCATGCCGTGCGCCTTCACCGTCCAGGTGGCACCCGGCGCGAGCTCGAAGCCTTCCGGCGGCGCAAATTCCGCGTAGTTCGAAAGCCGGATCAGCAATTGGCCGCCCTCGATCTCGGCTGCCGGGTCGATGCGCGCCGGTCCGGAAACGCCGAGGCGAATGCCTTTCAGCGTTCGGTCCGAGTTGTTGGTCAGGGTGAGCGCATAGACGGACTTGTCGGCGGTGCCGACCGGGACCCAGAGGGTTTCCAGCAGGAATTCAGATTTGGCGGCAAACGTCATCAAACGGCTCCATTGGCAGGACTGGTCTTGCAGGCCGACAAAACAGTCGGCGGTTACTCCTGGGGAAGGCTTTCCTTGGTTCACATAGCTCGCGTCGGCGATTGGCCAAGGGCACGGAAGAAATGGTTTGCCGGACCTTCTTTCAACCACAGCCGATGGCTGCCGGCGTGCAGGGGACTGCGCAGACACCGCATTGCCTCGACAGCCGTCATGACGAATTCCCCCTCAGGTTTCGTTGATCGATCTATTAAGTCAAGTAATTTGACTTAGCGATAAATCCGTCGAAGACACGCTGTCAATCGGGACGTTTCGTCCTGTCGATAGTGATTGCCGGAACCGCAAAGTGGTATTTGGAAGTTGAATACCACTTGCGAAAATGCACCATTCGGCGGGGCAATCAGCCGACCAGATCCGGCCGTGCAAACACTTGGCTGAGCGTGGCAAGGAGAATCACCGCACAGCCCAACATCTGTGAGAGGCTCAAAGGTGCGCCGAGAAATGTCAGCGAGAACAGCAGAACCCACACCGGTTCACTGCACATGATCAGCGACGCCCGCGCCGCCGAAATCGACTGCTGGCCGCGAAACTGCAGAACGAAACGAAGACAGGTCGATATCAGCACGCTTGCGAGAAACCAGCCCCAGATCTCGATCGAAGGGACCGCAGCGGGCACCTCCTCGACCACCAGCGAGGCGGCAAGGATGACGAAGCCCGCAACCACCAGCTGGACGGCCGCCACGCCCCCCGCGCCGACCGCGGCCGAGTTGTGTTTGACGAACGCCATGCTCGCCGCCCAGAGCAGTGCCGAGACGACGAAGTAGATGTGGGCCGCCTCGACGCGAGCGTTCGGCCCAAGAAACAGCAGCGCCATCCCGGCAAGCGCGATCGCGATCGATATCCAGAGCCTGGCCCCGACCGGCCAACCGAAGAAAAGCAGACCGAAGACCGGCACCAGAAGGTTGCCGGTCGAGGTGATGAAGGCGGCAACGCCCGGGTTGGCCGTTTGTTTCAGGCCGAAAATCCACGCTATCATCGCGACAGCAAAGGCGAGTGCTCCGGGAAGCAGCAAACGAACGGTCCTGCCGAGAGCAGCAATGGGCGGGAAACTCGCCATGATGCCGATCAAGAGACCCGCAATGACAAAGCGGCTGCCGAGAAACAGGAGCGGAGGAAGTCCGGCAAGCGCCTTGATCGAGAAGAGCCAGCCGGCGCCGGCCACGAAAGCCGCGATGGCGATCTGCGCGTCGGCGACCGCTCGAGGGGCATGCAGCACGGTGCGGTCTGAGGACATGGATGACGACGCAAGAGAGTTTTCGCCGGCAATGGACGACGGCCCTCTGTCCTCTTTATCAGTTCAGGCCGGAAACGACTACAGGTTGTTTCCGGCCGCTACTGAGGCTCGGCTGGCAGACGGGCAGCGGCTAATAACTCGCCACGAACGGCGCGCTCAACGGCCACCGGAGCTCCGTGGCCCTCGAACCGGCGCACTGAGGGGTGGCCGTTTTCGGCAATTCGGAACAAACATCCGATATCAGCCCGGTGCGGCGCGCGCCACCCTGTCTCACGCTCCACGGGGCGGTGGCGCTACTCCGCCGCCACGGCCGAGGGATAGCTCACCGGCTTCTGGATGTCTGAATCGAGCGGCTCCGCCTTGTCGGGCTCGGTCGAAGCCTTCTTGGGTTCGCGGCCGAAGAACAGGGCGTAGCCGGCCGGCAGCACCAGCACGGTCAACACGGTCGCCACCAGGATGCCGCCCATCATGGCGTAGGCGAGCGGTCCCCAGAAGACGCCGCGGGAGATCGGGATCAGGGCCAGAACGGCGGTCAAGGCCGTCAGCATGATCGGCCGGAAGCGGCGCACGGCAGAGCCGACGATCGCCTCGGCCCGATCCATGCCTGACGCAATGTCCTGGTCGATCTGGTCGACGAGGATGATCGAGTTGCGCATGATGATGCCGAGCAGCGCGATGACGCCGAGGATCGCGACGAAGCCGAAGGGGGCGCCGCTGAGAAGAAGTGCGGCCGAAGCACCGATAATGCCGAGCGGGCCGGTTGCCAGAACCAGCATCGCCTTGCCGAAATGCTGAAGCTGCACCATCAGGAGCACGACGATGACCGCCAGCATGATCGGCGCCTTTGCGGCAATCGAGGCCTGGCTTTCGGCCGAATCCTCGGCACCACCCTGAATGTTGATGCTGTAGCCGGCTGGCAGGCTGTCGCGCAGCGGCTGCATGTCGGCGAACATCTTCATCGCCACGTCATTCGGCTGCACACCGTCAGGCAGTGTGCCGCGCACGGTGATCGTCGGCAGGCGATCGCGCCGCCATTCAATGCCCTGTTCGAGTACCGGTTCGATCTTGGCGACCTGCGACAGCGGCACGAAGCCGCCGAAGTCGGTCGGGATGTAGATCGAGTCGACCGAGCTTAGGAGCTTGCGGCTGTCCGCCGGCTCGCGGGCAACGATCGCCACCGTTTCCTCGCCGTCTCGGAAATTGTCGAGCGGTGCCCCGGTCACGCTTGCCTGCAACATCTGGCGGATCCGCTGCGAGGTGACACCGAGCGCGCGGGCGCGATCCTGGTCGATGACCAGTTTCATCGCCGGCACCGGCTCCAGCCAGTCGTCGTGAACGGCTCCGAGTTCAGGGTTCTCGTGGAACTTCGCCTTCACCCGGTCGGCGATACGCCTGACCTCTTCACGGTCCGGGCCCATGACGCGCATCTGCACCGGCCAGCCGGTCGGCGGTCCCAGGAACAGCCGGTCGACCTTGGCGCGGATCGACGGAAAGTCGGCCGCAAGGATCGAGCGCATCTTGGCAATCAGCCGTTCGCGCGCTGGTTCGTCCTTGGCCATGACCAGAAGCTGGGCGAAGTTCGGATTGCGCAGTTGCTGGTCGAGCGGCAGGAAGAAGCGCGGCGCGCCCTCGCCGATATAGGTGGCGATGAAGCGCTTGTCTTCGTCGTCCATCATGCGGGCTTCGAGTGCCTTGGCCTGTTTTTCCACCTCTTCGATGCTGGTGCCTTCCGGCAGCCATAGGTCGACGAGAATTTCCGGTCGCGACGACTGCGGGAAGAAGTTCTTCGGAATGAACTGGAACGCCCAGAGGCTGACGAAGAAGATCACCAGGGTCGTTGACAGAACGATGACGCGATGGCGCACCGCCCAGGTCACCGTCGAGCGCAGGTGCCGATAAAAGCGCGTGTCGAAGACGTCGTGATGGTTGCCGGCATGGCTGCGCTGCTTCAGGAGCATGTTGCCGAGCCACGGGGTGAAGTAGACCGCGACGAACCAGGAAACGACGAGCGCAATGCCGACCACGAAGAACAGCGAACGCACGTATTCGCCGGCGGTGGACGCTGCAAAGCCGACGGGGATGAAGCCAGCGGTGGTGATCAACGTGCCGGTCAGCATCGGGAAGGCGGTCGAGGTATAGGCGAAGCTCGCGGCCTCGACCTTGACGAGGCCCTCCTCGAGCTTGCGCTCCATCATCTCGACGACGATCATGGCATCGTCGACGAGCAGACCGAGCGCAATGATGAGGGCGCCAAGCGAGATGCGCTGCAGGTCGATGCCAAGCTCGTACATGATGGCGAAAGTCGCCGCCAGTACCAGTGGGATGGTGATCGCGATCACCAGGCCCGAGCGCCAGCCGATCGACAGGAACGACACGACGAGCACGATCGCGAGCGCTTCGCCGAGCGCCTTCATGAACTCGCCGACGGCCTCCTTGACCACTTCGGGCTGGTTGGAAACCTGATCGACCTTGACCCCATAGGGCAGTGACGCCTCGAAGCGTTCATAGGTCGCCTCGACCGCCTTGCCGACGTCGGTCACCTTGAAGCCCTTGGCCATGACCACGCCGATCTGCACGCTGTCCTGGCCGTTGAAGCGGAACTTGCGCGAATAGGGATCCTCGAGCCCTGAGCTGATCGTGGCGATATCGCCGAGCCGGGTGATCTGGCCGCCCGCGCGAAGCCGGAGGTTCTTCAGATCCTCCACCTTGTCGAGGCTGCCTTCGACCGAAATGCGCACCGAGCGCGCGCCGGTATCGACGGAGCCAGCCGGGTCGATATTGTTCTGGCCGGCGATAGTGCTCCTGAGATCATTCAGCGTCAGCCCACGTTCGGCCAGCACCTTGGAGGAGACATCGATATAGATCTTCTCCGGTTGGTCGCCGATGATGACCGCCTTTTCGACGCCGGGCGTCGTCAACAGCATGTCGCGGGCCTGGATCGCAAACTTCTTCAGCTCCGGATAGCTGTAGCCTTCGCCGCTCAACGAATTGAGCGTGATGAAGGTGTCGCCGAACTCGTCGTTGAAATAGGGACCGAGCAAACCTTCCGGCAACTCGCTGGAGATGTCGCCGACCTTCTTGCGTACCTGGTAGAAGGCGTCCGCCACCTGCTCGGCATTGGTGTCGCCTTCGACCTGGAGCGTGATGATCGCGCTGCCGGCGCGTGTATAGGAGCGCACGAAATCGAGATGCGGCGTTTCCTGCAGCTTGCGCTCGATCTTGTTGACGACCTGGTCCTGCATTTCCTCGATCGAGGCGCCCGGCCAGAATGCCTGCACGACCATCACGCGGAAGGTGAAGTCCGGATCTTCCTTCTGCCCCATCCGCATCAGGCCGAAGGCGCCGCAAAGGATGATGAGGCCGAACAGGAAACGTGCCATGCTCGGATGTGCGATCGCCCAACGCGAAAGGTTGAAGGGGCGCTTTTCTTCAGAAGAAGAGGTGGTCATCGGCTCGGTTCCGCCCTTGGAGAAAGATCAACGCACGAGGCGGGTGTCGTCTGCCTCGGGGGTCACCAAGGCCGACTGATGCGATGTGTCGTTTGAAATCGTGACCTTGAGATCATCCGCCATGAACTGCGTTCCCGCGGCAACGACGAGATCGCCGACCTCAAGGCCATCGGTCACCCGCACACCGTCACCGGTGAAATCGGCAAGCGTAACCGGGCGGCTGCGCACGAGTTCGGTGCCGCGGTCGACGACCCAGACGATCGGATAACCGTCCTTCTGCGCCAGGGCACTCAAGGGCACGGAAACGAAGGGCGTGTCGCCGCCGGCAGAGGCCTCGACCGTCGCCGTCATGCCGAGCAGAACCCGCTGATCATTCGGCAGGCTGACGCGCACGGAAAAGGTTCGCGACTGCTGGTCGGCGCTGCCCGCTACCTCGCGCACCGTGCCGTCGAGCGACAGTGCCTTGTCGGCCCAAAGGCCGACCTTGACCGGCAGGCCTGCCCTAAAATTGGCGATCTCCGTCTCGGGTACGGCAACCTGAACTTCCTTTTCGCCTTCGACGGCGACGGTGGCGACAGGCGTACCGGAGCCGACGACCTGACCGACATCGGCATTGATTCCAGTCACGATGCCCGGCCGGTCGGCGGCTAGGCTGGTGTAGACCACTTGGTTCTTTGCCTGGGAGAGCGCTGATTTTGCCGCGTCCCGGGTGGCAACAGCCTGATTGTAGCTCAGCACCGCCTGATCGAACTGGGCCTGCGAGGCGAACTTCCTGGCGAGCAACTGCTCGGCGCGATCGCGCACCAGCATGACCGTCTCGACCTGGCGCTCGGCGGCGTCCAGGTTGGCAGAAGCGCTGCGAACCGCAAGCTCGTAGTCGGTCGCGTCGATGCGGGCGAGAAGATCGCCCACCTTGACCCGGTCGCCGACATTGACGAGGCGCTCGACGATCTTGCCGCTGACGCGGAACCCGAGGTTCATTTCGGTACGCGCCCTGACGGCGCCGGAATAGGTGAGTTGGCGCGCGGTATCGGCCTCGGCGATCTCGATAACCTTGACCGGCCGGACAAGCTCAGCGGTCTCGGCTTTCTCTTCCGAGCAGCCGGCAAGCCCCATGGAAGCGGCTGAAATCAGCGCTGCACTGGCAATGAATGAAATACGGCGGCGAAGTTCAATAGGCATAAACATAGTCGCACTCCTGAAAAATGGGCCGGCGCCGCACCTGGCCGCGCCGGAAGCAGTTCCGTCAGACCTTCAGCGCCTTGATCGCGAATTCGATCAGATCCTCCGGGCTGGGGCGGTTTTCCTTACTGAGGCATTGGGCAACCATTTGCGGATGACAGAGCGTGACGGTTGCCGCGCCGAAACAGCGCGAGGCAACGTCGGCGTCCTGCTCCGGGAACTCGCCGGCGGCGATCCCTTCCCGGATGACGTCCGCGAGCAGCTTGTCGATCCGGTCGATATGCTTGTCGATGACATGCCACTCGCTCTCAATGGCGACGATCACCATCTCGTGCACCTTCGTGTCGTCGAGCATCAGCTCGACGGTCATCTGATGTTGCGCGTGAACGTAGCGGCGGAGACGCTCGCTCGCGCTCAAGGGCTGCCGACAGATGTCCTCGGCCATTTGATAGCTGGCAGCCAGCATGCGCCCGCAGAGCGCCTGATGAATCTCGGTCTTCGAGGCGAAGAACCGGTAGATGTTTGCCGGCGACATGCCGAGGTCCCGGGCGATATCGGCAACATTGGTCTTGCTGTAGCCGAAATGCCGAAAGAGCCGCTCGGCGGCGTCCAGGATACGCGTGATGTTATCCTGCCTGGTCTGCTCGACGACGATATCGTTGTTTGCCGGCATTGCCGCCCTTTCGATTTACGAATGACGAATTTCATATTTCGTCAGTCGTAAATCGAAACAGGCTCGCGGTCAATGGTAGAGACCACTTCAGGCGGTCACAATTTGAGTCAAATTTGAACGCTGCGCCGTTTCGGGCATCGTGCGCTTTCGGATCGCGATTTGCTCGCAGGATCACACGGCCGTTGACTCGACACGCTATGGTGGCTACTGGCGATTTTACAGCCAAATTCCTTGGATTGCTCTCAAAGGGTTAGCAGTTTATGGCCACCGGTTTGATCGCCCTCCTCGACGATATCGCGGCCATCGCCAAGTTGGCCGCCGCCTCGCTGGACGACGTTGCAGCGCAAACCGCGAAAGCCAGCGCCAAGGCGGCTGGCGTCGTCATCGACGATGCAGCGGTCACACCGCGTTATGTCGTAGGCCTGACGCCGGAGCGGGAACTTCCGATCATCGCGCGCATCGCCTTCGGCTCACTCAAGAACAAGCTGCTGTTCCTTCTGCCCGGCGCGCTGCTGCTCGGCTATTTCGCGCCCTGGGCGATCACGCCGCTCTTGATGCTGGGCGGCGTCTATCTTTGCTACGAGGGCGCCGAAAAGCTCTACGGCGCGGTCTTCCCCCATGCCGCGCATGCGCATGAGGAAGCGGTGCTCGGCGAAAAGAGCGATCCGCTTGCCCTCGAAAACGAGAAAGTTGCCGGCGCCATCCGCACCGACTTCATCCTCTCGGCCGAAATCATGGCACTGACGCTGTCGACGGTTGCCGATGCCGGTGTCTACATGCAGGGCGCGGTGCTTGCAGGCGTCGGCATCCTGATCACGCTTGCCGTCTATGGCGTCGTGGCGCTGATCGTCAAAGCCGATGACGCCGGTGTTGCCCTGGCAAGGAACCCGCTGTCGGCCTTGCGCCTCTTTGGCCGTGGCCTCGTTTTCGGCATGCCGGCCTTTCTGAAGGTCCTCGCCGCGATTGGCACCGCGGCCATGCTCTGGGTGGGCGGCAGCATCCTTGTCCATGGCATGGCGCAGCTGGGCTACGCTGGACCGGAACACGTCATCCACGACATCTCCGAAGCCGTTGCGCATGCGGTACAGGTGGTGCCTGGCGTGGTCGGCTGGTTTGCCACTTCGGCAATCCAGGCGCTGCTCGCGATCGTCGTCGGCGCCGTCACCATCATGGTTATGGGCAACATCATCGGACCGATCTGGAGCCGCCTGCGTCCGGCAAACAGCTGACCCCTCACCAATCTGAGAAGGGTCAAGATCGTGCCAGCCGACGCGGCTTACCGTGACGGAAGCTCCCTCGAGCTGTCCGTCGCCCGGATGCCCGATCTCCGTTCGCCTTACCGCTTGTACTTCACGCCCGGCAAAACGCAGAGCATTTCATAGAGCAGGTTCGCCGCGGTGATTGCGGTTGTTCCGGTCGTGTCGAAAGGCGGGCTCACCTCGACGAGGTCGGCGCCGACCAGGTTGAGGCCGCGGCAGCCGCGAATGATCTCAAGCGCCTGGATCACGGTCAGCCCACCGATTTCAGGCGTGCCAGTACCGGGCGCATAGGCGGGGTCGAGGCTGTCGATATCGAAAGTCAAATAGGTCTTGTGGTTACCGATCTTGGCGTGGATGCCTTCGATCAGCGGCACGAGCGACTTGTGCCAGCATTCCTCGGCCGGGACGACGGTGAAACCCTTGTCGCGCGACCAGTCGAAATCATCAGACGCATAGCCTGTGCCGCGCAGGCCGATCTGGAAGACGAGGTTCGGGTTGAGGCAACCGTCCTCGAAGGCACGGCGGAACGGGGTGCCATGTGCGATCTTCTCGCCGAACATGGTGTCGTTGATGTCCGCATGGGCATCGACATGGATGAGCGCCACCGGTCCGTGTTTTTCGGCAATCGCCTTCAGGATCGGGTAGCTGATCGTGTGATCGCCACCGAGTGTCAGCGGAATGCAGTCGTGCTTGAGGATCGCGCCGATGTTGCGGCTGATGATCTCCAGATTGGCCGGCAGGTTGAAGGTGTTGATGGCGATGTCGCCGATATCGGCCACCTGCAGGCTTTCGAAGGGAGCAGCGCCCGTTGCCATGTTGTAGGGCCGGATCATCACGGATTCGGCGCGGATCTGCCGCGGCCCGTAGCGTGTTCCCGAGCGGTTGGACGCGCCGATATCCATGGGGATGCCGACGAAGCAGGCATCCAATCCCGCAGCCGACGCTGCCGTCGGAAGGCGCATCATCGTGCCGGGGCCGCCGAAGCGGGGCATGTTGTTGCCGCCGAGCGGCTGATTGAATTTCTCTTCCATCGAAGCTCTCCCTTTTGATTTCGCCGGAACCTATCAGGCGCTGCGAGCCGAGAAATGCCCATTGATCGAATGTTGCTTCGATCGCGATCAAACCAACATGTCTGACCCAGCAAAGGCAGGCGTTGCTTGCCATGTACGACGGCTCAGCCACGGCCGCACCTAGCCAAAGGGAGTGTTGCCCTCACAGGACCCGCCGATCACTTTGGCGAAAACAAAAATACGATGTCCTTGGGAGGAACCATGCAAAACTTATCTCGCACCACCCTGCGCTCCGTCATCGCGGCATCGCTTGCCGTCCTTGCGGTCTCCACCGCTGCCCAGGCGCAGGACAAACTCTTCATCTACAATTTCTCCGACTACTTCGCAGAAGACACCGTTGCCAACTTCCAGACGCGCACCGGCGTCGAGACGCGGCTCGACTTCTACGATTCCCTCGAAGTGCTCGAAACCCGGCTGCTTGCCGGTGGCAGCGGCTTCGATGTGGCCTTTCCGAGCGCCACTGTCGGCGAGCGCCTGATCCAGTCCGGCGCGCTGAAGCCGGTCGATCCGGCAAGCCTGAAGAACTACGGCAACCTCGACAAGGAACTCCTGAAGCTCGTCGCCGAACACGACCCGGACAACAAGTATCTCGTTCCCTACATGTGGCTGACGACCGGCGTCGCCTACAATGCCAAGCTCGTCGGCGAGCGGCTGGCCGATGCGCCGGTCGACAGCCTCGACATGTTTTTCAAGCCGGAAGTCGCCGAAAAATTTAGGGATTGCGGCATCGGCATCGTCGACGCGCCGAACGAGGTGATCCCGATTGCGCTCAACTATCTCGGCCTCGATCCCTATTCCACCAAGCCGGATGAACTCGAGAAAGCGAAGGAGCTACTGCTCAAGCTGCGCCCCTATATCCGCCACATGCAGAGCGGCCAGCTCGTGGCCGACATGGCGTCGGGCCAGCTCTGCCTGGCGCTGATGTGGAGCGGGGACGCCGGCATTGCGGCTGCCCGTGCCGAGGAGGCCGAAACGGGTGTGAAGGTCGACTATTCGATCCCGCAGGAAGGAACGATCATCTCCTTCGACACGATGGCAATCCCGGCGGATGCGCCGGACCCGGAGCAGGCACTCGCCTTCATCGACTATATCCTTGAGCCGAAGACGGTCGCGGCGATCAGCAACCACGTCTACTACGCCAATGCCAATGCGGCGGCGACGGCAGAGGTCAGCGCCGAGATTCGCGACAACCCGAACATCTATCCGCCTGCAGAGGTGCGCTCCAAGCTCTTTGTCGACAAATCCTTGCCGCCGCGCCAGACGCGCGAACGCACCCGCGTCTGGTCCGCCTTCCGGGCCGGCCAATAGCGCGAACCCGTCAACAGCAGGATCAGACCCCGTGCAATCCTATATTTCGATCGAGAACCTGGCGAAGTCCTATGGTGTCGTCCATGCCGTCAACAACATCAACCTTGGGATTGAGAAGGGCGAGTTCTTCTCGCTCCTCGGGCCTTCCGGCTGCGGGAAGTCGACGCTGCTCAGGATGATCGCCGGCTTCGAGACACCGACATCCGGCGTCATCCGGCTGGAGGGCACCGATGTGACCGACGTTCCGGCGCACCGCCGCCCGACCAACATGATGTTCCAGTCCTATGCGCTCTTTCCGCATCTCACGGTCGGCAAGAATATCGCCTTCGGCCTGCAGCAGGACGGGCTCGACAAGATCGAGATCAAGAAGCGCATCGACGATGTGGCCGAGAAGCTGCAACTGACCGCGCTGCTCGATCGCAAGCCGGCTCAGCTTTCCGGCGGCCAGCGCCAGCGCGTTGCGCTGGCCCGGGCGCTGGTCAAACGGCCGAAAGTACTGCTTCTCGACGAGCCGCTCGGCGCGCTCGACAAGAACCTGCGCACGGAAACGCAGCTCGAGCTCGTCCGCCTGCAAAGGGAACTCGGCCTCACCTTCATCATCGTCACCCACGACCAGCACGAGGCGATGACCGTCTCGACCCGCATCGCCATCATGAAACAGGGTCAGGTGCTGCAGGTCGGCTCGCCCGCCAATGTCTATGAGGCGCCGCATTCACGCTACGTCGCCAAGTTCCTCGGCGAAACCAATGTCTTTGCCGGCGGCCGGGCTGAGCGCAACGGCGACACGCTGCAGATCGACAGCAACGAAGCCGGCGGTCAGGTCCGCGCTACCTTTACCGACCGGGTGGCGCTCGATGCACCCTTCTGGGTCTCTGTCCGCCCGGAGCGGGTGGCACTCGCGACATCCGGCACAGGACTTGAAGGCACGGTCGAGCAACTCACCTACACCGGCGTCGAACGCCACTACCGGGTGCGGTTGAACTCCGGCGCAATCCTCGACGCGCGCCGGGTCAATCTCGGAGCCGAAAGCGATCTTGGTGTCGGCGATCGGGTTTTTGCGAGCTGGCCGCCGCAGGCGAGCCGGCTTCTCGCCGAATAGGAGGCCGCCATGTCCGCTGAACTGATCTCTTCTGCACGCATGGGCGACCGCTGGGGCAAGCGCCTCCTGATCGGCATACCCTATGCCTGGCTGCTGGTCCTGTTCCTCGCCCCCTTCGCGCTGGTTGCCGCCATAAGCCTTTCGACCGTGCGGCTCGGCATGCCGCCCTTCGAACCGCTGACCGCCTGGGATGGCTCGATCCTGAACCTCAGGCTGAACTTCGAAAACTTCCTCTACGTTCTCACCGACGACACCTATCTTCTGGCCTACCTGACGAGCCTCAAGGTCGCGGCGATCTCGACGGCCGTCATGCTCCTGATCGCCTACCCGCTCGCCTACGGCATTGCCTCCTGTGCGCCGTCCTCCCGTTCGCTGCTCGTTTTCCTGGTGATCGTGCCATTCTGGAGTTCGATGCTGATCCGGGTCTATTCGTGGATGAGCATCCTCAGGAACGACGGGCTTTTGAACGCCCTGCTCTTGAAGCTCGGCCTCATCAGCGAGCCGCTGCGCATCCTCAACACCGAAACGGCGATCTATATCGGCATCGTCTATACCTATCTGCCCTTCATGGTGCTGCCGATCTATTCCAACCTTGTCAGCGCCGACCGGACCCTGATCGAGGCGGCACGTGATCTCGGCTGTTCGCGGATCTCGGCCTTCTGGCGCGTCACCTTCCCCTTGAGCTGGCCGGGTGTTGCCGCCGGCTGCGCCCTGGTCTTCATCCCCGTCGTCGGCGAGTTCGTGATCCCGGACCTTCTGGGTGGTGCCGACACGCAGATGATCGGCCGCGCCATCTGGCTGGAATTCTTCAACAATCGCGACTGGCCGATGGCGGCCGCCGTGACGATCGTGCTCTTGGCGCTGCTCGTCGTGCCGATCGTGTTCTTCCAATCGCGCCCACCACGCGCTGGAGCTTGAGGAGTTGGCCATGACGAAACCAAGCCTGTTCAACCGGCTGTCGATCCTGTTCGGCCTTGCCTTCTTCTATCTGCCGATCGTCGTCCTCGTGATCTACAGCTTCAACGGTTCCAAGCTCGTGACCGTCTGGGGCGGCTTCTCGACGCAATGGTATGCCGCGGTTCTCAACAACCCCTCGATCATCGAAGGCGCCAAGGTCAGTTTCCTGGTGGCCGCGGTCTCGGCAACCGCTGCAACCGTTCTGGGGATCCTTGCCGCCATCGTCATGGTCCGGCTCCGCCGCTTCCGCGGCCGGGCGCTCTTGAACGGCATGCTGCTTGCCCCGATGGTCATGCCGGAAGTGGTGATGGCGGTGTCGATGCTGCTGATGTTCGTGACGCTCGGGATCGATCGCGGCCCGCTGACGATCACGCTCGCCCACACCACCTTCACCTTATGTTTCGCAACGGTGGTGCTGCAATCGCGACTGGTCGAACTCGACCCGTCTCTCGAAGAAGCGGCGCGCGATCTCGGCTGCCCGCCGGCCAAGGCCTTCGTCCACGTCGCCTTACCCAACATGATCCCGGCGATCGTCTCGGCCTGGCTCCTGTCCTTCACCCTGTCGCTTGACGACCTGGTGATCTCCAGCTTCACCACGGGTCCGGGCGCCTCGACCCTGCCGATGAAGATCTACTCGCAGATCAAGTTCGGTGTGACGCCGGAGATCAACGCGATTTCGACCATCATCCTCGGCATCGTCGTCTTGGGACTGGTGGCCGCGCAACTGCTCTCGCGCCGCACGGAACAGCGTGCGGGCGCTGCGGCCTGACGCGATACCGGGCAGGGTGTGACCGCGGCTTGCACGCGGAAGCGCCCTCCCCGGGAAAGATCAGTGCGGCCGCACCCAACCGGTTAGAGAACTGCCCGGAGACAGATAGGTGGTCAAAGGATCCTCGAAGGCATTGTTGGCCGACGACACCGCATCGATGAACAGCGAGAACAGCGCGGTCTGCGACGTGATGTCGAGCTTGGCGTAGAGGTTGCGGCGGTGCAGCTTGACCGTCGCCGGCGAGATGCCGAGCTTCTCGGCCGCCCCTTTGACCGAGTATCCGCGCAGGATCATCTGCGCCACCTGGCATTCGCGATCGGTCAGCACGCTACGGCCGAAATTCTTGATCGCCTGCGCCAGGGCATTCTGGAGCGAAGGGCTTTCGTCCCCCAGGCTTTCCGGCCGAAGGTCGCGAAAATGCCTGAGCACCGCCATGCTGAGCAGTGGCGCCGCCGTCTGCAGGAAGTCCTGGTCCTCAGCGCTGAAAGCAGCATTGCACCGACGCCTTGCCAGCGAGATCGCGATCTTCGTGTCGGCATCGAGCCCGACGAAGACGTTGATTTCGTCGTGCAGACCGGAATGCTGGTAGTAGTCCCGGTAATATTGCGAACGATCATAGGACGGGTCGATCTGCTTCAGCCGGTATAAGCCGTCGTCGCCATTGTCGAGCGCCAGCTGGTAGAAGGGATCCATCCGGTAGGGCCCCTGCAGATAGGCCCTGATGTCGGACAGGCCCTTGTCAGTGCGCCAATCGTTGAACAGGATCTTCGGCGCCGCATTGCGGCGATAAAGGAGGATCAGCCCGGCATCGATGGCAACGTGGCGCTTCAGCGACAACGCCAGCCTGTCCTGAAAATCCGAGCGGCCGACACCCCCCATCAATGACAGGGCCAGGTCGCCCATATTGGACGCCTGCTGCGTATCGGTCGAAACCTTGATGATCGTGTCATGGCTCATGATGTTCTCCTCCGCGCGGTACTTTAGGCGAAGGTTGAAGGTGCCGCAAGTAACGGATTTTCACTGCGGGATTTCCAAAACTATCTGTCGGCAACACAAAACAAGCCGGAAAACGCCGAAATCGCCGCCAGCCAACGGCCGGCGGCGTGCAATGGCGGCGCTCCTGCGGCTCCGACCTAGCCCTTTGGCGTATTCCGGGCATGCCGCCGAGCAACTAAAAAATGCAGCAAGCCGCAAAGAAAAGCGGCGGCGAGCGGAACAACGGACAACTGCCGAGGCGACATCGATCGCAGACGGCCACGAAATCGAAGCAACAAAACCGGGACGGCCCGCAGATTTACTTGTCGTGCGCCGTTCAGAACTGGAGTCTACATGTCGAAGGTCATCAAACTCGGCCGCAATGGTGTCGGCCTGCGGGAGCTTGAAAAGTGCAGCGTCGTCCCGCCGGAGGCGATCCTCTCGGGCACAGCCGACGAACTGGGTGATGTGCATTTCGAAAGCCAGGACGTCGTCATCGGCACCTGGCAGTCGACGCCGTACGCGGAAATGCTGTCTTACCCGAACGGCGTCGAATACAGCGTGATCCTCTCGGGCAAGGTCGCCATCACCAATCCGGATGGCTCGGTCGAGACCTTCGGAGCCGGTGAAAGCTACATCCTGCCGGCCGGTACCGAGGTGCGTTTCGAAGTGATCGAGACCATGCGCAAGGTCTACGTCCTTTACACCGCACCCGCTGCGAAATGATGTGAGGGCATCGTCCATGACCAAGGTAAAGACCAAAGCCCTCGCCGATGTGACCATGAAGCCGTTCTGGCTCGACCGGGCCGATGCCCCCGAGCCGAAAGAGCGATTGGCACGTCACCTGAAGGCGGACGTGCTCGTCGTTGGCGGCGGCTTTACCGGGTTGTGGGGTGCCATCCAGGCGAAACAGCGCCAGCCGGAAATCGACGTCGTGCTGATCGAAAAGGGCTCGGTCGCCAATGGCGCTTCCGGCCGGCCGGGCGGCGTCGTTTCGACCTCGGTGATGCACGGGCTGTCCAACGCCGTGCGGATCTTCCCCAAGGATATCGCGGCCCTTGAAAAGCTGGGCCAGGAGAACATGCACGGCTTCCTGCAGACGATCGAGGAACATCAGATCGACTGCCATGCCGAATGGGGTGGCGAACTGACCGTTGCCGTCGATGACGCCCATATCGAGGCGCTGCACGAGGAGCACGAACTCCACCTGAAGTATGGCCACCAGGCCACGTTCCTCGACCAGACTGCCGTGCGCGCCGAGATCAATTCGCCACGCTACAAGGCGGGTGTCTGGTCGAAGCACATTTGCGGCACGGTGCATCCCGCCCTGCTGGCCTTTGGACTGAAGCGGGTGGCACTCACTCTCGGCGTCCAGATCTTCGAAAACACCGAACTGACGGGTTTCGAGGACCTCGGCAACAGCATGAAGGCCCACACTCCCTCGGGCAGCGTGACCGCGCCCAAGGTGCTGCTTGCCACCAATGCCTTCACCTCCGGGCACAAGCAGATCAAGCGCCGCGTCGTTGCCGTGCGCGACCGGGTGCTTGCGACCGAACCGTTGTCGGCTGAACGCTTGGCGTCGATCGGCTGGAGCCACCGGCAGGGTGTCTACGACACCCGCACGCAGATGAACTACATGCGGCTCACCAAGGACAACCGCATCATCTTCGGCGGTCGGCTCGCCTATGCGTTTGCCGGCGACCCCTTCCCTTCCGTCGACCGGGAACTCGAGACCTACGAGCCGCTGGCGGCCGCCTTCTTCGACACGTTCCCGCAGCTCGAAGGCTTGCGCTTCAGCCATGCCTGGAGCGGCCCGATCGACCTCAGCACCCGCATGGCCGTGCATTTCCAGCGCTATTTCGGCGAAAAGGTCGTCTATGCCGGTGGCTATTCCGGATTCGGCGTGTCGGCGTCGCGCTTCGGCGCACGCATCGCACTCGACATTCTCGATGGCTCGAAGACACCGGAGAGCCGGCTCGAATTCGCCACCAGCCTTCCGAACGCCATCCCGCCGGAACCGTTCCGCTGGCTCGGCGCGCAGATCACCATGTATGCGCTCGATACGGCCGACAAGTCGGGCGGCTGGCGCAAACCCTGGCTGAAGATGGTCTCGGCCATGGGCTTCCCGCTCAGCTGAGGCTCACTACCGATGCGAACTCAAGCAGAGCCGGTTTTCCTGGCTCTGCTTTTTCATGGTTGCGACTGCGGCGGATCGGTTGCCGGGCGCAGTGGTTCACCGACCTGCGCGCAGGCGCGAAGCGCCTCGCCCGGATGGCGACACGCCGAACTCGCTCGTCAGCAGCTTGACGAAGAACGGCACCAGGCCCGATTTGGCACGCGCCTTGTCGAAGGCCGCCTGAAACGGCGCCTTGTAGCTGAAGAGATCCGGACGGATCGGCCGCAGCAGACCTTCATCGACATAGCGGTTGGCGAAATGGTCCGGCAGATAGCCGAGATAGCGCCCGGAGAGGATCAGCCGTGCTTCCGCCTCCATGTCGCTGACGGTCGCCCGCGGATTGGCGATCGAGAAGATCTTCAAGTCACGGGCGTTCCAATAGGAGCGGCCGATGAGATTGTAGGAGCGGATGTCGTCGACCTCGATCTCGCTGTCGTCCCGGGAAAACAGCGGATGCCCGGCACCGCAGTAGAAGCGCTGGGTCTCTTCGTAGAGATCGATATATTCCAGCCCCAGCGTCGTGCGCGGAAAGCTGGCGATCGCAATGTGAAGGTCTCCGGTGATCACGTCGCGCAACAATTCATGCGGCGGCCGCGTGACGATCGAAAGCGCCACTTCCGGCGCCTCTTCCGTCATTCGGGCAAAGACACGGTTCAGCCGGGAAGACGGATCGGACAGGGTGTTGTCGATGAGGCCGATCGAGAGCGTGCCATTGAGCTGATGCTGCAGGCCCTTCATGCGGGTGTCGAACTGGTCGATCGAGCCGAACAGGCGCTTGGCCTCCTCGTAGACGGCGCGGCCCTCCTCCGTCAGTCGGAAACCCGATCGGCCGCGTTGGCAGAGCGTCAGTCCCAGCCGGCTCTCCAGCGCAGAAATATGGTTGGAGATGGTCGAGAGCGACAGGTTGAGCTCCCCTTGCGCCGCGGCGAAGCCACCGGCTTCCACGATCGTGACGAAGATGCGCAGCAGCCGCACATCCAGCGAATCCAATGCCATTCCGACGCGCCCTTACCTTGAGAAAACTCCAAGTGAGGTGCGATTATTATGCATTTTCATGCACTAAGCTAGGTCCACACGCCTTTTGGCTAGGACGAGCTTAAGCGGCGGGCGACGCGTCGTCCTCCGACAGGAACTTTGCGTATTTGAGCATGTAGTCCGCCGCATCGCGGATATCGTGGGCGACCGCTTCGCGTGCACGCTGCGGGTCCTTCGCCTCGAGCGCTGCGACGATCCTGTCGTGAAAATCGACATCGAGGACTTCGGTCGCGGTAAACGGCGTTCCCTCGACCAGTTTGCGCAGGAACGGCCCTGCCTGCAGCCAGAGCATCTCGATGATGTAGATCAGGTGTTCGTTGCCGCAATGGCGGTAGATCGAGAACTTGAAGTCGAAGTTCGCCTGCAGATAACGGTCGATGTCGCCGGCCTTCGCCGCTGCGGTGCGCTGGTTGCAGTGATGGCGCACCGTGCGCAGGTTGTTGCCGTTGAGACGGGTGGCGGCAAGCTCCGTTGCGGTGCCTTCGATGGCGATGCGCGCTTCCGTCAGGCTGACGAAGGATTTGACGGTCAGGAGCGGCACCTCGACGCTGCCGTTCGGCAAAAGCTCCAACCCCTTCAACGCCTGCAACCGCTGGAAGGCGGTGCGCACCGGCATGGGGCTCGTCCCGAACTGTTCGGCGACCTTGCGGTAGGTCAGCTTCTGGCCGGGTTCGAAATGCCCGGCCATCAGCGCCTGCACGATCTGCTGATAGACCTGTTCATACATCGGAACCGGTGTTTCGATGCTGGTGATTTTTGCCGTCTTCTTCGTCGCCATGCCCGAAACCTAAGGCTGCGCCGGGAGCGCAGCCGAAAAAGAGAGAGTTCGCTTTGGTAGGAGATTTCGCGACACCAGCGCAAGACCTTCCGGATCGCTTGCGGCCGCTCAGACCATCTTCGCCAACGCCTTCATGAAGGCGAGGTTATCGTAGTCGAGCGCCTCCATCAGGGGTTCCGGCTGGCACGACATTCTGACAACCACCACCTCATTTTCCGGATCGACGAAAAGCCATTGGCCATGAATGCCGATGCCGCAGAAACTGCCCTCGCCGGTCTGGTACCATTTGTTGCGATAGCGCCCCTTGGGGAACAGCGGCGCGAAATCGCTACGTTGCCAGGCCTCGTGGCTGCCATTGTTGAGCGTGTCGGAGACCCAACCTTGCGAGACGATGCGTCGGCCGTTTGCGATGCCGCCGTTGCGCATCATCTCGCCGACCCGTGCCAGGTCGCGGGGCGTCAGCGATATGCCGGCCGAGGCACGGCTGGTGCCCTCTCGATCGACGGTAATGGCGATCTCGCCAGTGGTACCCAACGGCGCCCACAGCCTCTCCCGCATCAAGTCGGCGATCCTTCTGCCGGATACACGCTCGAGCAGAATGCCGAGCAGGTCGGTATTCGGAGACCGGTAGCGGAAAACCTCGCCATGCGGCGTCGGCAGGCGTTTCAGCGTGCAGAGGAATTCGAACAGCCCTTCGCCACCGCCGCCGGGATTCCAGAGCATCGCGCGCCGGTAGCGGCCGAAAGCACTGTCCGGATCAAGATAGGCTTCCTCGATATCAAGGCTGACGGTCATGTCCAGCACGTGCCGGACGGTCGCATCCGCATAGGCAGATCCCGCAGTTTCCGGAAGATAGTCGATAACCGGTGCGTCCGGGTGGAGCAGCCCCTCATCCTGCAGGATGCCGGCAATGATCGCGACCATCGACTTGCTGATGGAAAAGGCAATGTGCTTTTCGCCGAACTGCATGGTCGGCGCCACCCAGTCGCCGATGAACGTTCCACCCTTCATGACCGCCAGCGCGTCGGCATAGGAGCGCTCAAGAAAGTCGCCGATCCGCGTTTGCCCACTTGGCAGGGCAACCCGTTCCGAAAGCAGCCCAGACAGATCACGGGCCTCTTCCACTGCGCCTACAGTGGCGCCCATGACCGGCGCGCTCGGCACCAACTCACCAACGTTCTGGAACGCCCAGCGGCTGAAGGGGGCCGTGCGCCAGTTGGCAAGCGTTACCTGGTCGCGGCCAAAGCCGTATCTTTCGCTGAACGCAGTCTTGCCGGTCATGCATATGTCCTTTCTTGAACGGATCGACACAGCGCACGATGCCGCCACCAGACGAATGTCGGGCGGGAAGCAACGGTGTCGGCGCTGGCGAGAAGTGCTGGCGGCAGAGCCGCCAGCACTGAGATCAGAGGCATAGGCGAACGCCTACTTGCGAAGGTCGGTCCAGATCCGCGTATAGAGGTCCTGGGCTTCGGCTGAGCAGAGCCGCTGCAACTGCCCGCCTTCGCGGCTTTCGGCCGGGATCACGATTTCAGGCGCATTCTTCATGGCGTCGGGCATGAATTTTTCCGACCCGGCGATGCCGTTGGCATAGCCGTGGAAGGCCGAATTCATCGCCGCGTTTTCCGGATCCATGACGAAATTGATGAAGAGCCTGGCGTTCTCGGCGTTCTTCGCGTCCTTCAGCACCGCCGCGTTGTCGCTCCAGACCCCGTAGCCTTCCTTGGGGTAATGGAAGCGGATCGCCTGGTTCTTCATCCGGGCGCGAAAGCCCGCGCCGTTCCAGGCAAGCGTCGCCTTGAAGTCTCCGGCCGCCATCTTCTCGATGGTGTTGTATTCCATGGCGATCCAGTCGGCCTTGGCATTCACCAGGAGATCGCGGACCTTCTTCAGCACCGCCTTGTCGGCCGTGCATTGTTCGCCACCGACATACTGGATGGCGGCGGCCATCACGTCGTTGAGCTCGGGAACGACATTGACCTTGCCCTTCAGTTCTTCCGGCGGGTTGAAGACGATGCTCCAGCTATCGGCATCCCCCTTGTAGGTGTCACTGTTGACAACCACGCCGGTCGTGCCGACGGCCCAGGGGATCGTATATTTGCGACCGGGATCGAAGTCGGCGCTGACCCATTCCGGCGCGACATTCCTGAAGTTCTCCATGCCGCTCGCATCGAGCTCCATCAGGAGACCTTCCTTCACCCAGATCGGCACATAGACCTGGTTGACCACGACCACATCGTAGCCGGAGCCGCCCTGCCTTGCTTTCGCAAGGGCGGTGTCGCTGGAATCGTAGTCGGTGAGAGTGACCTTGACGTCGAATGTCTGCTCGAACTTCTTGACCATCTCGGGGCTCGTATAGTTGCCCCAGTTGTAGATGTTGAGTTCGCCCTCGGCATGCGCGATGCCGGTCGAGGCAAGGAGTGCGGCAAGCAGAAGGCTCAGGCGGTTGGCACGGTTCATTTGGTTCCTCCCATTAAGATCAGGTGCGTTTTCGGCTGACGATGAAAAACAGCGTGACGATGACGATCGACAGCAGCAGGAAGGCCGTCGAAATCGCGTTCATCTCCGGCGTGATGCCGCGGCGGATCTGGCCGAGCATGTAGGTGGGCAGCGTGTCCTGGCCGCCGGACTTCACAAACTCGGTGATGACGACGTCGTCGAGCGACAGCACGAAGGCGAGCATGAAGGCGCCGAGTATGCCGGGCCAGAGCAGGGGCAGCGTCACGCGGCGGAAGGTGTAGAACGGCTTGGCATAGAGGTCGGCCGCTGCCCGCTCCAGGCACAGGTCCATGTTTTCGAGCCGGGCGCGGATCGGCAGATAGGCGAAGGGAATGCAGAACGCCGTGTGCGCGACGATCAGATAGCCAAGGCCCGAGTAGCCGGCAAATGCCTTCACCTGCGCGACGATGATCAACAAGGCGACCGCGGTGACGATCTCGGGAACCATCAGCGGCTGGTTGATGAAAGCATAGATGAAGCCCAGCCCGCGATAGCGCCGCGTCCGCGTTGTTGCCAGCGCCGCCATGGTGGCAAAGACCGTGGCAAGGCAGGCCGCAACAGTCGCGATCTGGAAGGAGCGGATCGACGCGTCGATGACGTCGCTGTTGGTCAGCGCAACCTGAAACCAGTGGAGCGAAAGTCCGCCCCAGGCCGCAACGGACGGCGCACTGTTGAAAGCGTAGACCACCAAAGTGATGACCGGCAGGTAGAGGAGCGCAAAACAGGCGACGGCGATTGCGGTAAAGCCGGGCTGATAGCGGACGGAAAAACCCTTACGCATGGCGTTCGTCCTTCGAGGCATTGTTGCGCACATAGATCAGCAGCGCCGCCATGACGATGATCATCACGGTGATCGAGAGTGCCGAGCCGAGCGGCCAGTTCCGCCCTTGGCCGAACTGCAGTTCGATCAGGTTCGAAAACATCATGTTCTTGCCGCCGCCGAGAACACTCGGCGAGACGAAGGCGCCGATGGCGGGAATGAAGACGAGGATCGAGCCGGCGATCACGCCCGGCTTGGCGAGCGGCAGGATGATCTTGCGCAGCACCCGCCAGCGCGTCGCGTAGAGATCGTATCCGGCCTCGACCAGACGGAAGTCGAGCCGTTCGAGGCTCGCATAGATCGGCAGCACCATCAGCGGCAGATAGACGTAGACCATGCCGATCAGGATCGCCGTGTCGGTGAAGAGGATCTGAATGGGCTCGTTGATCACGCCGAGCTTGATCAAAACCGTATTGAGGATGCCTTCGTTGCGGATGATCTGCAGGATCGCGAGCGTGCGGATGAGCAGGTTGGTCCAGAACGGAATGGTGATCAGGAACTGCCAGAGATCCCGGCTCCGCTCGCTGCGCGTCGCCATGAAATAGGCGGTCGGGAAACCGAAGAACAGCGTCAGGGCGGTCGTGATCAAGGCGAGCTTCACCGAGCGCCAGAAGATGTCGATATGGGCCGTTGCAAGCGAAAGCGTGTCGTCGAAAATATCGCGCTCGAAAAAGACGCTCATCCAGGCATCGAGCGAGAACTGCCACTTGACGTCACCATAGTCGCCCGGCGCCAGGAACGAATAGGCAAGAACGATGAACAGCGGGCCGATGGCCGCGACGAAGATCGTCAGCAGCGCAGGCGAGGCGAGCAGCCAGCGCCGGCGCGCATCGGCGGCTTCGATTTCGGTCGTGAGGTCGTTGACGCTGGTCATGGTGCTCACGCCTTCACGACCTGCGCCGCGCCGTCGGTGATCGCGACTGCTACCGCCTGCCCCGCCTCGACGCTGCAGCCGGCAATCGAACCATTCTGCTGCCTGACCATGAAGGCTTCGCCGCTATCCAGGCGAAGATGGATATGCGTGTCGGTGCCGAAATAGACGACCTTATCGACCGATGCCCTGACGTCGCCGGGTCCGTCGACCAGCCGAGCATGCTCCGGACGTACGATGAAAGTGACCTCGCCTGATGCCGGCGTTCCGGGCGCAACATTGACGACGATCGATCGACCGGACTTCAACGCAACCTTTGCCTTGCCATTGGCGTGATCCTGCAGCATGCCCGTCAGGAAGTTCGTCTCGCCAATGAAGCTCGCCACGAAGCGGTCCGCTGGCCGGTTGTAGATCTCGCGCGGCGTGCCGATCTGCAGGATGCGGCCGGCCGACATCACCGCGACGCGATCGGACATCGTCAACGCCTCTTCCTGGTCGTGGGTGACGAAGATGAAGGTGATGCCGGTTTCGTACTGCAGCCGCTTCAGCTCCGACTGCATCTCTTTGCGCAGCTTGTAGTCGAGCGCCGACAAGGGCTCGTCGAGCAGCAGCACCTTCGGCTGTGGCGCCAACGCTCTTGCCAGCGCGACGCGCTGCTGCTGGCCGCCGGACATCTGGCTTGTGCGGCGACCGGCCAGATGCTCCAGTTGCACGAGCCTGAGCATCTCCGCCACCCGCGCCTTGACCTCGGCGCGGGACTTGCCGAGCGCCTCCAGGCCGAAGGCAACGTTCTCGGCAACCGTCATATGCGGGAAGAGCGCATAGTTCTGGAAGACGGTGTTCACCGGTCGCTTGAACGGCGGCAGGCTGGTGATATCCGCACCGTTGAGAAGAATTTCTCCGCTTGTCGGGTAATCGAAGCCGGCGATCATGCGCAGCAACGTCGTCTTGCCACAGCCGGAAGGACCGAGCAGCGTAAAGAACTCGTTTTGCCGAACCGAGACGGTTGCCTCATCGAGCGCGACAAAGGCACTCTCGCCGACCCCGTAAGCCTTGCGCACGGCGCGGATGTCGACCGCGCAATGTGCGGAAATCGTTGTGTTTTGCATCTTTCCTCCCGACGAAGTCGAGCGCCTAGCGCCGCTGAATGACGCGCCACACCCTTGCCTTCGACATTTTTCAGGAGCGTATAGTGTGATCTCAGATCACGCAATAGCAATTATATTTGTGAGTCCTGATTTTTGATTTTTCACCGCACGAAGCGTCGGCGTGTCAAATTTATTAAACAATATCAATCATCTATAAAAGCGCGACACCCTACGAGAGATTCGAAAAAAATCGCATCGGACCCCGAACAGCCTCAAAAACTCGTTTTCAGAACACCTTGTTTTGGACTGAACGTCGAGAAAGCGGCATCGATTGCAGCCGGCCGTCGAGCAGAAAAACGAAATCGACCGGCGCCACGGGGGCGCCGGTCGATGCAACAGACTGTTCCTGCAGCTGGTTGTCAGTGCCTGCGGTAGACTTCGCTCCCGGCAAGATAAGTCGCCTCGACCTTGCGCTCACGGATAGAGCGATCGAGCGGCTCGGGCAGCGTGCCATCGATGACGACGAAATCAGCCCATTTGCCGACGCTGATCGAGCCGATCTGGTCGCCCCAAGGCGTCATGTCGGCGCCCGCCTGAGTGAGGCCGTGCAACGCCTGATCGAAGCTGACCGCCTGCTCCGGATGCCACGGACCGTCGCCGAGGCCAAAGGGGCTCTCGCGGAAGACGGCATCGTTGATCTGGGTGAGCGGGCTCAGCGGCGATGTCGGCCAATCCGAGCCGAACACCAATGGCACGCCGGCATCGAGCATGGAATGCCAGACATAGGCCCGCGGCTCGCGATCGGTACCGATGCGTTCGGTGATGTATTTGCCGATCGTGCCGGTCGCATGGTTCGGCTGCATCGAGGCGGCGACACCAAGCTCCTTGAAGCGCTGGATGTCCTTGGTCTCGACCACCTCGATATGCTCGATGCGGTTGGGCTGCGGCCCCGGCACGGAGGCTTCCGCAAAGGCGTCGAGCACGAGGCTGACGCCGCCGTCGCCGATCGCGTGCACCGCCGTCGGGAAGCCGTTCTCGTTGGAAGCCTTGATGGCGGCCGCCAGTTGCTCCATGGTCTCGAAGGGTTTGCCTTTCCAGCCGTGCTGGTCGGAATAGTCCTCATGCATGTAGGCGGTGCGGGTCGAAAGCACGCCGTCGATCACCGACTTGGTGTATCCGAGCTTCAGCAGCGGTCCCTTCTTCTCCTGTTCACCGGAATCCGCTGCAACCTTGTCGACCTCTTCGCGGTCCTTGACGGCGCCGGCGATCTTCTTCGGGTCACCTTCGAAGAAGCCGTACCAGACGCGCAGCGGCAACTTCTTCTCGGCAAGGATCGCGGCATAGTCGTGCACCGCGGCAAGATCGGACATGTCGTTCACGCCGGTGATGCCGAGGCTATTGGCGAACTTCATCGTCTGCAGCAGGGCCTCGCGCCGCTCGGCATCGGGCACAACCGGCCGATGTTTCTCAACCAGATTGCCGGCGCTCTCGAGCAGAATGCCGCTCGGCTCGCCCTTGTCGTTGAGCACGACCTCGCCGCCCTCCTCGACCTTCGACGTCGCGGTCACGCCCCCCACTTCGAGCGCCTTGGAATTGACCCAGTAGGAATGGAAATCGATGTCGCGCAGGATGACGACGCGGTCCGGCACCACCGCATCGAGATCCTCCTTGGTCGGCAGCTTGCCTTCACCGAGCGTATAGTCCCAGCCGCCACCCATCAGCCACGCGCCCTTCGGCAGCCGGGCATCGACTTCCTTGATCTTTTCGAGCCAGGTCTTCTTGTCCGGGATGTAGGAGAGGTCGACACCGGTCACCATGTCCATGCCGGATGTCAGATGCGTATGGCCGTCGATGAAGCCCGGCGTCACCGTCTTGCCACCGGCATCGATCACCTTGGTCTTGCCGTCGGCCAGAGCCTTGATTTCGTCGTTGCTGCCGACCGCAGTGAACTTGCCGCCCTCCACGGCGAAAGCCTGTACCTTGGGCTTGCTCCCATCGACCGTGCGCACATCCCCGTTGAGCACGATCAGATCGGGTGCCGCCCAGGCCGACCCGGTGGCGCACACCAGGATCGCCAGGATCGATGTTGCGCTCAACGCGCGGATTTTTGCTGGCAATGTCATGAAACTCCTCCTCGCGCGACTGCATCCCTCCACCCCCGGCGAGCCGCGGCACCGGCGTCTGGCGATGATGTTGCAAAGGTCGAGGCGGCGTTATACTCCTTCGGGCTAGGTCGGTGTTTCGCTTCCCTGCTTCCGATAACATTCGGAATCGAGCTGCTCATAAGTGTCCGGTCGCCCGCCCGGCGTGAGGTCCAGCAGGGTCCACATCGGTTCGACCGTTCCGACATGGCGCGGATCCTGTCCTGAATCCGACGGCTCAAACAGGAGTTCGGAGGCCCAGCTCAATCTGATCACGCCGTCGGCCCCCTTGTGGAAGACGGTCAGGATCGGGACCTGCTGACCATCCTCGGCTTCACCGCGATAATCGCGCTTGAAGCTGTTGTTGGCAGCCGAAAGCAGCTTCAAGTGGCGCCAGCCGCGATGCGCGGCGAAGGCGGCAACATGCTCGATCGGCGCCTTGGCAACAGCGGCAATGTTCACGCCCAGCCCCTCCACATGCGGCACGGCTCCTTCCCAATTGTCGAGCAAGGCGGTGCAGGAGGGGCACGGCCCGTCCTTGAGCGCAAGCACTGCCGCCGGGCCTGACCTCGGACCCGGGCGGTCGTCGCCGCAATGACGCGGAAACATGTAATGATAGAGGATCAACGTGTCCGTGCCTGGCCGAAACAACTCGGACAGTCGCACCTTCGCGGGCTCGCCCCTGGCATCGATATGGTCAAACACATAGTCCTCGGGTACGCGCCCGCCCTGTGGGAGGGCACGGATCTCCGCGGCAACCGCCTCCATTTCGCGCCGAAGCGCCGCCTCGCGCTTAAGCAACCCGTCGCGCGCGTGACGATAATCGGGGCTTTCATTCGGAAAGGTCACACCCATGGATGCCTCCATCGAAGCGGCGTATCGGATGCATCATACCATAGCGGCAAAGTGGCGCCCGCCGTCAGGCGAGCCCAATGCTCATCCGGCTCATGTCGCTGCCGGCGCCGACCGTTTGATCACGCTCTTGTCAAAAACCACGTCGCCGGTCGGCGAGACCGTGAAGCGGTAGGCCTCGTTCATGAACCTCTTGCCGGAATGGGTGAAGGCGAGAACACGCTCACCATCGGTGCGCACGTGCGAAATGCCGAAATTGGTGCGCTCGAAAGCAAAGACCCTCCTGTTGGGATCGTCGGGGTCGGTGACATAACCCAAGGTCTTGAAGAAGGCGGCAAGCTCGGTGCAGAAAATGATAGCCGGCGTCGTGCGCGCCGCCCTGCCGAGCGCCGCCATCAGCGTCGCGCGCGGGTGGATATATTCCTTGGCCTCGCTCTCGTCTCCAGACGATATCAGCGAAACGACGGCACCGATTTCCTTCAGGAACTCCATGTCGAAATCGGCCGAGCCGTGATGCGGTGCCTTGAGGATTTCCGAGCGAAGGGCCGCCGAGGGCATGGCCTCGCGCAGCCGCTGGCTTGATTCCTGGTTCATGTCGCCGGTGAACATGAAACGCACATTGCCGAAGCGCAGGCGGAAATTGATCGAGTGCCCGTTGATCGTGTGCGACGCCGAAAATGCGCCCTGGCCGCTCGCCGCCACCGTGCCGAGCATCAGGTTGGCATCGTCGGGCGGCGCGCGCAGGAAGCGCAGCGCCGGCTTGCCGCCAACGGTCTCGACGATCGGCCCGAGGATGTCGACGCCGATCGCCTCGTCGGCGAGAAAATCGAAGGCTCCGGCCGAGAGATGATCGAGCCGTCGGCGCTCGATGCTGCTGCCCGTCACCGCTTGCACCCGTCCCTCCCAGGCGGCAAGCGTATCCACCCATTTGTTGAAGGGCCGGTTTCGTTCCGCGCGCGGCACGGCCGCCTGGTCGTCCACCAGGCCGACGATGAAGACCCCCTCGCCCTCCGCCGCAGTTTCGCCAAGCAGTTCGACCTCCTTGCGCCGTTGCTGGTTGCTGTCTTCCACCGGCCGCTTGACGATGCCGTTGTGATAGACGCGCTTCGGCGCGATGAAGATCCGCTTGTTCTCGCGGCTGTCGGTCTCCGACTTCCGCAGTTCCACCAGACCTTCAAAGTGGTCGGCGTCACCATGGGTAATCAGGATCAGGTCGACCACCAGCGGATCGGCCTCACTGGTGTTGGGAAAACGCGCATTGGCGTGGCGCGCGAACAGCTGGTTGTCGCCGCCGTCGATGAAGACCACCTTGCCGGCGGGCGTTTCCAGGATGAGCCCGTCGCCTTGCTGCACGTCCACCATCGACAGCCGCAGCAGTCCCGTGTCGCGAAGCCTGGTCTCGGTCTTGATGAAGCCCTCGTCGATCTTGCCGCGCGCGCCGTGAATTTCGACAAGCATGCGGCTACCGTCTGTGGAAAGCACGTTGCAGCGGTCGCCCCAGTAATACTGCCCCTGGCTGCCATCGGCGCGGCGCAGATTGACGACGTCATCATCGATAAAGCGCATGATCGACCTCCGTCCTTGGTCGACGACAGCTTATGGTAGCATTCTGTCACATTCAATCGCGGGCGCGATCGACCGATCGTCGTCCGCGGCGCGCGGCTGACAAGACACACGACGCCGTAGCGCCGGCGCGCGCGCCCAGCAACTGGCGCGCGCAGCTTGTTCTCGGTGGGATGACAATCTTCGCGACGATGATGGAAGGCGTTGCTCAGCACCGGCAACGGCGACGCGCAACCGAAGCTACATCCGCGAGCGTTTATCCGCTCCGGTGGGTCGGCACCGGGACGCTGGCATCGTCGAGCCTCTCCGCGGCGTTCACGGGGACGCGCCGCGGTTAGAGACAACATGGAACGTGAGGGAAGCCTCCGGCCAACGCCCTGGCTTCCCTGTCGCTTGGCCGCCTTGGCTCAGGTAAAGAGTGCCTTGATGCGCGGCCACAGGCCAATGGCAGCGCGTACCCGACGAGCCGCATAGGCCGCCTTGACGGAGCTGCCGAAATTGCAGTCGCAGACGATATCGTGCAGTTGGTGGTCCGACAGTTCGAAGAACCGTTTCGCCTCGCCATAGCTGTCGTCGGCGAGCCCCGCGAGACGCAGGTGCGGATCCTCGAAGGCGACGGTCATGGGCGAGCCGTTGACCTGCATGCTCTGCCGAAGGGCAGCAGTCGTGTGTTCGGTGCCGGACAGCGTCCCCAGGCGGCGCCCGGGATTGCTTTCCAGCAGCTCGGCCCAGCGTTGGAGCCGTTCCGTTCTCGTCATGACGGGATCGGGACGGATTTCGGCGAGCGCTTGCAACTGTTCGATCGTTTGATGCTTCATCGTCGTCTCTCCTAGTGCGGAAACGCGATCTCCATGAGCGCCCCACCAAACAGAGATCGCTGCTCCTGCAACTCTCCGGCGCGACCCCAGTTCCCTGGCCGGAGAAAAAAATATTTGCGATATGTACCTTCGCGCGAAACACCTCCGCCGCCCCAACTCTCGCTGGCACTGGCGCCTGTTTTTCAGGCAATGGCAGTCAAGTTCACCGACCCTACGGTAAGGTTGCTTCGCGACCGATTCCGGCGGCCCGGGATGGTGGAGCGGACCTGTATCCCGAACCGGAATCGTGCCATGAAGCGAGCCGGTTCATCGGACACACGGGCAGCGACCATGAAGAAGATCGGCTTTCTTTCCTTCGGGCATTGGACGCCCTCGCCCCAGTCGCAGACGCGCTCGGCGGCTGACGCCCTGCTGCAGTCGATCGACCTTGCGGTCGCTGCCGAGGAACTGGGCGCGGACGGCGCCTATTTCCGTATCCACCACTTCGCCCGTCAGCTGGCGTCGCCCTTCCCGCTCCTGGCGGCCGTCGGTGCAAAAACCAGCCGGATCGAGATCGGCACGGCCGTCATCGACATGCGCTACGAAAACCCGCACTATATGGCCGAGGATGCCGGTGCTGCCGACATCATCGCCGGCGGGCGCCTGCAACTGGGCAT
Source organism: Ensifer sp. MJa1 (assembly GCF_037026475.1). Classification (NCBI taxonomy): domain Bacteria; kingdom Pseudomonadati; phylum Pseudomonadota; class Alphaproteobacteria; order Hyphomicrobiales; family Rhizobiaceae; genus Ensifer; species Ensifer sp. MJa1. The sequence continues at coordinate 111,517 of NZ_JAKUMO010000006.1, read as the reverse complement.
CAGCCGCGGCTCTCCCGAACAGGTGATCGACGGTTGGCGTCACTTCGGCTACCGGCCATCCGAAGGCGAAAGCGATAGCGACATGGCCAGGCGCCATGCCGAAGTGTTGCTCGACGTCCTGCGCGGCGAGGGCTTTGCCGAACCCAACCCGCGGCCGATGTTCCCCAACCCTCCCGGCCTGCTGCGCATCGAGCCGCACTCCGACGGGCTGCGCGAGCGCATCTGGTGGGGTGCCGGTTCGAACGCGACGGCCGTCTGGGCGGCGAAGCTCGGAATGAACCTGCAGAGCTCCACGCTCAAGGACGATGAAAGCGGACTTCCCTTCCATGTCCAGCAGGCCGATCAGATCCGCGCCTATCGCGAGGCATGGAAGGCGGCCGGTCACACCCGTTCCCCGCGCGTGTCAGTCAGCCGCAGCATCTTCGCGCTGGTGGACGAGCGCGACCACACCTATTTCGGCCGCGCCAATCAGCACGAGGACAAGATCGGTTTCATCGACGACAAGACGCGGGCGATCTTCGGACGCAGCTATGCCGCCGAGCCGGATGTGCTTGTCGAACAACTGGCCAAGGACGAGGCGATTGCCGAGGCCGACACGCTGCTCCTGACCGTTCCGAACCAACTGGGCGTCGACTACAACACCCATGTCATCGAGGCGATCCTGCGCCATGTCGCACCGGCCCTCGGCTGGCGCTGAACGACGACTGCGTCCTGAAGCCGACCGATCTAAAGCCCAAGGGCCTCCGCGCTCAAGCAACCCGTCTTCAAGGAACCGGTGCCGGATGCGTGATGCCCTGGTAGTAGTCGCCTTGTCCGGTCCCTCCGTACTCGTTGGTGTAGCGTTCGCGTTCGTCGCCTAAAGTCAGCGCCGGCGGCCGATAGACGTAACCATAGCCGCCAACCATCGGCGCCGGCTCCATGTACACGCTCCCGGTCGGCATCTGATCGACATAGACCCCTCCGGGTGCCGGCTCGTAGTAATAGTTGTCGGCAAAGGCCGGAGCCGTCGTCCCGGCAAGGGCGACGGCAGTTGCGGCCAGTGACACCTTCATGGGAATTCTCATCGCGCTGCTCCTATCTTCGTTCGGCATCCTGCCCGCCTGTCGAGATACCAGGCAGCCTTGCACCTGCGGGCGAAGACCGCCTGGCAACAATAACGCCTGATCGAAGCAACCGTTCCGTCAATCCGGATCAGTCTGGTGCGGACCCGCGTATTTTCCGGCTGCAAAGGGTGCACGGCCGCCTGCCGGGACGAAATCCTAGGCGATCACAAGCCTGGCCCGACCCTCCGCAGCATGGCCGATGGTCACCGCAGCAAAACCGTGCCCACAAAAAACACCGTGGACCTCTGCAGCAACGGACGCAGCGCAGGCGACGAGTAGCCCGCCACTGGTCTGGGGATCGCGCAGTCTCCGGGGACGGCCGGACCCGGTTGGGGCAGCGAGCCTCTCCCGGGTGGGTTAGCCCCCCCACTCCCTCCGCCAGCCCTTCTTCGTCTCCCCAAGGGCTGGCCGGAAGCCAGCCATGCATTGGTTCCCGTCATGCGCCGTCTTGTCATGGCGACCGCGCATTCCTGTTCCGCGTCCCGGTCGGTACCCCATGGCGGTAACAAGCCCCGAGCTCAATCGGCGTCGCGGAAATTTTCAAACTTGTTGAAATTCGCCTTTCGCGCGGGAAAGCGAATGGCTTAACTGTCAATCTTCCTGTTTTTGGCTTCTTGCTTTTGGCAGAACGCCGGAGTTCCGGGATCGCGGAAGAGGGGAGGCCCGGTGCTCAGATTTGTTGGCTTTGAACTCGACCCGCTGCGTTCCGAACTACGCGGGCCCGGAGGCGAAACAATCAGGCTGCGGCCCAAGGCCTTCGACCTCTTGCAGCTGCTTGCAGCCAACCCCGGCAGGATCATCGGCAAGAGCGAGCTGATGGCGGCGATCTGGCCGAACGTCCATGTCGGCGAAGACAGCCTGTTCCAGTGCATTCGGGAAGTTCGAGCGGCACTTGGTGACGACAAGCGCCAACTGATAAGAGCCGTCTCCGGCCGCGGCTATCTGTTCGAGGCGGAGGTGTCGCAGGCGCCGGAACCGCGCACAGAAGAAACGTCTCGCCCGCAGGCTGCACCCGAAACGGAAAACCGGCCGGCCGGGCGCTGGCTGGATTTCAGGATGCGCCGTCGTGCGGCACTCGTGGCGGCGGCGGGGCTGGGCGTATCAGCCTTGGCGATAACCGCAACGCGTTTTCCGCGTTTCTTTTCCGGTTCGTATCCGACCGTCGCCGTGACCTCCATGACGACTGAAAGCAACGACCCGGCGACTGTGCGGATGGCGGCGGGCGTCAACCGCGACCTGACGGACGGCCTGGCAAAAATCGAGACGATCCGGGTCGTCATTCCGCCTGGCAGCGCCCCTGAGGCCGCCGATCTCGTGGTGAGCAGCGAACTGGAGAAGACCGAAAGAGAGTGGACACTGCGCGCGCGCATGACAGAGCCGGCGAGCGGTGCGGTCAAGTGGACCACGTCGGTGTCGGTCGGCTTAGCCGGCACCGACCCACAACTTCAGCAGACGCGTCTTGCCGCCGGCATGGGTCACGCGCTGGCGCTGCGCATCAACGTCCTCTTGAACGCGGGAGAACGCTCGGCCAAAGGCTTGCCGGCGGGCAGCACCAAGGCGGCCATCGAGCAGGCAACGGCCTCGATCAACCAGACGACGCCGGAGCGTTTTCTTGCCGCACAGATGATGCTCGAACAAGCGCTTGCCGCCGACCCGGAAAGTGTCGACCTGCAGGTGGCACTTGCGGCATTCCAACTGCGCGGGATCCAGATGACCTGGTTCCCGGCTGCGGAGCGCGAAACGGTCGAGAACCGCGTCGGCAAAATCCTGGAACGCGCCTTGGGCGCGCAGCCGAACTATATCCCGGTGCTCGAAATGCATTGCCGGTATCTGTCGGCCACCAACAGCTTCGTCGAGAGCCTGGTGGCCTGCAGCAAGGTACTCACCCTCGACCCATGGGACGGCACCGTGATTTATCTCGTCGGGCTTTCCCAGGTCTTTCTCGGCCGTTTCGAGGAAGCGCTCTCAACCTTCGAGCAAGCTGACCGGTTCGATACGCCGCAGGTCGCCCGCTGGACATGGGCGATCGGCGCCGGCTGGGCCCATCTACTGATGGGCCGCGCCGAGGAGGCTTTGCCCTGGCTGCAACGGTCGATCGCGATCACGCCGGGCAGCGGACGCACGCATTTCCTGATGGCAGCGGCCTATCAGCAATTGGGCCGCACCGATGAAGCCGGGGCGGCCCTGGCGCAAGCCATGAAGCTGAGGCCGGGTTCGACAGTGCATAATCTGCCGCCGCCGACCAAGAACACCAGTCCAGTGTATCTCGCGGGCTCCGAACGCATCTTGGGCCTGATGATCGCTGCGGGTTTGCCTGAGGATTGACCCGCGGGAACCGCAATTGTCGATCGGATCAGCAGGCACCCACGCATCCGGTGCGGCGCGGCTCACATGAACCTGCGGCCCCGGATTTTCGCCAGGACCGCAGCAAAGGGTACGGATGAAATTGTCGCCGGAAGGCCAGGTCTTCCGTCAGGCGGCCTTTGCTTCAGGGCTGTCCTGATAAACAGGGTAGTCGGTGTAGCCGTGCGCGCCCCCGCCATAGTAGGTCTCGCGGTTGGGCTTCGCCAGGGGCAAGTCGCGCCGCAGCCGCTCCGCAAGATCGGGATTGGCGATGAAGGGCTGGCCAAAGGCAGCAAGGTCAATCAGGCCGGCGTGCAGGAACCGTTCGGCACGCTCCTTGTCCAGCGCGCCTGCCAGAATGAGCGTGCCGGGGTAGGCTTCACGGAAGCTCTGCAGGAACGCTTCCGAGATCGCCGGCGTAGCGACAGGCCCCTGATCCTTCAGGTGGACATAGGCCAGCGAGCGGGCTGCCAGCGCCTGCGCCAGATGCAGGTAGGTTTCCTCGATCAGGGGGTGATGCGGCATGTCGAAGAGCTTGCCGAACGGCGACAGCCGGATGCCGACCTTGTCGGCGCCGATGCGCGCCACCACCGCGTCCACGACCTCCAGAACGAAGCGGGTGCGGTCCTCGACATTGCCGGCACCATAGCGGTCTGTACGGTCGTTGACGTGCGGATTGAGGAACTGCTCGAGCAGATAGCCATTGGCGCCGTGGATCTCGACGCCGTCGAAACCGGAGGCAACTGCATTGAACGCGGCGCGCGCATAGTCCTCGACGACCCGTGCAACGTCTTCGGTTTCGAGCGGTCGCGGCACGCCGGCATCGACAAAGCCTGCAACGCCATTGTCGTCGAAGGCAAAGGCCTTGCTATTGGCGTCTCGGGCGGGCCTGGCGCTGGCGCCGACGGGCTGCCCGCCACCTGGCTGCAGCGATGTGTGCGACATGCGACCGACGTGCCAGATCTGCGCAAAGATCTTTCCGCCCTGCTCGTGGACCGCCTCGGTCACGCCCTGCCAGCCGCGGACCTGGTCTTCTGACCATATGCCGGGGATGAAGGCGAAGCCCGTTCCCTCCTGCGAAATGGGCGTGCCTTCGGAGATGATCAGGCCCGCGCCGGCACGCTGGCGGTAGTAGAGCGCGGTCTCGGCGTCAGCGATCCCATCCTTCGCGCGCGCCCGGGTCATCGGGGCCATGACGATCCGGTTCTGCAGCTTTTGACCCTTCATGTCGTAGGTTTCAAACAGTGACTTCATGATTGTCATTCCTCAAGGTGGTTGATTATCATCGACAAGATTGATATCTCTTCGCAGATCATAAATCCAACTCATGGAATTCATGATGCTGATCGATCACGCTCATATCTTGAAGTTTGACTTGAACCTCCTGGTGGCATTCGACGCCTTGATGAGCGAGCGCAATGTCACACGCGCGGCGCATCGGATCGGCATTTCGCAATCCGCGCTCAGCCACAATCTGGGGCGCCTGCGCACACTTCTTTCGGACGAACTGTTCATCCGCTCGGCCCGCGGCATCGAGCCGACGCCGAGGGCACAGGAACTGGCCGAAACGGTGAGTGCCATCCTCTGCACGATCCAGTCGCGGCTAATCGAGCCGGAACAATTCGACCCGGCAACGGACGAAAGAACTTTCACGCTCGGCTTGACTGACTATCTCGAGAGCCTGCTCATGCCGCCGCTGCTCGCGGCCGTTCAGGAAAAGGCGCCACGCGTCAATTTCGTGATACGACCGATCGACCAGGACTATCCCGCGGATCTTCTGGATAGCGGCGAGATCGACCTTGCGATCGGCAAGGTGGAGACCGGCAACGAACTTCACAAGCGCCGCAAGCTCTGGTCCGAACGCTATGTCGTGCTCGCTCCCCCGGAGAAGATCGGCCCCTCCGGCGTGATGGACCTCGACACGTTCCTATCCACCCCCCAGGCGGTGCTCGTCAGCAAGGACGGACGCTGCCGCCTCGTGGACGAGATTCTGGCCGAGCGTGGTCTGAAGCGCCTGGAAGTCATCACGACGCCACACCTTTTCACGCTGCCGATCCTTGTTCGAGACGCAAAGATGATCGCCCCCGTGCCGGCAAGCTTCGCCCGGGCCTGGGCACCGGTCTTCGGCCTCGCCATCAGCCCGGGGCCGGTCGACGTCCCGCCCTATGACATCTCGCTTGCGTGGCACACCTCGTCCGACCGCAACGCCGGCCACGCCTGGCTGCGCCAGCAGGTCCTCGCCGCGCTCGAACCGGTCCGCGCGAATGTCGTTGGAGCGAACGCCACACCCGATCTTATGGTGGCAGCCGAGTAAGTACCTTACTGGCCGGTCAAAACCGCGATTCCGATACCGCGGCGGCTAGGAGGGCGTCACGCGTAAGCACCGCGGCGCAGCCCCTCCACCCAGTTGCGGCAGAGCTGAGCGCCGTCTTCGGGCTTGAAGGAGGCGGGGTTGAGACACCATGCGAGCCAAAGCCCGTCGAGGAGTGCCGTGAATGCGACGGCGGTCAGGCGGATATCGGCGATCACAAAGCCCTCGTCGACAGCAAGATCGCCGAGCAGGCCTTCAACGGCACCAACATAGCCGGAATATTCACTCTGCTGGGAAGCGCTCATCCGCTGCGAATGGAGCACGATCCCCCAGAACACGACCCATACGCCCAGCACGTCACGGTCGAACAGCATTGGCGAGAAGGATACGTTGATAAAGGCATCCAAGCGCTTTTGCGGCGTCGGCTCGGCGTCTTCCACGGCCTTCAGGAGCGACTGCAGCAGCCCTTCGGCCATGATGTCGAAGGCGTAGGCGACGAGCTCGTTGATTTCACCGAAGACGTATACACAACATCGATGTACCACGTTGTTTTATAATGATTTTCAAGAGGAATCTCTTCTTCGGCGCAATCGGCCTGACCACAGGTCGGCGGGGATCATGAAGAAACGAAATGACCTCAAAACAATTTGCCATGGCAGCAATTATACATTTGTATAGCAATTGTCTTGCAAGGTGATCGCGCCTGGCTATTTTGGTGCGCTCACAGCCCGGTGCACAGGCCTCTTCAGATCGACCGTAACAATGTCCCGAGATCCCCGCTTCGATATTCTCTTCGAACCCGTCAAGATCGGCCCGGTCACGGCGCGCAACCGCTTCTACCAGGTGCCGCACTGTTCCGGCATGGGATACCGCTATCCGAACGCAGAGGCGCATCTGCGCGGGACGAAAGCAGAGGGCGGCTGGGCAGTCGTTTCCACTCAAGAAGCGGAAATCCATCCGACCTCGGATCTGACACCGGCCAACGAGGCGCGCCTCTGGGATGAAGGCGATCTTCCGGCACTTTCCGCCGTCACCGAGCGCATCCATCACCACGGCAGTCTTGCGGCCATCCAGCTTGTGCACAACGGCCTGCATGTCGCCAACCGCTTCACGCGGATGATCCCGCTAGCCCCTTCGCACGCGGTCAGCGACAGCCTCGACCCCGTTCAGGCACGCGCCATGGACAAGGCCGATATCGCCGACATGCGCCACTGGTATCGCAATGCCGCCTTGCGCGCCAAGAAGGCCGGCTTCGACATTGTCTACCTCTATGCCGGCCACGATATGAGCGTGCTGCAGCACTTCCTGTCGCGCCGCCACAACGACCGCTGCGACGAGTATGGCGGCTCCTTCGAAAACCGGCTGCGGCTGTTCCGCGAGATCCTGGACGATACGCGGGAAGCGATCGGCGACACTTGCGCGCTCGCCGTGCGGCTGGCCGTCGACGAACTGATGGGCCCGTCCGGCATCACCAGTGAAGGGGAAGGCAAGGATATCATTGCGGCTCTCGCGGAGCTTCCCGACCTCTGGGACGTCAACCTTTCCGACTGGTCCAACGACAGCCAGACGGCCCGCTTCTCCGAGGAAGGCTACCAGGAACCCTATATTCGCTTCGTCAAATCCGTCACCACCAAGCCGGTGGTCGGCGTCGGGCGCTATACATCGCCCGACAGCATGGTGCGCGTGGTCCGCCAGGGCATCCTCGACTTCATCGGCGCGGCACGCCCGTCGATCGCCGATCCCTACCTGCCGAAGAAGGTCGAGGAGGGCCGCATCGACGACATTCGCGAATGCATCGGCTGCAACATCTGCGCCTCTGGCGACAACACCAACGTGCCGATGCGCTGCACGCAGAACCCGACCATCGGCGAGGAGTGGCGCAAGGGCTGGCACCCGGAAATCGTCACGTCACTGCCGTCGCCCGAGCCGGCGCTGATCATCGGCGGCGGACCGGCCGGCCTTGAAGCGGCGCGCGCACTTGCGCAGCGCGGTGCGGATGTCGTGCTTGCCGAAGGCAGCGGCGAATGGGGCGGACGGGTCGCGCGCGAATGCCGCCTGCCGGGGCTTGCGACGTGGGGCCGTGTGCGCGACTGGCGCGTGGGCCAGTTGAGCACGCAGGTCAATGCTGAGCTTTACCTTCACAGCCCGCTCAGCGCCGACGACGTGCTGCAGTACGGCATCCCCCACGTCGCGATCGCCACCGGAGCGCGCTGGCGATCCGACGGCGTCGGCCGCAACCACCGCCAGCCCCTCGAATTTCTGAAGGAAGGTGCTCTCGTTTCGCCAGACGCTCTTCTTGTCGACGGCGCTTCGGCGGTCACGGCCGATGGTCCCGTCGTGGTCTTCGATGACGATAGCTTCTACATCGGCAGCGTGCTTGCCGAACTGCTCGCCAAGGCTGGCCGGACCGTGACCTTCGTGACGCCCGAACCCCAGGTATCACCCTGGAGCAAGAACACGCTGGAACAGGGACGGGTGCAACGGCGCCTCATCGATCTCGGCGTCGAGATCATTCCCGCCATGGGCCTGTCCGGCCGCACCGAGGACCGGCTCGAACTCGCTTGCGTCTACAGCGGCAAGACCCGGGCGATCGACTGCGGCACGCTGGTGCCGGTCACTGCTCGGCTGCCCGATGAAAGCTTGTGGCATGACCTGAAGGCACGCGAAGCGGAATGGGCCGACGCCGGCATCAAGACCGTGACGCGTCTTGGAGATTGCCTTGCTCCCGGCCTGATTGCGGCCGCTGTCTATTCGGGCCACCAATATGCCCGCAGCTATCAGGAACAGGTCGATAGGGATCGGGTCCCCTTCCTGCGCGAAGACATTACAGCATTACGCGACGCGACGGATACCGGTCGTCGTACACCGGCGGCCTGACAACACCTGTCCGACCTGCTGGTGCGCTAGCCAATACGCCGTGCTGTCGCCTCAAATGGCTTGGCGGCAGCGATTTTGGGCCACACGGATGCCTCCGCGGTGGCTGCCGCCAGCGTTTGATCCGGGAAATTATTCCACCCTGGGTGGTTTGCGAGCCAAAGAGTTTCTTATCGCAAAGCGGACAGTCGACTATTTTCCGGGCAATTGCGGCAGTCGTTGAACGGAACGCGGTCGCAGCCATCAAACGAGAGTGCAAGACGTGTCCCAAGCAACCACAAAATCTTCACCGAAGCCGATTTTCGTCTCCTTTGGTTTTCAGGTCCTGGCAGCCATGGTCATCGGGCTGCTCCTTGGCCTCATCGCCCGCAACTTGGGCGTCGATGCAGCCGGCAATGCCAACTGGCTCACCGTGACCCTGCAGACGATCGGCTCGATCTTCGTTCAACTGCTGCGTGCTCTCGTGCCGCCACTGGTCTTTACCGCAATCGTCGCCTCGATCGCCAACCTGGCGACATTGCAGAATGCTGCCAAGCTCGTCTGGCAGACCCTGCTCTGGTTTGCCATCACCTCGCTCATCGCCGTCATCATCGGCATCGCGCTTGGCCTCATCATCCAGCCCGGAATTGGTTCGGCGGTGTCGCAGGAAGCCGCCAAGGCGCCGTCCTATTCCGGCTCCTGGCTGGATTTCCTCAAGGGTCTCGTGCCCGCCAACGTGCTCGGGCTTGAGGCAAGCACCAAGCTTACCGACGCCAGCGCCAGCACATCGCTCAATTTCAACGTGCTGCAGATCCTCGTCGTCTCGATTGCCGTTGGCGCCGCCGCGCTGAAGGTCGGCGATGCCGCCAAGCCGTTCCTCGCCTTCAACCAGTCGCTGCTCGCCATCGTCCGCAAGATCCTGTGGTGGGTCATCCGCCTGACGCCGATCGGCACGATCGGCCTGCTCGGCCGCGCCGTGGCGCAATATGGCTGGGAGACGCTGGCACAGCTTGGCTGGTACGCCGCCGCCGTCTATATCGGCCTCGCCGTCGTGCTCTTCGTCGTCTATCCGGCGCTGCTCATTGCCCACAGCCTGAAGCCGTCCCGCTTCTTTACCGCCGCCTGGCCGGCGATCCAGCTCGCCTTCGTCTCGCGCTCCTCGGTCGGCACGCTGCCCGTCACCGAAACGGTGACCGAAAAGAGCCTCGGCGTGCCACGCGAATATGCCGCCTTCGCCGTGCCGCTCGGCGCCACCACCAAGATGGATGGCTGCGCCGCGATCTATCCGGCGATCTCGGCAATCTTCATCGCGCAGTTTTTCGGCCTGCCACTGGGGATCCAGGACTATGTCCTGATCGTCTTCGTCTCGGTGCTCGGCTCCGCCGCGACAGCCGGCCTGACCGGCGCGACCGTCATGCTGACGCTGACACTCTCGACGCTCGGCCTGCCCCTCGAAGGCGTTGGCCTCTTGCTCGCCATCGACCCGATCCTCGACATGGGCCGCACAGCGGTCAACGTCGCCGGCCAGGCCCTGGTGCCGACCATCGTGTCGAAGCGCGAAGGTATCCTCGACGAAACGGTCTACAACGGCGAGCGGACCGCTGAAGACCTCGAGCCGCTGGCGTCTGCAGCACGCGCGGCCTGACGACAGGCTGACAAATCGGGCATGCGGATGGACAATCCGCATGCCCGAGCCCGCATGCCCAAACCCGCACGCCTAAGCCCCGCTCAACCTATCGGCGCCGGCGGGCAGGATCCTTCAGGGCAACCGGCGATGCCGCAAGCGGCTCGTGTACCGAGACGATACAGTTCGAAGGGACCTGTCGCCGGGCGGACACATTGGATCTTTACCATATACGCTTCGAAACCGCTGGAGAGCTGCACCATGCATGAACCAGACAGGCGGTACACGAAGCATCTCAATCGAGAGGAAGAGGCACTGCTGCGCGGCGTGCTAAACACGGTCTGCCTGATTGCTCGGGTTCCGAACCGTGGCACGATTGCCGACAGCCTTGCCCTCCACCTGTTCCAACAGTTCTCTCGCGGCATTCGCGATGAAGACGAACTTTGCGAGATCGGGCTGCGCAGGCTTTTTGCCGGCTCGGCATAGCTTTAACCGTCGCGTCCGGGGGGCGATCGTCGAATGGAGCTGGCGATCCGGTGATGGCAGTCACCGGATCACTCTTTTCACTTGGCCGGCATCACCTTGCCCGGAAGGCTCAAATCTCCGGACGCCACCTTGAAGACGTTGTCGACGCACAGAAGCGGCGCATGCAAGTTGCCGTTGACCTTGAGGCCGGCGGTGACGCCGTCATAGGAGGCCCCGGCAATGCCGCCGATCAGCGATACCGGGATCTCGACATCGACCGTTTTTGCCCTTGAGGCTCGTCGGGTAGTCGGGGCTGTCAATCAGCCGCTCGGCGACCTGTCTGTCCGGGCCGCTGAGGCAAGAGCGCACCCGGAGCGGCCGGCGTGCCACGTGTTGGAACGAGCCGAGGACGCGGCTGCGCGCTATTTCGCAGACAGGACGACCGGGCCGGCGACCGGATCCGTCACACCCAACCCGCCGCCGAGGTCCTCGAGGGTCTCGCGAAAACTGTCAAGCGTCGCGATCATCTGCGGCCGGCTCGCCGCCAATGCCTCCATGCTTTCCCATTCCGCGATAATGCAGAAACGTCCCTCGCCCGTCTGGATGATGTTGGCGTGGCGCAAGCCCGGCCAGCTCTCGCCGATATGCTGGTGGGCGCCGAGAAAAGCGGCCTCCATACCGGGTTTGACTTTGATACGGACGACATTGAATGCGATCATGACGGTCTCCCCGGGCTCGATCGGAGACATTGGTGCCGATGGCCACGTCCGATCTCAATGGCGCTAAATTAGCATTCCGCCGTAACGAGAAAAAGTACACCATCGACGGCGCGACCGAGAGCCAAAGCAGCGGTTTTGCGCCGGAGGCATGCGCAAATCAACGGTTTAGATCCGAACGACCGCAACACGCTTAGTTTGCCTGAAAGCCGAGCACAAAATCGACGACCTTTGACGAGGACATCTCGCAAGGCTTGAGGCTGATGCCCGGACCGGAAAGCACATAAAGGTTGAAGCTCACGACATCGGTCCCGCCCAGTTCCTCGCCGTAGAGCCAGATCCGCTTGCCATCGGTCGACCGCCTGATGGTCACGCCCCACGGCCGGCCCTGGAAGCGTCCCTGCACATAGCCGTCGGAAAGCGCGGCAAGCGCTTCCACAAACTTGGAAGACACGGCCGGCGGCGGCTCCGGAACTCGCGTCACGGCGCCAGGCATTCGTCACAAATGCCGCAGCCGTCAGCGTCCATGCGCGAGGCCGAACGCTTCTTTTGACAGCAAAGACATATTGCGGCATCTCGCGCATGGTCTTCATCGCGCTCGGGCGAAGTGATTTCGATGTCATGGTCGGAAAGGACGTTCGTTGCGATCTGCTCCATCTCGGGGCTCCATGTCGAGGATAACCCTGAGATAGGTAGATTCCAGACAGACTCAATATGCGGGCACGTGGCCTGGAACTGGCCTCATCGTAAAACTTCTCAAAACCTAGTGGAAAGACCGCACGCAGTTCGCCCGGCGCCATCCCGTAAATGCCGGTGAAGAGCGGATAAAAAGTCGCAAGGCTATCGAAGCCGCAGGCATAGGCGATCGGCAGTCCACCTTGGTTCCGGCTGCCGGCGCTCTGCAAAATGGCACAACCGGCGCCGCCTACAGCCAAGCGGTTTCTGCCTCTGGTGGTTCGTCGCCCTATAGCTACGTCGTTTCGGCCGGATCGTTGCCGGCCGGCCTGATGCTGGATGGCGCGACCGGCGTGATTAGCGGCACCCCGACGGCGGCCGGCAACTCCAGTTTCACCGTCATGGCTACGGATGCCTATGGGGCGACCGGCACCGCGGCCTACACGGCGACTGTCGCCTATCCGCCACTCGCGATAACGCCTGCCGCGGGCGCCTTGCCGGGTGGTACGACCGGCATGTCCTATAGCCAGGCGGTTTCCGCTTCCGGTGGCTCGTCGCCTTACAGCTACGCCGTCTCAGGCGGCGCCCTTCCCGCCGGCCTGACGCTCGATGGTGCAACCGGCACGCTCAACGGTGTACCGACCGCGGTCGGCAGCTTCGGTTTCACGGTCACCGCCACCGACACCTACGAAGCAACGGGTATCGCCGCCTACACGCTGGCCGTTGTGCCAAGCCTGCAGCCGCCGGTCGCCAACGCAGTTTCGGCGACGGTTGCCGCCAATTCCTCGGCCACCGGGATCGCCTTGAACCTCACCGGCGATCCGGCAGACAGCGTTGAGGTCGCCTCGCCGCCCGCCCATGGCACCGCCCATGCCTCGGGCACGACGATCAGCTATACGCCGACGACCGCCTATTCCGGCCCGGACACGTTCACATACACCGCCGCCAACGCGGCCGGTACGTCCACGGCCGCAACGGTCTCGATCACCGTCACGGCACCTGCCTTCACGTTTTCGCCCTCAGCTGGAGGCCTTGGCCAAACCATGGCCGGCGAGGACTACAGGCAGCAGATCACGGCGATCGGCAGGCGGGCGCCGATGCTCTACAGCGTCGCGTCCGGGACCCAGCCTGATGGAATGGTGCTGAACGTGTCCACCGGTGAACTCGCCGGCCCGCTCGATGCGGGGAGCGAAGGCGAGTACACATTCGCCATTCGGGCAGAAGACAATAATGGCGCCACCGGAACAGCCACATACAGTCTGAGGGTCACGCCGCGCGAGACCACCGTTACGGACATGGTCATGGACCTACCGGCAGGCTCGACACCGGCCGATGTCTATCTCAACCGCGGGGCAACCGGCGGTCCGTTCACCGCGGCGGAATTGACGACTGTCGAGCCTGCCAACGCCGGAACGGCCACGATCATTCGCGGCCAGCTCGCCCAGGCCGGGCCGGTCGGCGTACCGGCCGGGTGGTATTTGCAGTTCGCGCCAAAGCCGGCCTTTTCGGGCAGGGCAAGGGTAGGCTTCCGCCTGACCAGTGCGCTCGGTGTCTCGAACACCGGCACCGTCACCTACAATCTCGCCTTTGCCGCAGGGCAGGTCGCGGAAGACATCGACAATCTGGCGCGGGGTTTCGTCGCGACGCGCCAGAACCTCATCGCCACGGGGATCTATGTTCCCGGCCTCCTGGAGCGGCGGCAGATGGGAACGGCGACAGATCCCGTCACAGCACGCATGACCCAATCCGAAGACGGTATGACCGCAGGCGTCAGCACCAGCCTTGCGCCCGGGCCAGCCGGCGGTTCTGAGCGGGCGGCGCATCTCTGCGCCGCCCGCCGTTTTCAGTTTAACGCAGCGAGCGGAAGCCCTCGCGCATGTCCTCGACAAGCGCCTGCGGCTGTTCCCAGGCGGCGAAGTGGCCGCCCTTTTCGTGGCGCTTGTAGAAGACCAGGTTCGGGAACGCCTTCTTCGACCAGCTTTCGGGAGCGGTATAGATTTCATCCGGGAAGGCGCTGACCGCGACCGGGATGGTCACGCCCTTGGGGGCGAAGAAGGCAAGCTTGCTCTCCCAGAACAGACGTCCGGAGGAAAGCCCCGTCTTCGTCAGCCAGTAGAGCGTGATGTTGTCGAGGATGTCGTCACGCGACAGCCCTTCCGTGGCCCCGTCGAAGACGCGGTTGATCAGCTTCTGGCTTTCCGGATCGTGGTCGATCATCCAGGCGGCAAGCGCGATGGGGGAATCGTCCAGTCCATAGAGCGTCTGCGGCCGGGCACCCATTTCCAAGGCGTAGCCGACGCGGTTCTTGTAGAAGAAATCGAGCTGCTTCCACGCATACTCTTCCTCGCCCTTCAGGCCCTTCGGCTGCGGACCACCGGCGAGCGCTGCCGAGATTTCATCGGGCAGGGTGCCGGGCATGTTGGTATGGATGCCGAGCAGGTCCTTGGGCTTCTGCAGCGCCATCTGTTCGTTGACGGCATCACCCCAGTCACCGCCCTGTGCGACATACTTGTCGTAGCCCAGGCGCTCCATCAGGGTGGCCCAGGCACGGGCGACGTGCTGCGGATCCCAGCCGACCTTGGTGGGCTTGCCCGAGAAGCCGTAGCCGGGCAGCGACGGGATGACGACGTCGAACGCGTCGGCCTCAGTACCGCCATGCGCGGTCGGGTCGGTCAGCCGGTCGATGATCTTCAACTGCTCGATGATCGAGCCCGGCCAGCCGTGGGTGATGATGACGGGAAGCGCGTTCTTGTGCTTCGACTTCACATGGATGAAGTGGATGTCGACGCCATCGATCCTGGTGACGAACTGGGGATACTTGTTGATGTTCGCCTCGGCCTTGCGCCAGTCGTACTCGTTCGCCCAATAGTCGGCGAGCTTCTGGGCGGTCGAAAGCTTGACACCCTGGGTGTCGTCCGAAACCAGCTCCTCGGTCGGCCAACGCGTGGCCTTGATGCGTTGTTTCAAGTCGGCGAGGTCTTCTGCGGACGCATGATAGCTGAACGGCCGGATCGAGACATCCTGTGTCGCGGTCGCCGTCGCGGACGATGCAGCAACTTTGGCGACCGGTGCGCCGGCGGATGCCATCGTCGTCATCGTCAGAAGCCCGATGACCCCAGCGGAAGCCGTGGCAAGGACCTGCTGGAGAAAGCGCCGCCTTGCGGTGGAATGGCTGCCTCTGTTGGCAAAGACATAACCGGTTTCGATACTCTGTGATGCGCCGGTAACCACGGCGGCTTTGCGTGAATCACTCATGTTGCACCTCTGGTCGTTGGTGGGGTGGGCGCCCGATTGCGCTGCTTGCAGGAATTTGGGCCCATCGGTGCCAGACGTGAACGGCCATGGCTCGGCAGTCACTCGTGCGCAAAACGATGGGAATGCAGCCTTTGACCGCTTCACGGATGGATCGGCGGATGCTGCGGCACCGCCGACCCCGCGCGGGCGGATGGCGCGCCTGCCCTATCGTTTGATCATTTCGGCTAGACGTTCCCCGATGATCATCGATGGCGCCTGGGTGTTGCCCGTCGTGATCGTCGGCATGATCGATGCGTCCGCCACTCTGAGGTTTTCGATCCCGTGCGCCCGAAGTCTTGAGTCCACGACCGACTGATCGTCCTGGCCCATCCTGGCGGTCCCCGAAGCGTGGTGCATCGATGTCGCGCCGTCGCGTATGATGGCCTTGTTCGAACCGCCGAAGGCACCGAGATCGATACGATGGCGATCGATCAGTTCCAGAAATTCGACACAATCATCGTTCCGGGCGCCCTCGACATCGAAACGGTTCTGGCAAAGCAGGGTTTGGTTGAATGGCTTGAGCACGCGGCGCCACGCGCGCGTCGCAACGCGTCTGTATGTGCCGGGGCTTTCCTGCTCGCCGAGGCCGGGCTGCTTGATGGGCGCAGAGCGGTCACCCACTGGGCCATGTGCGACCTTTTCGGCAGCAAGTACCCGACCATTGACGTCGACGCGGATGCAATCTTTGTCCGCGCGGATCCGGTCTGGACGTCCCGGTGTCAGCGCCGGGATCGATCTCGCTTTGGCGCTGGTGCAGGATGATTGCGGGCGCGACATCGCCATGCAGGTCGCGCGCCAGTTGGTCATTTATGTCAAGCGTCCCGGCGGACAATCCCAGTTCAGCCAACTCCTGAACGTGCAGTCGAAGGATTCTGACGCCTTCGAGCGATTGAACCTGTGGCTCGAGGAAAATCTCAGCCGGGACAATCTCACCGTCGACGTGCTCGCAGGGCAAGCGGGGATGAGCCCGCGCAATTTTGCGCGCAGTTACAAGGAAAAAACCGGGCGAACGCCGGCCAAGGCAGTTGAGGTTTTCCGGCTTGAGGCCGCCAAGCGGATGCTCGAAACCTCGCCGCAGACCGTCGACCAGATCGCCCGCTCATGCGGCTTTGGCGATGAAGAGCGCATGCGCGTTACGTTTCAGCGGCACCTGGGCGTTTCTCCCCGGGACTACCGCAGCCGGTTCGCCTCGTAACCCATCAGGCCCTGTGCCTGCGCGCATTCGATTATCCTCGTCTGCGCCGACCTTCTTGCCAGCGATGGGCCAATCTCATCGGAAAACATCTGCGACCAGGGTCTGGAGTCCGGGCCGTGCCAGATCCGGGACAGCAAGGTCAGCCGGCACCCAGCGGATCGTTCGGGCACCCTTCTCCGGGTAGTCCCATGCCATAGCCAGAACTTCGACCAGATGGACCCGAACATGGTAGATCGATGCATTGCCATTTTTCAGGTAGGTGTAGGAGCCGATCGATTGCTGCGAAGCGGATCCAACGACGCCGGCTTCCTCAAAAGCCTCCCGCGCAGCCGCCGCGTCAGTCGTTTCACCGATCTCCAGGTGACCCTTGGGGATCCCCCAGAGACCGCTGGTCCGACCTGAAATAAGCAGAAGATCAAACCGATCGGCGTCCTCAGCCCTTCGATAACACAGCGCACCCGCCTGTTCGACCACGGTTGCATTGACGTCAAGGGCGGCCCGCGCATCAGTCAGCGGGCGTGAAGCGACTGTGATTTGCATCGTCATTCACACGTTGGGTGGACTGGAATTGTTTGGGGAACCGCGCCTGTTTGTGACAGTTCTACGACAACTCGCGACCGAATTCAATCACCCGCTAATATGAGTGGCATTTCCCGAAATGGCGGAAAAGAGGGCGCGGCGGCCATCCAGTTCTACAACCCGATAAGATTTCGATCACCATCTATTATTGACGATAGATTGCGATTGCAATATATATGTTGCTGCTCAGCCAGGGAGAACCTATGAGAGTGAGCCGCGCACAGGCGGAAGAAAACCGCCGAACAGTGATCGACGTCGCAAGCCGCCTTTTCCGACAGAAGGGTTTTGACGGCATCGGCTTGAACGACCTGATGAAAGGCGCCGGCCTGACCCAGGGCGGCTTCTACAAGCAGTTCGAATCCAAGGACGATCTCATCGTTCAAGCCTCTGCCAAGGCGCTGGAGAAGGGCGCCGCCAACTGGACCGGTGTGGTGGCCAAGGCGGCCCGCAAGCCACTTTACGCACTGCTTCGCTTTTATCTCTCGCCGCGACACATCCAGGAAAAAGCCGACGGATGCGCACTTGCGGCGCTCGCGCCGGAGGCCGCACGCCGCGACCCGGCCCTGCGGCAGGCTTTCGAAGTCGGCATCAACAGGCATCTCGACATTCTGGATGAGCTTGTGTCGCCGGTGGCCGGCCAGGAGCTTCGCGACCGTTCGATCGTCGCTCTCTCGACGATGGTCGGTGCGCTGACGCTCGCACGCGCCGTCGACGACGAGCAGCTCTCGAAACGGTTCCTGCAGGCGGCAGCCGAAAGCCTGCTTCCTGATCAGCCGGAGGACGGTGGGCCTTTCGGCCCCACGCAGTGACGGCATCCAACAACACTTCACAAGATTTCCCGTGTTCCTTGCAGCCGGAAAGGGTAAGGCATGTCCAACGCTTCTGATCCCATCGTCATCGTCTCGGCCGTACGCACGCCACTCGGTCGCTTTCTCGGCGATCTTGCACCGGTTGCGGCACCCGCGCTCGGGGCCCATGTCATCCGCGCGGCGCTCGAACGGGCGAAAATCGCGCCGGACCGGGTCGACGAGGTGCTGATGGGCTGCGTGCTTCCTGCCGGCCAGGGACAGGCGCCTGCACGGCAGGCGGCCCGCGGCGCCGGTCTGCCCGACGCCGTCGGTGCCACCACCATCAACAAGGTCTGCGGTTCCGGCATGAAGGCGACGATGCTCGCGCATGACCTCATTTCTGCCGGCAACGTCGATGTCGCCATCGCCGGCGGCATGGAGTCGATGTCGAACGCTCCCTATCTGCTTGCCAAGGCACGCAGCGGTTTTCGCGCCGGACACGACCGCATCTTCGACCACATGATGCTCGACGGGCTCGAGGATGCCTATGAGCCCGGCCGCCCGATGGGCGATTTCGGTGAGGCTGCGGCCGAGGCCTACCATTTCACCCGCGCCGACCAGGATGCCTATGCGATCGAGACGCTGACGCGTGCCCGCAGCGCAATCGAGGCTGGCGCTTTTACCGGCGAGATCGCTCCGATCGTCGTTGCCGGCAAAGGCGGTGACAAGGTCGTCGATACCGACGAGCATCCGCTGAAGGTGTCACCGGAAAAAATCCCGAACCTGAAAGCGGCCTTCCGTGCCAACGGTACCATCACCGCTGCCAGCGCGTCGGCCAATGCCGATGGCGCGGCTGCGTTGGTGCTCACCCGCCGCTCGGTCGCCGAACGCGAGGGCATGCCGATACTTGCCGAGATCAAGGCACACGCGACCCATAGCCAGGAACCTGCCTGGTACACGACAGCCCCCATCCCGGCGATCCGAAAGCTCTTGGCAAAGACCGGCTGGAGTGTCGATAACGTCGACCTCTTCGAGATCAACGAAGCCTTCGCCGTCGTGGCCATGGCCGCAGCCAGCGACATAGGCATTGCCCGTGATCGCCTCAACGTCAATGGCGGCGCCTGTGCGCTCGGCCATCCGATCGGCGCGACGGGCGCCCGATTGATCGTCACCCTCCTCCATGCCTTGGCCCGGCGCGGCCTGTCGAGGGGTGTGGCGGCGCTTTGCATCGGCGGTGGCGAGGCGACAGCAATCGCCATCGAGCGCCCTCTGTAAGCGACCCAACCGCAACCATGAAATGAAGGGTGCTCGTGCCGCGGATCTTGCGCCGCGGCACCTGCCCCAGGACGATTCCAGCAGGAGGCTGAAACGGCTTTTCGCTCGGAATTGCGCAATCGAAGTCAGGAGAACCGATGCGTCGTGTCGTGATTACGGGAATGGGGGCGGTTAGCCCACTTGCAGCGGGGGTGGAACAGAGCTGGTCAAGGCTGCTTGCCGCAAGGTCCGGACTTCGGCATCTGCCGGAGGAAACCGTCGCCGAGCTCGGCTCAAAGATCGGCGGAACGGTCCCGGCCCTTTCGGACGACGCGGAAGGTGGCTTTGATCCCGACCGGATCGTGGCGCCGAAGGACCAGCGCAAGATGGATCGCTTCATCCTCTTGGCACTGGCCGCAGCCGAGGAGGCCATCGAGCAGTCCGGCTGGCGGCCGGCAACGGAATTCGAGCAACAGCGCACGGCGACGGTGATTGCCTCCGGCATCGGCGGTTTCCCGGCGATTTCGGAAGCCGTGCGAACAGTCGATCAGCGCGGAGTGCGGCGACTTTCGCCCTTCACCGTCCCCTCGTTCCTCGTCAACCTTGCCGCTGGCCAGGTGTCGATCCGCCACGGGTTCAAGGGGCCGATCGGCGCGCCGGTAACCGCCTGTGCCGCTGGCGTCCAGGCGATTGGCGACGCGGCCCGATTGATCCGGGCAAACGAAGCCGATGTTGCGATCTGCGGCGGAACTGAGGCCTGCATCAACACCATAAGCCTGGGCGGCTTTGCGGCAGCACGTTCGCTTTCAACCGGCTTCAACGACACGCCGCATCGCGCATCACGCCCCTTTGACATGGACCGCGACGGCTTCGTCATGGGCGAAGGCGCCGGCATCCTCGTGGTGGAAGCACTGGAGCATGCGCTCGCACGCGGGGCGACGCCGATCGCCGAACTCGTCGGCTACGGCACGACGGCCGATGCGCACCATATCACCTCGGGCCCGGAGGATGGCGACGGCGCCCGGCGCGCCATGGAACTTGCCATAGCACAGGCGGGCATTCGGCCGGGCGATATCGGCCATCTCAATGCGCATGCAACCTCGACGCCGGTCGGCGACAAGGGCGAGATCGAGGCGATCAAGTCGGTCTTTGGCCGCAACGGCGCAATCGCCGTCAGCGCGACGAAATCCGCCACGGGCCATTTGCTGGGTGCCGCGGGCGGCCTAGAAGCGATCTTCACGGTGCTCGCCCTGCGCGACCAGATCGCGCCACCGACCCTGAATCTTGAAACACCGGACCCCGCCACCGATGGCATCGACATCGTCGCGGGCACGGCGCGGGCAATGTCGCTCGACTATGCCATCTCCAACGGTTTCGGCTTCGGCGGCGTCAATGCCAGCGCGATCTTTCGTCGCTGGGTGGGCTGAACCCATTGGCTAAGGCGTCGTGGCTGCCGGCGGATCGAGCGTGAGCCCAACCCGCTCCGCGCCGAAGGGTACAGGCTCTGGCAACTCGCCTCTCGCTTGCTGCCGCTTTTTCTTTCCATTGTTGCCCAGGGCATGCCATTACGAGAAGACGAACAGCGCCTCGACGCTGCGGTGTACCGACCATCTCGATCAGGCAATCCCACAGGAGAACCCATGTTTGACCACGTCAAGTTCGGCGTCAGCGACTACGCGGCGAGCAAAACATTCTACCTCGGAGCGCTCGAACCGCTCGGCGTGGCCTTAGTCTCCGAGGGTGCCCCGTCGTATGGCGTAGAGCTCAGCACAGACGGCAAGGCGTCGTTGTGCCTGTACCAGACAAAGGAGAAGCCGGCACATCTCCACCTGGCATTTGTGGCGGAGACCCGCCAGCAGGTCGACGCGTTCTATCACGGGGCTCTCAAGGCGGGCGGCAAGGACAATGGCGCGCCCGGCCTGCGCCCGCACTATCACGCGAACTATTATGCAGCGTTCGTCATTGATCCCGACGGGCACAACATCGAAGCGGTCTGCCATCAAGAGGCGTAGTTCGCCATCACCGGATAGACCAAGGCAAACGGGCATGGACGCAGCGCACCTGCGCCCATGTTGAAGGCGAAGAGCAAAAGCGGAGCTGCCTTTCCTGCAATCCGTTGGCGCCGACGAACCGCAGAAACCGACCGAAGCCAAGATCACGCAATCACCAGATCGAAACCACGTCGCCAAATCCGCGCTTGTTATATCCTATCCAGGGGGATAGGTTAAGACATGAATGAACATCGGCATGAGACCCACCCTGAGATCATCAAGCGACTGAAGCGAGCCGAAGGGCACTTGAGAAGCGTCGTCGCCATGATCGAAGCGGGACGGCCTTGCCTCGACATCGCCCAGCAGCTTCATGCGGTTGAGAAGGCGATTACCCAGGCGAAGCGAACCCTGATCCAGGATCATCTGGACCACTGTCTCGAAGATACGGTCGGAGCGCTGCCGCGCGACCAACGCCAAACCATCGAGACGTTCAAGGCGATCGCCAAGTACCTCTGAGGTTGGCTTCGACACGTCTTGCCCGCAATCGACACCGCAAGAGCGAGCCCAGTCATCGTGTTGCAGATCCTCGCCAACCGCACCTATCGCCGTCTCTTCCTGGCGCAAGTGATCGCGCTCGTCGGCACAGGTCTTGCGACGGTCGCGCTCGGACTACTTGCCTATGATCTGGCGGGCGCCGAAGCCGGCGCGGTTCTCGGCACGGCGCTCGCCATCAAGATGATCGCCTATGTCGGCGTGGCACCTGTCGCCGCTGCCTTCGCCGAGCGGCTGCCGCGCCGTGCCGTGCTCGTCTGCCTCGATCTGCTACGCGCCTCCATCGCGCTGCTCTTGCCGTTCGTCACCGAGATCTGGCAGGTCTACGTGCTGATCTTCGCGCTGCAATCGGCCTCGGCCGCTTTCACCCCGACATTCCAGGCGACCATCCCGGACGTCCTGCCCGACGAGAAGGAATACACCCGTGCGCTCTCGCTCTCGCGGCTTGCCTACGACCTCGAAAGCGTCGCCAGCCCGATGCTCGCAGCGGCATTGCTGACCGTCATCAACTTCCACAGCCTGTTCGCCGGCACAATCATCGGCTTCCTCGCTTCGGCCGCTCTCATTGTGTCCATCGTGCTCCCGAGCCCGAAGCCGGCCGAGCGGCGTGGCATCTATGAGCGGATGACGCGGGGCCTGCGCATCTATCTGGCGACGCCGCGGCTTCGCGGGCTGCTTGCCTTGAGCCTCGCGGTCTCGGCGGCGGGATCGATGGTTATCGTCAACTCCGTCGTCCTGGTTCAGGCAAAGTTCGGTCTCAGTCAGAGCGACACCGCCATCGCGCTCGCCGCCTTCGGTGGCGGATCGATGATCGCCGCTTTGCTGCTTCCGCGCCTCCTCGACAAGACGGCCGACCGAACAGCAATGCTCCTGGGCGCAACCGTCCTGGCCTTGAGCCTGTTCGCCGGCATCCTCGTCGCGCGCTTCGGATGGCTACTCACCCTGTGGGCTGTACTCGGGCTAGGCTACTCGCTGACGCAGACGCCATCCAGCCGACTGCTGCGGCGCTCGGCGCACCCGGAAGACCGGCCCGCTCTCTTTGCCGCGCAGTTTGCCCTGTCGCACGCCTGCTGGCTGATCACCTATCCGCTGGCCGGATGGCTCGGCGCTACTGTCGGGCTGCCTGCAACCTTCGCTGTGTTCGGGGCGATTGCCGCAGCTGCCATCGTCGTTGCGGCGCGGCTCTGGCCGGCGCATGATCCCGACGAGATCGAGCACCTGCACCATGACCTTGAGGAAAGCCACCCGCACATCGCAGGCGCGACCCGCGTCGACCACGGGCACAGGCACGCGCATGTCTTCGTGATCGACAGCCATCATCCAGACTGGCCGGCGGGAAGGTAGGCCGGCGCGCCGCCTACCGCGAAGCGCCCTTCCCGGCAAAGGACAAGATTGCCGCATCGACGATCTCGGCGAACCGAGCGTTCGGGCCTTCGGCGCCGCTGCTTTGGCGGGCGACGCGCGCACCCTCGATCAGCAGCAGAAGCGTGTCGCAGAGCAGTTCCGCATCCGCCACGCCCGCCCTGCGACAGAGTTCCACGACCCGATCGCGTTGCGCATCCTTGAACTTCCTGATCACCAACCGGCCGGGATGAGCCTCATCGGTCAGCTGGACGGCCGCGCTCATCATCTCGCAGCTGCAATCATCACCGCCAAGATGATCCGCGACGGCGCGAACCCAGGCCCTGAGCTGCCCCAGGCCGTCGTTTGGATGTGCGCTTTCCAGTTCCTGCCAGAAACCGTCCATCTCCGCGCCGGCGCGGTGCAGGCACTCGACGATGAGTTCATCCTTCGAGCTGAAATGGCGATAGAGCGTCATCTTGTTGCTGTCGGCGGCATCGGCAATGGCCTCGACGCCGGCCCCGCGAAGCCCGTGCCTGCGGAAAAGGTCGCGCGCCGCCTCGACGATCCGCTCGCGCGCGGATCGGCGTGGTTTGTTGCAAAAATCCGTTGTCATCGCACCGGGCCCCACCGAAATCCGTATGGAAAACTTGCCCCTTGACGCCTTGTAAGCGCTCGATAACATGCAGCACTGTTACCGACCAGTAACATTTTTGGCAGCAACGCGCGTCAGCGCCGCTGTCGCAACCGCTTTCAGAACATTTCGGTAACCGCAGAAAATTTTCGAGCGCATTGTCGGCGGGCGCGATCGCCAGGCGTCTTTTAGCCAGAACGCACACCGCAGAGACCTTTGAAATTCGATAATGCTTGTGGTGTCGGCCGGTGCGGCCCGCCACGCGTGCTGGAGCCTTGTGATGCGCATGCGGATTGGGCTGAAGGCGAAGGAACACGTCGCGGACCGGACGGTCGGCGCGGCAATGGTGTTTGTGCGCCGTTTCGCCACGTCCGATCACACCGTCCGCACCGGTGACATTCACCCAATAGGATCGATCCGGCCATGATCGACTTCTTCATTCACCGCCCGATCTTCGCTTCGGCGATCGCCATCATCATGACGCTCGCCGGCGGCATCTGCTACTTCCTGCTGCCGATCTCGCAGTTTCCCGACGTGACGCCGCCGCAGATCGTCGTTGCCGCAAACTATCCCGGCGCCAGCGCCCAGGTCGTCGCCGATACGGTGACCACGCCGCTTGAGCAGCAGATCAACGGCGTGCCCGGCATGCTCTACATGACCTCGACGAGTTCGAACGACGGCTCGTCGCGCATCATCATCTCTTTCGAAGTCGGCTACCCGATCGATGTGGCCGCACTCGACGTCCAGAACCGTGTCTCGCAGGCCGCCTCCTCGCTGCCGGCACTTGTGAACCAGAGCGGCGTCACCATCGCCAAGCAGATCCCCAATTTCACGGTTCTCGTCAGCCTGGATTCACCCGACAATTCGGTGGATTTCGCCTCTGTCAGCAACTACGCCTATCTGCAGATCCTTGATCCGTTGAAGCGTCTGCCGGGCGTCGGTGACGTCCAGCTTTTCGGCGAACGCCGCTATTCGATGCGCGTGTGGCTCGATCCCGATCGCATGGCCAATCTCGGCATCACCGCCGTCGACGTCCAGAACGTGATTGCCGAGCAGAACATCCAGGTGGCGGGTGGCAAGATCGGGCAATCGCCGGCACCGGCCGGCACGCCCTTCGAGATGCAGATCAACGCGCTCGGCCGGCTCAGTGATCCGTCGCAGTTCGGCGACATCGTGCTTCGCGCGGACCAGACGACCGGGGCAAAGACACGGCTGCGCGACGTGGCGCGCATCGAACTCGGGGCACTTCTCTATTCCTCCTCGGTCACCTTCAACGGCAAGGAAAGCGTGGTGCTTGCCGTCTTCCAGGGCCCCGGCTCCAACGCGCTCGACCTGCAGAGCCGCGTCCAGGCGAAGATGGACGAACTGTCGGAGCGCTTCCCTGCGGGCATCGCCTACCACATGTTCTACGACACGACACGCTTCGTATCAGCCGCGATGAAGGATGTGGTCTACACGCTGTTGGAAGCACTGGCGCTCGTCGTTTTCGTCGTCTTCATCTTCCTGCAGAACCTGCGCACGACGATCATCCCGACGATCGCCATTCCCGTCTCGCTGATCGCCACGCTGGTGGTGATGTACCTTTTCGGCTTCTCGCTCAACATGCTGAGCCTGCTCGGCATGGTGCTCGCGATCGGCCTTGTCGTCGATGATGCGATCGTCGTGGTCGAAAACGTCGAGCGGCAACTCGAGGCCGGCCTGCCGCCGCTTGAAGCCACTAAAAAGGCGATGCAGGAGGTGACCGGCCCGATCATCGCGACAACAGCCGTTCTGCTCGCCGTCTTCATCCCCGTCGCCTTCATCCCGGGCGTCGCCGGCAGCCTCTACAACCAGTTTGCGCTGACGGTCGCGATCTCCGTCGCCTTCTCGGCCTTCAATTCGCTGACGCTCAGTCCGGCGCTCAGCGCCGCCTTCCTGCGCTACCGCGGTGAACCACGCTTCGCACTCTTCCGTTGGTTCAACAGCGGCTTTCACGCGCTGTCACATGGCTATGCCCGCAGTGTTGCCGGGCTCGTGCGTTGGCGCTGGGCGCTGTTCGCCCTCTTCCTCGTGGCCATCGGTTCCACCTATGCGCTCTGGCAACGCATCCCCTCGACCTTCCTGCCGGTCGAGGACCAGGGCTACTTCTTCGTTGTCATCCAGCTGCCGGACGGCGCCTCGCTGGAACGCACCGAGGCCGTTGCCCGACAATCGGAAGAAATCCTGCGAAAGACCGCCGGCGTCGATTTCGTCGGCTCCGTCGTCGGCTTCAATTTCCTCTCTTTTGCGGCCCAGTCGAATTCCGCCGTGCAGTTTGCCGTGTTGAAGCCGTGGGACGAGCGACCGCCTGAGCAGGGTGCCTCGGCCCTGCGCGAGGCGGTGATGCCGCAACTGCTGCAAATCCCCGACGCCCTGGTGCTTGCCTTCGACCCGCCGTCGATCCAGGGGCTTGGTGCGACCGGCGGCTTCGAGTTCCAGGTCGAGGATCTGGCCGGGCGCAGCGCGCAGGCTCTGAACGACGCGACACAGGCGCTGATCGCCGAAGCGCGCAAGCAGCCGGAAATCAATCCGTATCAGCTCTTCACCACCTTCAGCACGTCGAGCCCGCAATTCGACTATGACCTCGACCGCGACAAGGCCAAGCTGCTCGGCCTCAACCTGCCGGATATTTTCAACACGCTGCAGATCTATTTCGGCTCGCTCTATGTCAACGATTTCAACCTGTTCGGCCGCACCTTCCGGGTGACGCTGCAGGCCGACCAGGCGTCGCGGGCCTCGGCCACCGATCTTTCGCGTCTTTATGTGCGCAATAGCCAGGGCGAGATGGTGCCGCTCAACACGCTCGGGACGTTCAGGTCGACGGTTGGACCCGAAACCATCACCCACTACAACAACTACCCCTCGGCGCTGGTCAATGGTGCCGCCGCTCCCGGTTTCAGTTCGAGCCAGGCGGTGGCGGCGATGGAGCGGGTGGCAAAGACGACCTTGCCGCGGGACTACACATTTGAATGGACCGGCATTACCTATCAGGAGATCCGCGCAGGCTCGATCGCAGCTCTCGTCTTTGCGCTCGCGCTCGTCTTCTGCTTCCTGATCCTGGCTGCCCAGTATGAAAGCTGGTCGATGCCGTTCATGGTGCTCTTGTCGGTGCCGCTGGCGCTTCTCGGTGCGCTTCTGGCGCTCTGGCTGCGCGGAATGCAGATCGACGTCTATTCGCAGATCGGTTTCGTGATGCTGGTCGGACTTGCCGCCAAGAACGCCATCCTGATCGTCGAGTTCGCAAGGCGACGGCGCGAGGAAGGCCTCGACGTGGTCGCGGCCGCCGCCGAAGCGGCGCGCCTGCGCCTGCGGCCGATCCTGATGACCGCCTTTGCCTTTATCCTCGGCGTGCTGCCGCTGATGTATGCCAGGGGTGCTGGTGCTGCCAGCCGCCAGTCGATCGGCACGACCGTTTTCGGCGGTATGCTGGCTGCAACCGTGCTCACACTCATCTTCGTACCGGTTTTCTACGCCGTCATCGAGCGGTGGCGCGAAGGGCTGTCGTCAAAGCCCATCGGCCCAAGCCACGAGCCGGAGGCGGCGGAATAGCAATTGGAGCCTGACATGCGTGGTTTCAGACTTGTCCTTGCCGCAGGGGTCGCAATCGCCGCCCTTGCCGTGGCCTACCACTACAAGAACGGCGGCTTTGAGCTGAAGGGCGGCGATGCCGGGGCAGCCGTGGGGCCGCCGCAGCAGGCGATGCCCGTTCCCGTTGCCGCAGTCACCAAGAAAACCGTCCCGATCTACCTCGATTATTCCGCCCGTACCGAGGCAATCCGCAATGTGACCCTGCGCGCCAAGATCACCGGCTACCTGGAATCGCAGGCCGTTCCAGACGGCTCCGATGTCAAGGAAGGTGATCTGCTCTACAAGATCGACGCCCGCGACTATCGCGCCGAACTCGACCAGGCAAAGGCGCAGGTCGAGCGCGACGACGCTTCGCTCGCCTACCTTCGCTCCAATCTCACGCGCGGCAACGAACTTGCAACGACGGGCTATCTCGACAAGGACAGCTACGATCAGCGGCGCAGTGCCGTTCACCAGGCGGAGGCAGCGCTTGCCATGTCGAAAGCGGCAGTGCGCACGGCGGAGATCAACCTCGACTATACCGAAATCCGCGCCCCCTTTGCCGGACGGCTCGGACGAAACCTTGCGCCTGAGGGGACGCTGGTCAGCAACACCTCCGGAACCCCGCTCAACAATCTGGTGCAGCTTTCGCCGATCTACGTCTCGTTCAATCCGAGCGAAACCGAACTCGCCGACATCCAGAAGGCACGGGCGAAAGGCAAGGTGGAGGCCGAAGTGCTTTTGCCTGGCGATACCGAGCCGCGCTACCGCGGTGACCTCAGCTTCATCAACAATACGGTCGAGGGCAATACCGGCACGGTCGTGGCGCGCGCGACGATCGACAACAAGGACCTCTCGCTGCTTCCCGGGCAATATGTCCGCGTTCGCCTGAAGATAAGAGACGAGCCGAACCTCCTGATGGTGCCCGAGACGGCGCTGGGGTCGAGCCAGCTTGGCAAATATGTCTATGTCGTTGGCAAGGGTGACGTTGTGGAACAGCGCCTGGTGACACCGGGCCCGACGAGCGGCGATCTCATCGGCCTGACCTCAGGGGTTTCGGAAGGCGATCAGGTGATATCGGGCAACCTGCAGAAGATCTTCCCGGGCGCCCCGGTCAAGCCGATGCCGGCGGAACAGGCACAGAAATAGGCCAAGTGCGGACCGCAGCTAGGACCGTTTGAGGATCGGGAAGAGCATGCCCGATGTAATGACGACGATGGCGACCACCTGAAGCGGCGTCGGGACTTCGTCGAGAAACACGATGCCCGCCAGGGCCGTCGTCACCGGAACGCATGGCATGAACAGCGATGCCGGCTGCGGGCCCAGTTTGCGGATCACATAGGTGTAGAGGCCGCTCGCAAGCGCTCCTGCGAGAAATCCCTGGATGATGAACTGCGTGCCGATTTCGGTGAACGAAGCGGCGGCGAGCCCGCTTGGCGCCAGAATGTGCAGCAAGGGTAATGGCAGACAGGAGAAAAACACGACGGCGATCGTCGCCGTGACGGCGTCGACGGACCATAGCCGCACCAGGACCGCATAGGCGGCAAACATCACCCCCGAAACGGCAAACAACAGGTCACCACGCAACATATCGGTGTCAGCGGTCCCCGACTGGACGACGAACAGCAGAAGGCCGGCAATGACGGTGACGATCCCGGCAAGCCGTGCGCCCGAGACCTTTTCCTTGAAGACGAGGCGGGAGAACAGGAACGAGCAGAAGACGATCACGGCGGGAGAAAGTGCCGCCGCATGCGCGGCCGGTGCCAACGAAAGTCCCTGGTTGATGACCAACGGGTAAGGCAGGCCCGTCAACAGCGCCAGCACGCAAGCCTTCCGCCAGCCAAACTGCTTCAGGCTTGGCGTGCCGATCCACCAGAGCACCGGCAGGAAAGCAAGCGCAGCACCAGAGAACCGCAGGCTGACGATGTCGGGCGCCGTCAAATGCTCGCGCAGACTGAAACGGGCGGCGACGAACTGAACGGTGGTGATCGCGACAACCGCCAATCCCGCCAGGATGGCGAGCCGCCGGCTGCTGGCTCCATCTTCGAACGTCAGATCCCCCGCACGTGCTTCCATAGCGATCGCCCTCCTTCCATTCGGCTGCGTCAAACGCATGATATTGCGCGCGGGTGCGTGCCGAAATATATTGATTGCAGTAAATCTGAGTGAAAATCTCTTTATTGAAGGTCAAATAGCGTGAGTGACGAAATTGCAGGACTCGACACGATCGACCGCACGCTGCTGCGATTGCTTCAGGAAGACGGCCGCCGCACCACGCTGGAACTCGCAGACCGGGTCGGTCTCTCCCCGACCGGCACCAGCCAGCGCATCAAACGCCTCTTCCGGGAGGGATATGTAAAGGCTGTCAGGGCAATCCTCGACCCGAAGAAGATCGGCCGGGGAACCGTGGTTTTCATCCAGGTGCGCCTCGACCATACCGCCCCGCACATTTTCGAGCGCTTTTCCGATGCCGTCGCCAAGGCGCCGGAGGTTCTGGAATGCCATATGGTGATCGGTGGCTTCGACTACCTGGTAAAGGCGCGGATTGCCGACATGTCGCTGTTTCAGGCCTTTCTGGAACGGGTGATCTTGCCTCTGCCCGGGGTCCGGGAAACCCACACCTATGCGTCGGTGGGCGACGTCAAGCCTGACGCGCTGTTGCCGATCTGAGGAACGGTAGTGGGGCTTAGGCCGATCACAGCCGTGGAAAAACGGTCGCCCGCTTGACGGTGCCATAGGCAAAGCTCGTGTCGATCGCGGCGATGCCTTCGATACTGTGCAACTGGTTGCGGACGAATTGCTCGTAGTCCTTGAGGCTGGTGACCAGCACACGCAGCAGATAGTCGGCTTCGCCGGTCATGACATAGCAGTCCTGGATATTGTCGATGGTCTTGACCTTGCGCTCGAAGGCGGCGATCGAGGCCTCGGAATGACGTTCGAGCCGGATGCGGACAAAGGCCGTGATCGGCAGGCCATAGGCCTCCTCGTCGACGATCGCCGTGTAACCCTTGATGATCTTCGCCTCCTCGAGCAGCCGCAGTCGCCTGAGGCAGGGCGAAGGCGAGAGCGCCACCTTCTCCGACAGGTCCTGGTTGGAAAGGCGCCCATCCTTTTGCAGCGCCCAGATGATCTGCCGGTCCTTCTCGTCCATTCACCACCTCCCATTGGCAGATTCTGCCAAACTTCACCGCAACTGACAGCGAGATAGCAAGAAACCGATATGTCGAGAAGCATATCATGCGAGCCAATCCGAAGTTGAGGCTCCCACATGACCGATGTGACGTCAGATTTTCAAGCATCGAAGAACGGCTTGCTGGCACCGGCGACCACCGGCTACCTCGTGCTTTTCGTCGTCGTTCTGGTCTGGGCGGGCTTTGCGCTGACGATGCGGTTCATCGGCGCCTCGCCGCTCGCCACGGCCGATGTCGCCCTCATCCGTTTTGTCCTTCCGATCGTCGCGCTGCTGCCGGCCATCCCGCCTCGGCTTGCGGCACTGCGCCGCGTCCGGCCAAGGGATGTGGCACTGGTCCTTCTCGGCGGTGTGCCGTTCTTCTTCATCGCTTCGGAAGGTGCGAAGGCAACGTCGGCAGCCTATGTCGGCGCGCTGATTGCCGGAACGTCGCCGCTTTCCGTTGCGCTGCTCGCCTTTGTCTTTGAGCGAAAGGCCGTGCCGCGGAAGCGCTGGCTGCCGCTCCTGCTGATCGTCGTCGGCGTGATCGGCATCGTTGTCGGGCAGCAGCAGGCGGTGACGACCGAAACCTTGCGTGGCGTCGGGCTTCTGCTGATAGCGAGCCTGATCTGGGGCGCCTACACGATCGGCCTGCGGCGCACCGGGATCGACGCGATTGCCAACGGCCTGCTTCTGTCGATCGGCTCGCTCATCGTTCTCTTGGCCCTGATCCTGACGGGCGCCGTCACCACCCATCTCGGGCAGTTTAGCTGGCATGAGGCGCTGCCCTTCATCCTGGTGCAGGGTCTCGGCGTCGGTCTCGTCTCGACCGTCGGATACGCTTTCGCGATCTCGCGGCTGGGCACGGCCAAAAGCGCGACTATAGGCTCGCTTGCGCCGGCGCTCGCCAGCCTGCTCGCCATCCCGGTCCTCGGTGAACCCCTGACACTCGCGACCGCTGCCGGCATCCTCGTCATCACCACCGGCGTGATCCTGGCCAACCGCCACTGATCCGATAGTCCCGTACAACGCTCTCAAGGAAACGCGCATGCTCGCCGCTCTGCCACTCGCCGAACCCGATCCCTTGTGGGCGCTTATCAGCGCGTTCCGCGACGATCGCCGAGCCGACAAGATCGACCTCGTCGTCGGCGTTTATCGTGATGCTTCGGGACAGACCCCGGTCATGCGCGCCGTACAGCAAGCCGAAACGCGGCTCGCCTCCGTCGCAGCGTCCAAATCCTATCGGGCGCTTTCCGGCAATGCGGCCTTCAACGATGGAATTTCGAGACTGCTGCTCGGCAAAGACAATGAGGCGCTCGACCGCCAATGCACGATCCAGACTGTCGGCGGCACCGGGGCGCTCCGGGTTCTCGCCGATTTCATCGCACTGGTCTCCCCGGCTGCAATGATCTGGAACACCGACCCCGGCTATATCAACCACCGCCCGATCATGAGGGCCGCGGGGCTTGGCGTGAAATCGTTCCGCTGGCAGGACAATGGGACGGGCCTCGATATCGACGCCGCGATAGCGGATCTTGCGAACGCGCGAACCGGCGACGTGGTCATCCTCCATGGCTGCTGCCACAATCCGACCGGCATCGACCCGTCGACGGAAGAATGGCGTCGTCTTGCAGCGCTGTGCAAGGACAGGGGGCTGATCCCGCTGATCGACATGGCCTATCAGGGTTTCGGCGACGGGGTGGAGGAAGATGCCCGGGGCTTGCGCCATTTCGCCGCCGAACTCGACACCGTCCTTGTGGCAGCGAGCTGCTCCAAGAACATGGGACTATACTGCGAGCGAACGGGGGCCGCGATGGTGATCGCAGCCAACAGCGGACCGCTTGCCAACATCCGCGCCACCCTGGAGCGGATAACGCGGGCTAACTATTCCATGCCGCCGGAGCACGGCGCGGCCATCGCCGCCTGTTTGTTCGAGAACCCGAACACATGGCTTGCGGAACTGGAAGAGAGCCGTCAACGCGTCACCACCATCCGCGGCAACCTCGCTGATGCGCTTGCCGACTGCGGTGCGCCGGAAAAATTCCAGGCACTGCGCCGGCAGAAGGGCATGTTCTCGCTGCTGCCGCTGGACCAGCGCCAGATGAGCCGGCTGCGCGAGGAGTTTGGCGTCTACGGCACCGCCAATGGCCGCATCAACATCGCCGGACTGCTGCCCGATGGGGTCGACCGGCTTGCCGCTGCCCTTAAGGCCGTGTCTGGCGCGCCGTCGCTTGCCCGCCCCGTCAGAGCCAGCGCCTGACGCGCGCCTTGTAGGCGAGATAGCGGCTCTCGAACTTGCGCTCGAGATAGGCCTCTTCGCGGGCAACCACGCCATAGCGGATGACGAGGTAGAATGGCACCAGCAGGATCACGAGCCAAACGCTGTCGAACGCCAGCGCAAGGCCGATAAGCCCGAGAAACATACCGATATAGATCGGGTTGCGGGTGAAGCGATAGGGGCCGGTTTCCACGATGGCCGTCGTCGGCTGGGTGGTCTGGATCTCGGTGCCGGCCCGCCGGAAGGTCGTTGCCGCCCACAGCAGCAGGGCGAGGCCCGCAAGGAAGATGCAAACTCCGACCAGACGCCCGGCCGTGGCCCCTCCCAGGAACGGCAGCGGATAGGCGCCGTCGAGAAGAAGGCCACCGCCGACAGCAGCTAACCAGGCAATCGGCGGCCGGACTATCGCGCCTGAGCGATCCTGCACATCTCCATCCGTTCCGCTCATGCCATCGCCCCCTCGCCCACCCGCTCCACGTCAAGCCTCGCAGTCCGTCATTTTAACGGCCGCAGGCTATTTGCGAAATTCCCGGAACTCGCTATCTCAAGCACTCACTATCTCAAGCAAAGGCCATCGACCGCCGCGGTCGAGGATCACGGCGTTGCAGCAAACAGGACGAGAGACATGAAAGCACGCGTCAAATGGGTGGAAGACCGGACCTTCGTCGGAGAATCCGGGAGCGGCCATAAGGTCGTATTGGGAACCGCCTTCGGCGAGGACGGGCGCACGCCGGGCCCGAGCCCGATGGAGCTGGTGCTGATCGGCACCGGCGGCTGCTCGGCCTATGATGTCGTCCACATTCTCGAAAAGGGCCGCGAACCGGTCGAAGATTGCGTTGTCGAGCTTGATGCGGACCGCGCGGAAACCGAGCCGCGGGTGTTCACCCGCATTCACATGCACTTCATCGTCAAGGGGCGTGGGCTGGCGCTGAATAAGGTTGAACGCGCCATCTCGCTGTCGATCGAAAAATACTGCTCGGCCTCGGCCATGCTCGCCAAGACTGCCACGATCACGCACGATTTCGAAGTGGTCGACACCAGCGCAGGCTGACCAGTCGATCCGGCTCGAAAGCGCCTGCTGCATGTTGCCTTTAATCGTTGCTGATTGATGGACAAAAGCATGCAGCGACTAGGAGTGCTACAGCGACCCTTGCGCGTCTTATGAGACGCGCGGCGCTGTCGGCGTGCGCGCCGGCTGAAACAGCTCGACAACGTTGCCGGAGGGGTCGATCAACAGGATCTGCGCCCCTCCTGGACCGGTCACGACATCATTGCGAAAGTGGACGCCTGCGGCTCGCAGTCGGTCGACCTCGCCGGGCAGATCATCGACAATCAGGTGAATCCGGTTCCAGCCGCCCGGGCGGGGCTTTTCGCCGTCCGGCATCGCCCTCCCCGCCGAACTGTTCGGACCGCTGAGCAGAAGCCTGAGCGCCCCACGCTGCACATCCGCGAAAGCCGGCGCATAGTTCGTCAGAAGCGAAAAGCCGAGATGGGTCGTGTACCAGGCAATCGCCGCCTCGACGTCATCCACCATGTAGCGGACATTGACTGTTTCCGACATAGGCGTTCCTCCAAACGGGCGCGGCGCGATGCGCGCCGCAGGCCACTTCCCGGCCACTGGCCGGCCAACTCCAAGCACTCACTCCGGCAGGCCTGCCAGCCGCAGGCCCTCGACGTAGCGGGCGAGCAGCGCCTTGTCGCGGTAGGGCGCGCGGCTGCTGTATCGCTCGATTGAAAATTCCGGATTGAGCTTCAGCAATTCGGCGGCGGCGCGGTGCGCGTCTTCCAATCGGCCGAGCTGGGCATAGGTTGCCGCAAGCAACCGATAGGCCGAGCCAAGATCAGCCATCTTTTCCAGAAGCGCCAGGGCCTCGTGGTCAAGGCCCGACAGGAATTTACTGGCGGCAATGTTCCAGAAATACCAGTCGGGGCGGCTCGGATTGAGCCTCAACGCCAGTTCCCCGATCCGGATCGCGTCATCGAGTAACCCGAGATAGCCCAAGGCGTCGCAATATTCTGCCAGCAGATCGCAATTGTTGGGCGCCAGTTCACGGCCGCGTTCATAGCAGCCGATCGCGCGCTCCGCCTCACCCCGCCACAGGTAGATGACGCCGAGCGCCCAGTGAACGTCGGCGTCATAGGGGCTGAGTTCCAGGGCCTTGCTTGCCGAGGCAAACGCACTCGCCAGCGTCGCTTCGAGATCGACGCGCTCGTTCCACTTGAGTTTGCGCACTTCCAGCCAGGCAAGCCCGAGATAACCGCGGGCGTAGCTTGGATCATCGTCGATCGCGGCAAGGAACATCTGCCTGGCAAGCGCGGTTTCATCCGGCTTCAGGCTTTTCTCAAGATGCCGGCCGCGCAAGTAAAAGTCATAGGCCTTCAATCCTTTCAGCGGCTTGCCAAGAACGCGGTAGCGTTCTGCCTCCTCGATCTTCACGTTCAATGCCGCCGGAATGGAGCGGGAAAGCTCGTCCTGGACCTGGAACATGTCGCTCAGGTCGAAATCATACTTCTCGGCCCAGACATGTTCGCCCATCGCGTTCGTCAGATTGGCATTGACCCGGACACGGTCGCCAAGCCGCCTGACGCTGCCGCCCAGCGTGTAGTGGGTGACCTGAGGCTGATGTTGCTGCTCGTGACGGGGCAGACGCCCGATCACGTTCAATCCGGAGAAACGCGACAATGCGGCAACCACGTCCTCTGTTATCCCGGCAGCGAAATACTCCTGGTCGGGATCGCCGCTCAGGTTCACAAACCGTGACACGTAGACGAGCGTTCGGTTTGACGTCACCGGCGGATTGCCCTGAACCTCGCTTAACGGCGGCGCCATAAGCGTCGCAAACTCCGGCGTTTCGTCGATGACTACATTGAAGATGTGTACCGGACGCCCGATGTTCTTCACCGCCTGCTCGCCCGCATCCTCGAAATGAATGCCGAGGCGACTGCCCACCGTGTCGCGAACCGCTGATGAAACCGACACGCCGCCGGGCCGGGCAAGGCTCTCGATGCGGGCGGCCAGATTGACGCCGTCACCATAGACGTCGCCGTCTTCAAACAGGATATCACCGATATTGATGCCGATGCGAAACTCCATGCGCCGATCGGGCCTGGTAGCGGTGTTTCGCTGCCGCATGCCGCGCTGGATCTCGACCGCGCAGAGGACCGCGTCCTCAACGGTACGGAATTCCACCAGCATGCCGTCGCCAATGAGTTTGACGATGTGGCCATGATGGGACGCGATCGCAACGTCCAGCAGTTCCTGACGATGCTTCACCAACGCCGCCAGGGTGCCTTTCTCGTCGGATTCCATCAGCCGACTGTAGCCGACTACATCGGCGGCCATGATGACGGAGAGTTTCTGTTCCATCGGCGCCCCCCGGGCTCCCGCAACCCTAAGGATAGCACATCCGTGGCGTGGGGCCACCGACGGAGCCGACCGCTGAAGCTACATGCGCAGGACAAGCGCCGTGACCCGGCGTGCCCAAAACGAGGTAGAGTGTGACGGAAACGGCGAGGCCGCGGCCCTTCAATCGCGATAGAAATTGCGCGTCCAGTGGTGGGCGCGCAGCTTTTCGCGCTGATCATCCGGCAGCCCGCGGCCATCGCCGATCGCGCAGTTGCGCTCGACATTGCGCACCGAGCGCATGCCCGGGATCACGGTCGATACTGCCGGGTGGCTGAGAACGAAACGAAGGGCGGTCTCCGCCAGCGCCTCGGGGGCGATCTGAAGATCCTCGACAATCTTGCGCGTGCGTTCCTCGACCTCGCGCTTGCGCTCGCCGCGGAAATAGCTTTCGCGAAAATCACCTTCGGGGAAGACGGTATCGGCGCGGATCTGGCCGGTCAGGCCGCCTTCATCGAGCGCCACGCGCACGATGACCCCGACCTTGTGCTCAAGGCAGGCGGGCAGCAGCTTTTGCTCAGGCGCCTGTTCGAAGACGTTGTAGATCACCTGCACGCTGTCGACCACGCCGGTCTCGATCAGTCGCACTGCATTGTCGGGTTCGTAGTCGTTGATCGAGACGCCGAAGAAACGGATCTTGCCATCGCGCTTCAGCCGCTCGACCGCCTCCAGCCAGTCGCCGCGCCCGACCCATTCGTCGGACCACACATGGAACTGCTGCACGTCGATCGTCTCGACACCGAGATTGCGCAGGCTCGTTTCGGTGCAGGCGATCACATGGTCGGCCGGAAAGGTATGCTCGGCCGGAGTACCCGCATGGGCCGGCCATTGCAGGTTCTTCGGCGGGATCTTGGTGGCCACATAAATCGTCTCGGAGCGCTCGCGCAGCAGGCTGCCGATCAGCCGTTCGCTGTGGCCCTGGCCATAACCGAGCGCCGTATCGATGAAATTGAGGCCAAGATCAACCGCGCGGTTGAGCGCACGCATGGATTCGTCGTCGCTTGCACCCTGCCAGTGGCTCCTGCCGATGCCCCAGGCACCATAGCCGATTTCAGAAATGCGAAGGCCGGTACGGCCGAAGGTTCTATAGTGCATGACACCGCTCGCTGAACTTTGGGGGACTACACGTTTGCCGGATATCTAGAGCCCGGCACTTGCCCGTCAACGGCCTTGTCATCGACATGCCCGAAGGCCTCGATCTCGTCATCGTATCTGCTTGCCGGCGGTGCCGCTCTATATCATCAGCCAGATGAGGACCGCCGAAGCGAAGGCAAAGACGCCGATCATCAACGCGAGCCGTCGCATGGCGACGCCGTCACCATGCATGCCATGGACGGGACCCAGTTCGTCCCGTTTGCGTGTGCGCCGGCTGTAGTCACGCGGGGGAGGCTGGCGTCTTGGTTCGGAGGCGGGAGCGTCTTCGGGCTCGGGCGCAACCAATCCACCATCGCCCGCATCGACAACGTGCGCCGATGCGTCGTCCGGCGGTGGCTGTCGACGCCGGTCGCTGGCATCCGCCCTGCGCAGGCGCGTTACCCCGTGGTGAAAAGCCCATCTCGGCGGCTTCAGATGCGCCGCCGCCTCGGATTTAGAGTGCCGGATAGACATGATTGATCTCCTGAGGGATCAACCATTCAGCGGGCACTTTGTTCCGCAGATGCGCCAGGTCTCCTGTGCGGGTGCTCGAAGGCCCGGGTCTGAGACGGATCCTAGCTGAGGCTGAGCTCTTCAGCCGCCAGCGAGAGGGACCGCTTCTCGCGTGTCGTCATGCAACGGGAAAATGCCGGAGCGTCGGCGCATGCCGAAAACAAAAGAGCCCGCCGCGGGAGGAGGTGCGGCAGGCTCTCATGAAAACCGATCAGCAACCTGGGAGGAGGAGTGGCGCTGATCTCATGAACGATCATGGGAGGAGGAGATCGTTCACATATCGAAGCTCTGCGGGAGGAGGTGCATCGCTTCGATGGGTTTACTATACAAGGATCCCGCCTAAATCGTAGGCAAGATTTCGCAAGCCAGCCATGCGCTATGCGCGTAGCGAATGGCTGACGGCTCCGCCCGATCGGCCTAAAACACCCGCGCGGCAAAGCCGGCGATCAGTTCGGCAGTCGCGGCCGGCGTTTCGATCTGGGGGATGTGATTGACGTTGTCCAGAACGGCCAGTTCCGCCTGCGGCAAAAGCGCAGCCAGTTCCTCGCCCTGAACGAGCGGCGTGACCGTGTCCTGCCGCCCCCAGATCAGAAGCACCGGCCGAGCAAAGCGCCTGTACTCATCACGGTCGGCAGACGGCGACTGACGCTCGTCGCCAAAGAGGCCGGTCAGATACCACTGCCTTGTGGCTGCGGTTGCCCCTTCGACCTCGAACGGTGCCTTGTAGACCGCCAGAAGATCGGGTGCCACGATGGCCGGATCATGCACGAAGCTGCGCAAGCCGTAGCCCGTGGTCAAAGGGTTGGTAAAAGTCGCGGCCGTGATCGCATGGCCAAGGACGGGCGTCTCCATCAACAGGCCGAGCGGCGGTTGCGGATCGGGTGCGGAAAGGCGCAAGGCGGCATCGAGAAGCACGAGCCCGGCGATCCGGCCGGGGTGTGCGAATGCCGCCTCCACCGTGCCGCCACCAGCGAAGGAATGGCCCGCCAGCACGAAGCGCTCCGCCCCGACGGCATCGGCAAAGCCGATGATGCGGCGCGCGAGCGCTGCCCGCGAATAGTCGCCATCGGCAGGTCGTTCGGAATAGCCAAAGGGCGGAAAATCGGGCGCCAGAACGCGATAGCCTCGGTCCGCCAGCATCTGTGCCACCGGTTCCCAGGTTTTCGACCAGGAGACGGTGCCATGCACAAGGATGACAACCGGCCCGCCGCGCAGCCCCCAACTCATGTAGTGCATGTCGCGGCCTTCGACCTGGACGTAGCTTCCGGCCTGCCCCTCGCGCCCGGCGGCAACACTCTCCCGCCAGGTGGAAAGGCCGGAAAACACGGCAAGCACGCAGACTGAAAGGGCGGCAATGCCGAGCAGGATACGCATGAACCAGCGCAGAACGACGTGCATCTTAACCTTTCTCAGACAGCCGGATCTGGCCTGAAGGCGAGACACCCGCCCTTTCGGAACGGCAGCACCAGAAGCGCCCCGGCCCGGTAAAGGCGGCGGACATAGGCGGGGTCCTCGCTCGTTACGACCGCATAATGCGGCTCCCAGCGCAGCACTCGGATGTCGCCGGGCAGGTCCGTTGGAGCGCCGGCAGGTGGACGAAGCACAAGGGCGGCCGGAGCTTCGCCGGTTGCGGCAAAGAGCGCGGCGTACAAGACCAGGACGCCTGCCAGAAGCGCAGTCGCCACCGCCGCCTTCCTTACGATTTTCGACACGTGAGGCACGCCGCCGATCCTTCGTGAAACGAGGGGCAGGTTAGTAATCGAAGACGTGCTCGATGCCGGGGTCGGCGATCGGCCACTGTCTCAAAATATTGCCGAGGTCCCCGACCTTGACGGACAACAGAACGCGTTCGTTGCCAAAGCCGGCCCGATCAAGCCTTGCAATGACGACGCCCTTTTCGAGCAGGGTACTGTTGCTACTGGTCTCAAGTGTCGCGCTCAGCATGATATCGTCATTTCCGGCGATGTCCTCGATCGTTCCGCCAGCCCTGGCGATATCGGCGAGGATATGGGTGAAGCGGTCGTAACGTGGCGTTTCGATCAGGAACTTGCCGTTCTGGCCGGCTTCGATCCTGACGTCCGGGATCGCGGCGAGCTGCTCTGCCGAAAGCCCCGAGACGACGGAAAAGATCGTCAGCCTGGCCTGGCCAACGGCATCCACAGCGCTCGCGATCGCACCCGCATAGGCAATCTTCGACTTCCATTCGAGGCCAAGCGCGAGGCGCCGCTCCCAGCCACGCACCGGGTCTTCGACCGGCGCTGCCCAGAGCGCGTCGACAGATGTCTGGAAAGGATACTTGTACCAGGGCACCTGGCGAAGAAATGCCGCGTAGTCGGCCGCCATGTCGCGCGCGACGATGTCCTGAGGCGATTTTTCAGCGCCACGCCAAAGTGCAGCAAGCCGGCCGATCGTTTCCTCGTAGGCCGCCTTCAGGCCCATCTCGAGCGTGAAGCTGACCCCGATCGTTGCAATCGTCATGCGTGTGGCGCTATCGGCCCCGCCGTGCGCGTCGGCAATTTCGGTCAGTGCACAATCGCTCGTCCAGAAATCCTTCACGCTCGACCAATAGTCGAACTGGTACTCGTCGCCGCGCTTCAGCGCCTCGGCCAGGCCGTCATAGGCATAGACGATGTGCCATTCAGGATAGGTCAGGTAGGTATTGGCTTCCTGCCGCCGCTTGTCGGGATCACTGACCAGGGGAACGAAAGTCTGGGCCTTCGGTTCGCCATGGCAGAAGGCCTCCACATAGGCTGCAGGGCTCAGGAGAATGACGATGAAAATCGCCAACGCGCCGATGGCAATGGCGAAATACTTCAGAAGTCGCCGCATCAACGCGCCTCGCCGGCAAAGACGTAACTCGATATCAAAGCCACGCCACCAAGGAACAGATGCGGCAGGTTCGCCAGGATCTTGAAGCCGAACGGCAGGTCCAGCACACCGTAGTTGATGATACCGAGATCAAGGAAGCCGGAGCCGGTGATCAGGCCGAGCAGACCGTCGCCGAAGTAGAGAAGACCAAAATAAAACAGGAAAGCGCGCGCTGCCTTCGCCGACAGGAAAGCAGCCGTTGCCGCCCAGAGCGCCGAGGCGAGATGCAGGCCGTCGTCATAGATATCGAGCGCAAAAATGCCAAAGGCACGCCCCTGCTCATCCGTCAGGCCGGGAATGTAGTTCAATGCGGCCGCGCCAAGCAGGGCCAGCGCGTAAAGGCCTGAAATCAAACGAAGTTTGGACATGCCGGCTCCTCAGATTTTCGAGATGTAGTTCTGCCAGAGGCCATTCTGGAACAAAAGTCCAGGATCGACCTGCCGCTTGGCCGCGGCAAATTCGCCGACGCGCGGATAGGCGCGGGTGAGTTGGTCGAGCCGCGCATGCGGCCGATAGGGCAGATAGTAGCTGCCGCCGATCGAAAGCACCCGCTCGATCAGCGCCTCGGTCATGCGGGCCATGTCCGCCTCGCCGCGCACGGTCTTCTCCTGCGAAAACAGCATGACCGCCGCAACGCGCGGTTCTCCGGCATAGGCAAGCACGCTGTCATGATCGGTGTTCACGTAGCGCAGCGTGATGTTGAGAAGCTGCTGGTAGGATGCCGGGATGGTGTCCTTGCACGCCTGCACGAACTCAGCGAAACGCGCCGGCGACACGAAATACTCATGCAGGATATCGGTGCGCGACGGGTCCTTGTCGTCGAGCGTGACCACCGGTTCGTTCATCAGGCTGTTGCGCGAGGCGCTGCCTACGATCTGCGGGTTCAGGCGCGCCTCGGTCCACCAGCGCAGATGCTTGACCTCATCGGATTCGACCTGTGCCCGGAAGATGTCGCGGGCGGCATGGCTGAGGAACCCGGACCCCTCGGCTGTCGGTATGTCCGACTGGTCCGCGGCTGGCCGATATGTAATCAAGAGCGCGTCGTCGAAGAAACGGTCGAGCGATACGTCCATGCGGCCATAGGCCATCTGGATGGACGGATCGGCGGCAAGTGCCTCGACGAAACGCTGCCCGAGGCCAGGACCGTCGACATGGGTGAAGGTCGGCTCGAGCAGGGCGTTCGGCACCATGTCGAGTTCCAGTTCGGTAATGACGCCGAAGAGGCCGTATCCACCCATGGTCCGGCCGAACATCTCGACATTTTCCGTGCGCGAGCACGTCAGCAGATCACCGCCAGCGGTGATGAGCTTGATCGAGCGCACCGTCGCGCCGCAGCCGCTGAAGGGTACCGGCCAGCCATGCGCGTTGACCGAGAAGGTGCTGGCGACGCCAAAATCGTTGTTGGATTGCATGACCGCCGGGGAGAAGCCGATCTGATCCAGTTTTCTGATGACCGTCGACCATCGCGTTCCGGCAGCGACGCGATAGGTGCGCGCCTTGCTGTCCGCTTCCAGCCATTCCTGATCAAGCGTCAGCACCGTCCCTTCCCTGGCAAGGCTCTGGCCGCCCATCGAGTGACGGGCAGCGCTGGCGACGAAGGGGCGGCCGGCAGCGCGTGCCTCGGCGATTGCCGATCGAATGGTGGCGATCGCCTGATCCTGCGGCGTCTCGTTCACCACCATATGTCTTGCAACCGGGGTCGGCGACAATTCGCTGGCATCGTTGAGAACAGTGCCACCGCCCGACGGCTTCACCGTTTCACCGGGGAAGAGCGGGCCTGGGTCGTTCGTCGAAAACGGTAGCAATCGGCCCGCCGCAACACCTGCAATCGCCGCACCACCCATGAGCACCAGACGCCGGCCGATCCCACGTTTCTTCCCATCCATATCCGAAGTCACTCGCCTTGCTCCCCACCCGGACAACTGCAAGCGCCGCACACAGGCAGCGGCTCGCGGCGCAATATCAACCGGAAGTTTATTAAATGCCAATTAAGGCAACGCAACGCGGCGCCACCGACGCAGCGGTTTTCTTCTCGCAATCAGCGTGACCGGCGCGAACAGGGACCCAGCCTGAAGGCGTTCTGAGTGTTTTTTCATCACGGCATTTCGATTTTACTCGATCGACGAGCACCGCTAGGCTCTTGCAACATCTGATGGGAGAGAGACCAATGAAACGTGGATTTGCAACTCTCGCATTCGTTCTGGCCTGCACGGGCGCGCCCCATGCGCAAGACACCAGCATGAGTTTCTTCGTCACCAGCGTAAACCCCGGAAAAGGGGGCGACCTTGGCGGGCTTGCGGGCGCCGACGCCTATTGCGGCCAGTTGGCAACCGCCGCCGGGTCGACAGGCAAAACGTGGAAGGCCTACCTCTCCACCGATGCGGAAAATGCCAAGGACCGGATCGGCAATGGCCCCTGGTACAACGCCAAGGGCGAGAAGATTGCCGATGATGTCGCGTCGCTTCACGGCGACAAGAACAACCTGACGAAGCAGACGGCCCTGAGCGAGAAGGGTGACGTCATCAACGGCCGCGGCGACACGCCCAATCGCCATGACATCCTGACCGGCACGAAAGCCGATGGCACTGCGGCGCCGGAGACCTGCGGCAACTGGACGATGGGCGGAACGGACGGGGCCGCGATCGTCGGCCACAGCGACCGTACCGGCCTGAACGAGTCTGCCGAGGCGAAGTCCTGGAATTCGTCCCATGCGACGCGCGGCGGCTGTACCGTCGATGCCTTCAGGGGCACTGGCGGCGAGGGCCTCTTTTACTGCTTTGCCGCAAACTGAAGCCGTTCCAGGGCCAGCGCCTGTTCTATAGAGCGATGGCGCGCGGCCAATGCAGTGCGTGCGACGATATCCGAACCCAAGCAAACCTTGCCGCGTGTCATCCATGTGTCACCACGGCTCGTTAATCACGATCCGTCGTTCTGTCCCAACCGCGCGAGGATCCCATGCGTAAGTTTCTAGCCGCTCTTGCCGCTGCCACCATGCTGGCCGGCGTGTCTCACGCAGCCACCGTCTACCCGCTCGATCGTGCGACGATCCTCGTCGGCTCGCCGTTCGACTTCAAGGTCGAGTTCGACGGTGTCGTGAAGAAGGAAGATGTGAAGGTCACCGTCAACGGCGAGGACGCCAAGAAGGTGCTCGGCGCCGACTTCGATTTCGTGGCCGACGAACAGGGCAAGGACAACGCGAGCCTGGGTTCGGCCGTTATTCTGCGCGCCGCCAAGATCAGCAAGGCCGGTGCCTACAAGGTGGAAGTGACCGCCGGTGACCAGACGAAAACCGTCACCTGGGATGTGTTCGGAACATCGGCCACCCCGAAGGCCAGGAACGTGATCTTCCTGCTCGCCGACGGTCTTTCCGTCTCCCACCGCACCGGCGCCCGGCTGATGTCCAAGGGCATGACCGAGGGCAAGGCGAACGGACGCCTGTTCATGGATGACCTCGACCATATGGCATTCATCGGCACGTCCTCGACCAATGCGATTGCCACCGACAGCGCCAACACGATGTCGGCCTACATGACCGGCCACAAGACGGCGATCAATGCGCTTGGCGTTTACGCCGATCGGACCCCGGACAGCCTTGACGATCCGCGCGTCGAAAACATCGCCGAGGCGGTCCGTCGCCTGACGAAGAAATCGATCGGCGTCGTATCCACGTCCGAACTGCAGGACGCAACGCCTGCCGCCGTTTTCGCCCACACCCGCAAGCGCGGTGACAAGGCCGACATTGCCACGATGTTCCTCGACACCAAGCCCGACGTCATCCTTGGCGGCGGCTCGGCCTATTTCCTGCCCAAGGATGTGCCCGGGTCCAAGCGCAAGGACGACAAGGACCTGATCAAGTCCTTCAAGGACGACGGCTATACGCTGGCGACCGACAAGACGGAACTGGCGGCTGCGGCCGGCAGCAACACCGGCAAGATCCTCGGCCTGTTTCACACCGGCAACATGGACGTGACCCTTGACCGCGAGTTCCTCAAGAAGGGCACGGTCGAGAAGTTCCCGAACCAGCCGGGCCTGAAAGACATGACCAAGGCCGCCCTCGACCAGCTCTCCAAGAACCCGGAAGGCTTCTTC
Organism: Ensifer sp. MJa1; assembly: GCF_037026475.1. NCBI lineage: Bacteria > Pseudomonadati > Pseudomonadota > Alphaproteobacteria > Hyphomicrobiales > Rhizobiaceae > Ensifer > Ensifer sp. MJa1. Next base: position 66,760 of record NZ_JAKUMO010000006.1, on the reverse strand, counting down.
CTGATGGTGGAAGGCGCTTCTGTCGACAAGATGTCGCATCCGATGGATTGGGAACGCGCCCTCATCGACACCATCGAGTTCGACCAGGTAGTCGGCATGGCCCGCGAGTTCGCCAAGAGCCATCCCGATACGCTGATCGTCGTTACCGGCGACCACACGCACGGCGTTTCGATCATCGGCACGATCGACGACGAGAAGGCGGGCACCGCGATGCGCGAGAAGGTCGGCGTCTACGCCGAAGCCGGCTTCCCGAACTATGAGGACAAGGATGGCGACGGCTTCCCCGACAAGATCGACGTGAGCCGCCGCCTGGCCATCTTCGCCAACAACTATCCGGATTACTACGAGACCTTCCGTCCGAAGATGGATGGCCCGTTCGAGCCGGCGATCGAAAACGAAAAGAAGGAATACGTAGCCAACCCGGCCTACAAGGACGTGCCCGGCGCGGTCCTTCGTGAAGGCAACCTGCCGCGCAACGCCGACACCGCCGTCCACGCGGTCGATGACGTCGTGCTGCAGGCGACCGGCCCTGGCGCGGAAGAGTTCAAGGGCTACATGGAGGAAAGCGACGTCTATCGCGTCCTCGCAGATGCCTTCGCACTCGGCAACGACCAGAACATGTAACCGTCATAACCGGGATCGCTCCGGGCGGACCAACGCCCGGAGCATGAATTTCAGCCGCATAAGGAGGTGTAGCCATGAGCATCGACCTTTCCGGGTCCGGGCTCGGCCGCCGCAATGTCCTGGCCATGATCGGCCTGTCGCCGATGCTCGTCCTTTCGCGGCCCGCCTTCGCTGCGCCCGCGCAATTGCGCTTCGACGATCTCTACGGCAAGATCAGCGTGCTCGGCCTGGAGTTTTCCGACAAGGTCAAGGCGCTGAACGGCCGTGACGTCGAGATGAGCGGCTTCATGGCACCGCCACTGAAAGCGGAAGCGAAGTTCTTCGTGTTGACGGAAATCCCGATGTCGATCTGCCCGTTCTGCTCGACCGATTCCGACTGGCCCGACAATATCGTCGTCGTCTATCTCGACGAGGCCCAGACTTTTGTGCAACCGGGCGTGCGTATCGCCGTCTCGGGCACCCTTGAAGTCGGTTCCTGGACCGACGAGGAAACCGGTTTCCTCAGCCGGCTGCGGCTGCGCGGCGCGCGCTACTGGACGGCGTGACACCATGCTGTCGCTGGAACTCGTCGATGTATCCGTTACTTTTCCCGGGCTCGCTGCGCCGGCCCTGATCATCGATCGCTTGACGATCCCGGCTGGCGGTCGTGTCGCGATTACCGGCGCGTCCGGTTCGGGCAAGAGCACATTCGTCAACGTGGCCACCGGGCTCGAGCGGCCACGCCAAGGCGCGATCAACTGGAGCGGCACGGACATCGCGACGCTCTCGGAAGGCCGCCGCGACCGCTGGCGCGGTGAAAGCGTCGGCCTCGTCATGCAGGATTTCCATCTGTTTGCCGGATTGTCCGCCATCGACAACATATTGCTGCCGGCACGGCTTGCGCGCTCGGCTTCGAGCGAGATCGTCGCCCGCGCCCATGAACTCTTGAGCCGAACGGGGCTGAAGCGGCCGGACCAAAAGATCGAGACCATGTCGCGCGGTGAAATGCAGCGCGTTGCCGTCGCCCGCGCGCTCCTGCGAAAGCCCGGCGTCGTCATCGCCGACGAGCCGACGGCCAGCCTTGACCATGAGAGCGGCGAAGCGGTCGGCAGCCTGCTTTTGCAACTGGCGGAGGAGGAACAAAGCACCCTGATCGTCGTGTCGCATGACCCGCGGCTGACGGACCGGCTCCAGCGCAGGATCACCTTCGATCTCGGGCGGATCGTGAAGGATACGGCCTTGCTGGAAAAAGCCGCATGATCCGCTTTATCCTTGCCGATCTGCGCGAGCACTGGCTCGGCTCTGTCGTTGTCGTACTGATCGTCGCGCTCGCCGTGGCGCTCGGGGTGGCGGTGACGCTTGAGGAGCGCGCGCTGCGGCTTGGCAGTGCACGTGCGGCCGACAAGTTCGATCTGGTGATCGGCGCAGCTGGCAGCGAAAACCAGCTCGTGCTCTCCTCCGTCTTCCTGCAACCCGCGCCTCTGCCGCTGATCGATGGCACTGTGCTGCCACGGCTTACATCCGATCCGCGCGTCGCCTGGGCAGCGCCGATTGGTTTCGGCGATTCCTTCTCAGGCTATCCGATCGTCGGCACGACGACTTCGCTCGTCGACAATCTTTCCGGCGGACTGGCGGAGGGTGAGCTTTTTGCGCGCGAGGGCGAGGCGGTGATCGGCGCAAGCGTTGCCCTGAAGCTCGGCGACGTCATCAAACCAATGCACGGCTCGGCTGGAGAAGGCGGCCACACCCACGGCGAACTCGCCTATCGTGCCGTCGGACGCCTGAAGGCGACCGGAACCGCCTGGGACCGGGCGATCCTCGTCCCGATCCAGGCCGTCTGGGATATTCATGGAATGCGTCATGATGCCGACGAACATCAGGGTGGGAGAGAGGACGAACATGACCACGGTGCGGTCGATCCGAACGCGCCGATCAACGAAAGCTGGGGGATTGAGGTTCCTGGTGTGCCGGCAATCCTGGTGAAACCGAGGACCATCGCCGACGCCTACAAGCTGCGGCAGGAGTTTCGCCAGGGCGCCACGCTGGCAGTGTTCCCGGCCGAGGTTCTGACCCGGCTCTATGCAACGCTTGGCGACGCGAAACGGGTGCTGTTTGCGGTCGCCGTCGGATCGCAGGCCCTGATTGCTGCGTCCCTGTTGCTGGTGACGATCATGCATATCGGACAAAGGCGCAAGCAGATCGGAGCACTGCGGGCATTCGGTGCTTCGCGCAATGCGCTGTTTTCGATCGTCTGGCTGCAGCTCTTCGCGCTGGTGGCAATGGGCATCTCCACCGGTTTCGCAATCGGTTATGGCGCGGCGATCGTGATATCCCGGATGGTTGCCGATGGCAGTGGGGTGAACGTTCCGGTCGACTTTGCCCCCGACGACATCCGTTTGGCGGTCGTGCTGCTTGCCTTTGCTGCCGCACTTTCCGCCCTGCCCGCGATCCTTACCTACCGACAGCCGCCGGCCACGGCGTTGCGCGGATGAGAAGCCCGATCAATTCTCCATGAATGCACGGGCCATGCTGTCCCGGATCGGCTTGGTGAGGTAGTCGAAGAAGGTCCGCTCCGCCGTCTGGATGAGGATTTCGGCCGGCATGCCGGGCGTCACCGCAAGGTTAGGAACCCTTGCAAGCTCGCTTGTCGGCAGGCTGACGCGAGCAACGTAGACCTCGCGCGTCCCTTCCTGGGTCTGCACCGGCAAGGCGTCGGCAGACACGTAGAAAACCTGTCCGTTCAGCACTGGCGTCGTACGCTGGTTGAGTGCGGTCAAGCGTACCGTTGCCTTTTCGCCGACCTTGATGTTGTCGATCTCGGTGCGTAGCACCTGGGCCTCGATGATCAGCGGCACGTCAGCCGGCAGGATCTCCATGATCGGTTTTCCGCTTTCGATAACGCCGCCGGACGTGTGGTAATGCATCCTGATCACCGTACCGGTCACCGGTGCGTTGATCGTGGCACGGCGAAGAACATTGGTGGCCCCGCGCAGCTGTTCGCGCACCGTGTCCAGTTCTGCCTCTGCCTTCTGCAAGTCGTCCTGCGCCGCCTCGCGGTAACTCTCTTCGGTCTGGTTGACCTGCTGTTCCTGCTTGAGGATCTGGGAGCCCGTTTCGGAGACTTCGGACATCAGCCTGCCGATCTGACCTTCAGCGTCGGCGATTGCCCGCTGGATGGTTTTGATCTCCGTCTTGCGGATCAGGTCTTTCGCAAGCAGCGTCTTTTTGCCTTCATATTCCTCCTGAAGCAGCTGACGCTGCTCCCGAACCGATTTCAGCTGCTCCTGGAAGCCTTGCGATCGGAATTCCAGACTCTCGATGTTGCGTCTCAGCAAGCCGAGATCGCTTTCCAGCTTGCTTTTCCAGGTCTGGAAGCTGAGTTGCTGGCTTTGCACGATCGGGCCGATCTCCGGGTCACTTTTCAGATGCGGGGTCAGGATCTCCGGCAAGACGATCTCTTTCAGACCGTGCGTCTGCGCGGTGAGGCGGGCGACGATCGCCTCCAGCCGCGCCCGCCGGAGAAAGAACTGGCGTTCGTTAGCAAGCGCCGCCGTCTCGTCGAGGCGGACCAGCGGCTGGTCGACGGTCACATGATCGCCCTCGCTGACCAGGATGTCCTTGATGATCCCGCCTTCGAAGTGCTGGATCACCTTGTTCTGGCCGGTGGCGACGAAGCTGCCTTGCGCGATGATGGCAGCGGCGAGCGGCGCGGTAAAGGCCCACAGGCCGAAGCCGCCGAGCGTCGCCACCATCAACAGCATGCCGATCATGGTGTGTCTCCAGATCGAGCGCGGCACCTCTGCGTACCATGTCAGGTCATGTACTTTGGCTATGTCCGTCATCATCGCCTACGGAAGCTGGGGTTGGTCGATCGGGTTTCCTTCGGTGTTCACGCCGCGGGCAGCAAGCGCCTTGAGAACGTCCTGTCGGTGGCCAAAGAGGGCCACCGTGCCGTTCACCAGGAGCAGAACCTTGTCGACGCTGTTGAGAAGGGCGGGCCGCTGGGTGATGGTGATGACCGTGATCTTCTCGCGCTTGGCATGCGTGAGCGCCCGGGTCAGCGCCGCTTCACCCGACGTGTCGAGATTGGAGTTCGGCTCATCCAGCACCACCATGCGCGGATTGCCGAAGAAGGCACGGGCAAGCGCCACGCGCTGCTTTTGTCCACCCGACAGCGGCGAGCCGTCAGCGGCAACGAAGGTCTCATAGCCATGCGGCAGCATGGCGATCATGTCGTGCACATCGGCGAGCTTGGCAGCAGCATAGATCTCCGCGTCCGTTGCATCCTCGCGCATGCGGGCAATGTTGGCCTTGATCGTTCCGGGGAAAAGCTGCACATCCTGCGGCAGATAACCGATGCTTTCGCCGAATTGGCGCTGGTCCCAGTTCCTCAGGTCCATGAGGTCGAGCCGGACGTTGCCAGAGGTCGGCAGAATGGAGCCGACGAGCATCTTGCCAAGCGTCGTCTTGCCAGCACCGGAACTGCCGATGACCGCAAGCGAGTCACCTGGCTCGAGCGCAAAGGTGATGCCGTTGAGAACCACGCGCTTGGTACCTTGCGGGACAAAGAGCAGGCGTTCGACGTCGAGGCGCCCCTCGGGCCGCGGCAGTTTCAGCCGCTCGAAGTTGAGCGGCGACGTCTGCAGCAGCGAGGAAATGCGCCCGTAGGCGGCACGCGACTGGATTACCTGGCTCCACCCCTCGATCGCGCCTTCGATCGGGCCGAGCGCCCGGCCCGCGATGATCGAGGCGCAGATGACCATGCCACCCGTCAGGTGACCGTGGAGAGCAAGATTGGCGCCCCAACCGAGCATCGTCACCTGGGTGAGCAGTCGCACGGCCTTGGAGAGCGACGCAAAGGCGATGTTGCGGTCCTGCGCCAGAACCTGCGCTTTCAGCGAGCCGGCCATGTCCTTGCCCCAGAGGTGGACGGCTTCCGGGATCATCGCCAGCGCATTGATGATCTGCGAGTTGCGCGACATGGAATCAAGGTGAAGGTTCGCCTTCGTCTGGAACGTCGTGGCTTCGCCGAAGGCAGAGGCCGTCGCTCTCTGATTCAAAAGCGTGACGATCAAAAGCAGAAATGCCGACGTGATGACGATGGCACCGAGATGCGGGTGGATCAGAAACACCGCGACGACAAAGAGCGGTGCGATCGGGGCATCGAGAAACGAGAGTAGCGTGCCTGAAACCAGGAAGGAACGGAGCTGCTGCAGATCGCCCAGCGTCTGATACTCTCGCCCGTTGCTATGAAGGGCTGCCCTGGCTGCCGCGCTAAGGATAGGAGCCCCGAGCTGGGCGGCAACCTCGACCGCTGTCCGCATCAGGATCATGCGGCGAATGCCATCAAAGATCGCCTGCAGCAGCACCGCGCCGACGATCAGGGCCGTCAGCATCACGAGCGTGTCGAGCGAGCGGCTGGTCAACACCCGGTCCGAAATCTGGAACAGATAGACCGGAATCGCGAGCACGAGGATATTGGTCACGATCGTGAAGATCATCACGATCATCAGGTTCTGTCGGATCGCCTTGAGACCGGCCTTGAGGCTGGCGGAAAAATCGACCGGGCCGAGGCGCTTGTGAAAGGCCCCGCCGCCACCGCCGCCGCCGTTGCCCTTGCCGCTAGAAGACCCACCGCCGCCGCCTTTTCCGGTTGGCCGCTCCTCGGCCTTGATCGGACCGCGATCACCTTCGATCACGACCATGCCCGACGGCGCGCTCTTCTCCTTCATCTCGGCCGTTGGCCAGATCACTGGCCGCTCGCCGCGTGGTTGCGGCTTTTGCTCGCCTGGAGGCTGCTGCCGCTCCGCGGTCATCCGGTCGCGCAACGCAGACAGGGTCTCCATTTTTGCCGGCGCCTCGCTCTTAGTGGGCGTCTCGACGCTGGATTGGGGCTCGGCTCTCGGCGGCCAGGACCTTGGCGTAAAGCTTGTCGCCTCCGTGGCACCCGTCGGCGCAGGTGAAGACATGGCTGTTGTGGATGCGGTGTTTGTCGCCGCCGGGGGGCTGGTGTTGGTGACCGCCGGTGTGAGGCTTGTGATCGTGGCACTCGGCCCCGGGGGCGGGACGCAGGTCGGCTTGGCTACGTTCTCGTTTTCATTGGCGTCGTTTGCCGCCGCTCTTCGAAGTTGATCTGCCACCCCGTCGATCTCCTTAACAGCGCGATCCAGAATGTTTTCCTGATGGTCAAGTCTGCGGAGAAAACGCCGCCGTACAGCCTCCGCATCCGGCTTCTCCGATACCCGGTCCGCGTCGACGGTATTCGGAGAAGACGTATCGTCGGCCGCATCTTCTGCTTGCCAAGACGGATTGGTGCGGTCGGTCATGATGTCCCCCGCGCTCCGCTCAGGCGACCATGCTGTGCATGGGATCGCAGCTCGCCGTATCGATCGTGTGCGATGCCGGGCTCGGCGACGCGTGATCCTCGGCCTGCTGCCCGGTCTCTGGGGTAAGCATGCCGTCGCCGAGGAAGACGACCGCTTCACTCGCCAGCGCATTCGGATCCTGCCCACCGAGGAAGGGATCGGTCTTGACCAGTTCGGCCTGGATAAGAACCTCGTCCGAATAGACGCCGCCGCCGGCATAGATCGTCTTTCCCGTATCGACATCGACGATGCCGGCATAGTTCAAGAGCGCGTTGGAGCCCGTCGAAATGGTCCAATCGGCATCCGGATGCGCCGTCAGCGCGTTCATCGCCAGTGTCACCTGGTCGCTGTCACCGAGGATGTTGGTCTGCGAGATGTAGTTGAGGCTCAAGAGATCGCCGGAAATATAGAGCACACGCAATCCCAGCAGGCCTGCAAAGGCGGCGTCGTGCATCACGTCCTTCAACGAAAGGTCCTTGCCTTCAGCCAGGTCCTGCAGGGCCGACAGATATCCTCCCGACAACGGGTTGACGACGCTCGCCCCACCGGCTTCGACGATATTGCCAGAGTTCCACAACAGGTTTCCACCGGTCGATACCGATCCGTTGCCGCTCATCTGGAATCCGCCGACGGCGCCGATGAAATCGTTGTCGAGCAAGATGTTCGTCTGATGGATGATGTTGGCGTCGAAGACGTTGCCACCGACGAAAATGAGGTCGTAGCGGTATCCCAGTTCAAGCAGCGACACCTGATTGGCGGAGGTGTTGTCGCCGGCGATGATCGAAAGCTTCGAGCCCGATGCCGACAGAATGGCCATGTCGTTGTCGGACATGAAGGTGAACTGCTGAAGCCAGTTCACCATCATCAGGTCACCCTTGATTTCGGTGATGGCCCATGCTTTCGGGAAAACACCCGTGTCGTTGTTCGTCGGTTCCGTGGAAGTGACGTGCTTGAATGACGCGATGTTGAACGCTTCGGTCGCCTTGTCCGCCGCTGCTCCGCCGCAAAGCGCGGAGCTTACCAGATCGCTGTCATAGTAGGTATTGGTCTGAACGATGGCGTTGAGCTGAACATGGTCACCGGCAACCGCCAGGACGTTCGACTGCAGCCAGTTGCTTGTGATGACAGCCTCGTTGATCAGCATATTGCTGCCGGCTTGCAACTCGACCGTGGCCGAAACCTTAACCTCCCCTTCACCATAAGCAACGGCACCACTGGCCTCCTTCGGCCCCTCCGTCAATTCCGGTTCCGGCGTTTCCTCGGTTTCGTCCTGGTTCGGCAGATGATCCTTGAGGACGGGCGCGGTCTCCACCAGCTCGCCGTTCACATAAACGCCTTCAAGCGCTGCGGCCTTCGCGATGGATGTGCTGGCGGTCAGGCCGCCCACCTGACTTTCGCCCTCCGCTTCGCTTTCACCGCCCGCAGAGTAGGCGTTCAGCGTCGCGGCGGTCGTCGTTACCAGGCTGGCGATTGTTTCGGCAGAGCCTGCGGGATCCTCGAGACCCAGCGGTGAAATCTGCAGCGAGCCTTCGATGAGTTCGGCCATTATTGCGCTGCTATCGATGTGCAGGGCCGATTTCAGGCCGTGCCCGCCCATGTTGACATAGTCATTGTCCGAAAGCTGGGCGGTCTGCTGACTGTAGACCACGACCGATCCGGGCGGCTGAATTTGCGGAGCGCTGAAATAGGACGATTTGAACGACGCGGGGTGCGTCGTGCCCTCGGCTTCCTGGCGACCCACCACGCCTTCCGTAAGCGGGTACTCCGGGAAGGGCAAGCCGGCATACCCGTAGGGCTCGGGCATGAAGATGTCCGTATCGAGCGGCCGGTAGGGAACGTCGGGATTGAAGTCGTCGAGGTCGTAGGGTGCCGTCACCTTGACGGGCGCGGTTTCAAGGGCCTTCGGATCCTTGTGAACCTCCCGGTCGGGGTCGAACTTCTCGTGTGCCTCGCGCATGCGGGCGTCTTCGATCGAAAGTTGGAAAAGACCGATAAAATGGGCAATCGTTTCGGTGATTTTAGCGGAGTACATGATCAGGGCCTCCTTTTTGTAGCCGGTAGTGCCCCTAAGCGCATCGGATCATGACGGACTGCGCGGGGGACCCGCGCAGCCCTGTTCAATGCCGATTCCGCACTATGCGTATCGACGTCAGCTACAGATCAGTTGTCGTCGTCGCCAACTGCAGTGGTCGTGTAGTCACCACCGACGACCGTCATATCGATGGTGTTGCCCTGCAGGTTCGCGCCGAGAACGATCTGCTGGTTGAAGGCGTTGGTGTCGATAACGGCGTCTGCCGTTGCCGAGGAAAGCCCTTCAATGATGCTGTCGTCACCATTGTAGGAGCCCCACATGCCGGCGCTTCCGCCTGCACCACCGTCACCATTCGTTGCGAAGCCGCCATTGCCGCCATTTCCGCCGTCGCCGCCATAGGCGTCGCCGCCGTAGCCGCCGCCGGCCGCTGCATCGCCAGCCCAGGCACCTGCGAGAGCAAGGCCGCCCTCACCGTCGGCAGAGGCGTCGCCACCGTAGCCGTCGCCACCATAGGCCGCACCAGTGGTTCCGCCACTTGCGTTAGCAGCGCCGCCGCCACCGCCATCACCACCGACACCTGCGCCGGCACCGAAGCCTGCACCGGCACCGAGGCCTGCGCCAAGGGCACCACCGCCATCGCCGCCATCCTCAGCGTCACCGCCGTCGGCATCGCCGGTTTCACCGAACGCTACGCTGTTGCCGCCGTCATTGTCGCCGCCGTCGCCGCCGAGATTGATGATCGGCAGGATGAAGCCACCAGCGTCGCCGCCGTCACCAGCGTCTTCGGCTTTCGCTTCGTCGCTCTCGATGTCGCCGCTGTCGCCACCTTCGCCACCTTCGCTGTCGCCACCTTCGCCACCGGCTGCTGCGCCGACACCCAGGCCAACGCCGAGGCCGAGGCCGACACCGAGACCTGCACCGCCGTTGCCGCCATTGCCGCCGACGCCGATGCCGCCATTGGCGTTACCGCTGTCGCCTTCTGCGCCGACGCCAACGCTGGCTGCGAGACCACCTTCGCCCTTGCCGCCATCCGCGTCGCTCTCAGCCTTGCCGCCATCGGCGTCACCACCGCCAGCAAAACCGCCAACAGTATGCCCGCCATCGCCGCCCTTACCGCCGTCGGCGTCGGCATGGCTGCCGCCATTGCCGCCGTCAGTACCGACGTTGATGCCGTCGCCCGACTTGGCGGTGCCACCCAAAGCGTCGCCCTTCTGCCACAACGTACCACTGTTGTGGATGTCCTCCGCCTTGTCGTCGTCCGACATGATGGCGTTCTGGCTGAAGACATTCGCAGTGTTGTTGTTGCCGTTGAGCGAGTCATTCAAGATGTCCTTGAAGCTCGTGCTGGCCATGCCGTCGATCTTGGAATGATCGATGTCGTTGAAGTCGTCGTCGGACGGCTTGTAGCCGTCGAGGTCGATGTCTACTTCCACGTCGACTTTCGTCTCACTGTCGACGTCGACGTCGACGTCGGTCTTGTTTTCGTTGAAGTTGGCATTCAGGTTGCCGTTGGCATTCAGGTTGCCGTTGCCGTTGAGGTTGGCATTACCGTTGCCGTTCAGGTTGGCGTTGCCGTTACCGTTCAGGTTGCCGTTGCCGTTCAGGTTGCCGTTGCCGTTCAGGTTGCCATTGTAGGATTCGCTGTATTGCGATTGTCCCTGGCCTTGACCTTGTCCCTGATCTTGTCCTTGGCCTTGGCCTTGGCCTTGTCCCTGGCCTTGACCCTGACCTTGGAGCTGGGCCTGCAACTCTGCCTGCAGCTGGCCTTGACCCTGGCCTTGGCCCTGATCCTGGTCCTGGCTCTGATCCTGGCTCGGATCCCATGGGAACAGGATGGTTTTGTCTTTACTCATAACAATCACCTCAAGTTGAGGCCGCGACGGCCGAGCCGCATTCTTCTCTTACGCGGATTTGGGCCATGTGCGGGCTACGGTTGGATTGGATGAAAATTGGTTCCTCCGGGGCGCTCGGCGCCCTTATGCCTGTAATATGCAATCAATTTAATTTTGGGCTGGCTCTCCCTCCACTTTGACGGAGAGCAGCGGATCAGGTTCTGAAAAAGGGCATTCTCCTGTTTGCTGCAGTACTCGCCCTTTTAAGGCCTGAACACGTCCTGCTCGCCGATTGCGGAGGCAAGTCTGTCGAAATCCGAACCGCATTGTAAGTTGTCAGTTCGGGCTAACCTCGGGGGGTTAGCGCCGCCACAATTCGAGGTGCACCCAAGGGGTTACTTTGAGAAGGGCCGGAACCAAAGGGTGGGCGACGCCTTGCCGGAAGAAATTTACTGGCGGCGGGAATGCGCTATGCTTAACGAAATCAGTTCAACGGATGGCAGACGCTGGCAGGGGCACATGGCGAGATTTCACGACATCCTACTTCTCATTGGGCAGCTCAATTACACCTGGACCAATACGGAGAGCCTGCTGATCTACCTGATCGCCGGTCTTGCCCGGGTGGACAAGGAAACCGCGATCGTCATCTTCCTGACGCTCAACACGACGCGCGCCCGCATCGAGCTCGTTGAGCGCCTGACCAAGACGAGCCGGGTCCCGTCGGCACAGCGACAAGAGATCCTGGCGATCACCCAACTGCTTGGCAAGCAAGCGAAGCTGCGCAACAAATACAGTCACTGCATCTATTCCTTCGATGAAAACGGCGACCAGGCGAGCACGCAACTGATGTCCATCTTCGACAGCAAGGACACGATCAAGTACGGCAAGATCGAGCAGATCAACGATGCGGAAATCTCGCGCATCAACGAGGTGATCGAGCAGCTGCAGGAGGTCAATCGCGAGATCTGGGCGATCGTCGACCGATACTCCTTCCCGCGGTGAAATTAACTAACCCTCAGGGGTTAGAAGCGACAGACCTGTGCCATAATGAAACAGCTCGCCTCGGGACACACGCCCCGATGGCTTTGCGACCACAATTCAACCGCATTGTCCCGCCAATCGCATCGTCGAGATGGAGCGAGGCGTTGCAGATCGTTCGGGAGCCCGACGACAGGCGTTTCACAAGTCGCGAAGCGCGCATTGATGCCGCGGCGCACCGCCTGCTCGACCGGCTTCCGGCTCATGGTGTTGTCGCCGGGCTGACCGAGTTTGTCGTCTTCGGCATCAAGCGGGCTGCCGACAGGCAAGCTGCGCCTCGATGACCTGCTGTCAGGCGAGGGCAAGGCAGGGACGATCCGCGACATCATCGGCGGTGCCATCGGCAAGCCGCAACAAGGTGAAGACAACGCGCCTTCCATCGAGGACATCATCGGCGGCGGCGGAACGGAGAACGAGGCGGTGCCGCCCGCCCCGCCGGCTGACGCGCAGTCGGCGACACCGGACGCCGCCGGCGAACCGCCTTCGGCAGAAGGCGAGCGGGCCACGCAGCAACCTGAGCCGGACGCACAACCGCCGGCACAGGAAGAAGGTACGCTCGGAAGACTGTTCAACCTGCTGCAATAGCGGCCGGCGCGGCCTTCGGCTGGATCCATGAGCTTCGGCACGAACGCAATTGCGCGATCATTGCCCGTGGTCGGTGTGGTGATTGCGCGATACCACCATTCGGCTACTGCATGCTTGCCTTAAAAAACATGCGGCAATTCAAAGTGCTACGGCAAGCCTTGCACGTCTTGCAAAGCATGTGGCGCCGTCGTTGCCTGCCCGAACGGCCGTAGACGAATTGCAGGCTCACCTTTTGCCGCAACCATCTTCAGAATAGTCGGCTGATGCGCGCTCGCATACGGACGTCTGCGAGGGACCGGATCGATGGGAGACACGACGATGGCAGAGACTCGTCTTTTGTCGGAAGAGGCGCCGAACGCGAACTCCAGTCAAAGCACGATTGCCGGCGGCCATCTCGCGCTGGTTCCAACCTGGCTGCCGCTCGATATCGGCCCTGAACAAAACTCGGCCGGAAGCGGCGGCGATGGCACCAGCATCGGCACGATCGGCAGCAACACGCTCGCGATGTTCATGCCGTCGAACGCGGCGATCGCCGGTCCGCATTCGGACGTCAACGCCCAGCAGGGCAACAACGCGTTGATCAATCAGCACGTAACCGAAATGGCCGGCATTGGCGGCGAAGGCGGTAACGGCAATCTTGCAGGCGGAAGCGGCAGCGGAAGCAGCGCGGGCAGCGGCGGTGATGGCAGCCTTTTCGGCGCTCTCGTCAGCACCGATACCGCGGTTTTCGTGCCCGTCAATATGGCAGTCGCGACCGGATCCGGCACAAGCGCCACCGCCGGACAGGCAAACAATGCCGCCTTTCTCCAGGGCGCAACCCAGATCGGCGGCGTCGGCGGTTCAGGCGGTGACCAAAACATTGCCGGTGGCACCGCGCCGGCCCAGCAAGGCGCCACCTTCGTCTTCAACGGCGACAACTATGCGGGCCATGGCGGCAACGGCACCTTCATCGGCAGCATGGTCGACGTCAACGTGGCTGTGTTTTCACCGATCAACATCGCAGTCGGCGCCGCCGGCGGCGATGCCCATGCGACGCAAACGAACAATGTAGTCTTCGACCAGGGCGGCGTGCAGATCGCCGGGATCGGCGGCAATGGTGGCGGATTCAATCTGTCCTCCGACACGATCTTTACCGGAAACGGGGTCGCTGGCGGCGGCGGAGACGGCTACTCGAACGGCAGCACCGTCGGTGTCAACATCGGCTACTTCCACCCGATCAACATCGCCGTACCCGCCGGTGGCACCGCAGACGCAGACCAACTCAACAACGTCCTGCTCGACCAGCACACGCTGCAGCTCGGAGGTGTCGGCGGGGCCGGCGGCGAAGGCAACATCGCCGATACCCACTCCGCATTGATCGACGACGTTCTGCAAGGCTGACCGGAAGCACCCGTCAACGCAAGATTTCAACTCAAGATGTTGGGCGCGGCCTTGAGCCGAGCGCCTCCTCGTAAGATCAATCCTCGGAACTCCATCGTTTTCCCCCATCCCGATCCGGCAGACCCTAGCCAAAGGAACGTCCCCGAATGTCCGGCTGGTCCCCTTTCGTGATCGCGCGCACCATACGTTCGCGCTGTCCCCGCCCGCGGTGATGTGCTGTGGCATCGAACCGTCCAAGACTACGGGGAACAAGTAGAGGAGAGACGCTATGCCTATTTCACAAGTAACCACTGACACGATCAACCTTGCCAACCCCATCGCGGGCGACGCGAGCGCTGGCAACGGCGGTGACGGCAACAACACAGGCAACATCAGCTACAGCCCGGTAGCCACCCTCGCCCCGGTGCAGACGGTCGTCGGCTCCGTCCCGACCGTGGACAATGGCGATGACGTCGGCCAGGGTGCGGCCTGGGGAACGGGCAATGCTGACGGCGGCGGCCTGCTTCAGGTGCCGATCGCTGTTTTGGCGAACCTGACGAACACTGGAACCGGCGGCGCCGGCGGCAACCCGACCTCGAGTGGCGACCAGACGAGCACGAGCGGCGGCAACACGGCGACGGTCAATGCGGAAACCACCGCCACGCAGACCTCGACATTGCTTGCCGATCAGGGCGCGACGATTATTTCGGGCATGGGCGGCGCCGGCGGCGACGGCAATGCAGCCGTTGGCGGCGATATTTCGGCCGCTTTGGTCCATTCGAACCCGATTGCTGAAACGACGACAAATACGACCAATACCACCGTGTCGAGCCTTCTCGACAGCTTCGACAATTCTGGCGTTATCGATATCCTCTGAACGCCTGGACGAGGATCGCCGGCCAGCCCGGCGATCCCTTCTTCACCGGTGTCGCGGTCGGCAAGAGACGCTGCGGCACCTCGAGTTGCATTTGGCCACGGATCGAGTCCGAGCGAAGGAAGCCTGAAGCAACCAAGCCGACCGCATCAACATCGATCATGCCGATCCGATCGAGATCCGATCATGACGACGAATCCGACAGGGGCGCAGCATTCTCCAACCCATCTGATCGTGGCTCTCAAGGCTTGCACGGGGGCGTTCCTGCTGGTCTTTCTCTATAGTTGCGCCTACAATCTGTTCCTCCTCGCTCCATCCATCTATCTGCTGCAGATTTACGACCGCGTGCTGTCCAGCCGCAGCGTCGACACGCTTGTCATGCTGACGCTGATCATCGCTGCGGCCGTGCTGGTCGGCTCCATACTCGATATCGTCAGGCGCGCGGCACTGTCACGCATCGGCAGCTGGCTGGATCATCGACTGCGGCCCGTGGTGTTGACCGCCTGTTTCGAATATGGGGCACGCAACGACGCCGGGCTCGCCAATGAATGCTATCGGGATCTGTCGACCTTGCGCCAATTCCTCGATGCACCGGCCAGTTCCTTGCTTTTCGACGTGCCCTGGGCGCCGGTGTTCCTGCTGCTGCTGTTCATGGTCCACCCGCTGCTCGGAACGATCGGCCTGTTCAGCGCTATCGCCTTGCTTCTGCTTGCGATCGTGACGGAAATCTCGACCCGCCACCCCCTGGCGCAGGCCAACCTGGCGCTGGCGCGCAGCCAGATGCGCTTTGCGACCGCGCTTCGATACATTCAGGTCATCCGCGCGATGAACATGCAGAATGGCGCAGCACAGCTCGTCTATCGGGACGCGGAGACCGCGCGGCAAGCTCAGGACGACGCGATGAAGCGCACCGAGGTCATCCTTGGAATGTCCAAGTCCGTTCGCATGCTCGCGCAGATCCTGATGATGGGCGCGGCAAGCTGGCTGGTTCTGGAGGAAAGCGGCAATCCGGGCATCATCTTCGTCTCCAGCCTGCTGCTCGGCCGCGGGCTGGCACCGGTCGAGGGCGCGATCGGCGCATGGCGGGCTGTTGCCCTGGTTTACGCGGCATTCAACCGCCTCGACACGATGCTGGTGACGATCGCTTCACAGGACCAGGTGCGCACCATTCCGATGCCGGAGGCCAACGGGCTGGTGCTCGACCGAGTCGGCTATGCACTGCCCACGGGCAACCGGCAGATCCTGAACGCCGTCACTCTGCGCCTGATGCCGGGCGATTGTGTTGCGCTCATCGGGCCCTCCGGTTCGGGAAAATCGACGCTCGGCCGCATCATCGCCGGCGTGCAGCCGGCCACCTGCGGCAGTGCCCTGCTCGGCGGCGTCGATATCTCGACCCTAAAGCTTGGCGGCGGCATGCGCCACATCGGCTACCTGCCCCAGGACATCGAGCTGTTCGGCGGCGCGATCAAGGACGTCATCGGTCGGCTCGACGGCACCGACGCCGACAAGGTGGTCGAGGCAGCCAAGTTCGTCGGGTTGCACGAGGCAATCATGCAATTGCCCCAGGGCTATGAGACCGATATCGGCGATGGCGGGGCGACGTTGCTGCGGGCCCAGCGCCAGCAGCTTGGCCTGGCACGCGCAGTCTACGGCAACCCTTCATTGGTGGTCCTCGACGATCCGAATTCCAGCCTCGACTATGATGGCGAGCGCCGCCTGTTTTCCGCCATCACCCATATGCGCGCCAGACGGATGATCGTCGTCATCATCACCCATCGCATGGGCATTCTCCCCGTCACCAACAAGATCGCGATCATACGCAATGGCACGATCGACGCCTTTGGCGACAGCGACTGGGTGTTCGATACCTACCTGCAACCGCCCGCCCGAACCGGCACCTGAGGAGGGAGATTGATGCAACTTGCGAAGATC
Organism: Ensifer sp. MJa1; assembly: GCF_037026475.1. Classification (NCBI taxonomy): domain Bacteria; kingdom Pseudomonadati; phylum Pseudomonadota; class Alphaproteobacteria; order Hyphomicrobiales; family Rhizobiaceae; genus Ensifer; species Ensifer sp. MJa1. The sequence goes on along the minus strand of NZ_JAKUMO010000006.1, from coordinate 50,140 downwards.
AGCCCCTTGATGGCGTCCCGTATCGCGCTCAAAATCGCCGGCTATGCCGGCAACGTCGGCAGGGCCACCGGATCGGCACCGCCTGCCACCCTTTCCGGCAGGATTTCGCTGACACTGGCAGACCCGTCGCCGATGCCGCGGTTGCGGCGTGTTGCCTGGACGGGAAACTTGCTGGTCGGCGTGTTCGTCGTCGGTTTGGGCGTCTGGTCAATACTGGCGCCGCTCAGCAGCGCGGCGATTGCGTCGGGCGTCGTCGAGGCGGAAACCAACCGCAAGACAATCCAGCATCTCGAGGGCGGGATCATCAGGCGGATTTTTGTCCAGGACGGCGACAGGGTCACCGCGGGCCAGGTGCTGATCAAGCTCGACGACACCAAGCCGCGTTCGGAGCGCGACAATCTGCGCGGCCAACTCTGGGACGCCAAGGCACGCCAGGCCCGGCTGCTTGCCGAACAAAACGGCTGGGACCACGTCACCTATCCGCCCGAACTGGCCGAGCAGATGGCCGACTACCGCGTGATCAGTGACATTCTCACCGGCCAACAGAACATATTCGATGCACGGCGCCAGGTGATGCGATCGGAGATCGCGATTACACAAGAGAAGATCAAGCAGGTGCTGGAAGAGGTGGCTGGCCTCAGCGCCCAGAAGGCGGCCCTGATCGAGCGCAACGCCATCGCCCGCCAGGAATTCACCGCCATCTCGACCCTGACGGCCAAGGGCCTGGAACGCAAGAGCCGTGTTCTCATCCTGGCGCGGGAGAAGGCCGACATCGGCGGCCAGATCGGCGAAGTCGGAGCGCGCATTTCGCGCGCCCACCAGGTCATCAGCGAGTCTCAAGCCTATCTTATCAAGCTGCGCAGCGACAGGCTGAACGAAGTCGCGCTTACCCTGCGCGAGACAGAGAACCAGCTTGCGCAGTTGCGAGAGCGGCTGCTCGCCATTGACGACCAGCTGGCACGAACCGAGATCCGGGCCCCCGAGGAAGGCGTGATCATGGATCTGCGCGTTCATACGGCCGGCGGCGTCATCGGCGCCGGCGAACCGCTGGCCGATCTCGTCCCGCAAGCAAGCCCGCTTGTCATCGCAGCGCGCGTCAAGCCGGAGGACATCAGCCAGGTCCATGCCGGGCTGGAAGCCCAGGTGCATCTCATTCCCTATAACCAGCGGCGCGTTCCCCTGCTCAAGGGGACCGTCGCCTATGTATCGGCTGATCATCTGGTCGATCGGCAAACCGGCCATACCTATTATGCCGCGACGATCCGCGTGACGGACGAACGCCTCCCGCACATGACCGGGGTGCACATGGTGCCGGGCATGCCGGTGCGGGCCATGATAGAAACCGGCACGAGCAGCGTGGCGCTCTACGCGCTGCGCCCGCTTCTCGACAGTTTTAACAGCGCATTTCGTGAGAACTGAGGTGCGCTGGCAGCGGAAGCCGCAGCATGGCGCATCGACGCAGGCGATATACTGGATGCATGCGCATACGTCATTCGGCTCCCGAGGGACAACCGTGATGGGCAAGCGAAAGTTCAACGACGACGAGGTTACAGAGATCCTGAAGGAACATCAGAGCGGGGCGACCGTGTCCGATGTCTGTCACCGCCATGGCATCAGCCAACCGACCTTCTACCGCTGGCAATCGCTGCAGCACAGAGGGCCGAATTTCGATGCGGACCGGATAAGGGCGCTCGAAGAAGAAAACCTGAAGCTCAAGAAACTTCTCGCCGAAGCGATGCTGACCGCCGCCACACTCAGCGAAATGCTCGAAAAGACGTCACGTTGACAATGCTGCTGCCACTGCTGGCGCCATTGTTGCCGTGGCCGTTGGTCAGCGTTGCATGATCGGCAAGCAGCGCCACCACCTCCGTCCGGTTCTGCACCTGCAGTTTCCGCATGATGTGCTGAAGGTGCATCTTCACCGTATGGTCGGAAAGGTGAAGCTTGCCGGCGATGACCTTGTTGGAGGAGCCGCAACGCAATTCCGCCAGCACGTCGGCCTCGCGCGGCGTAAAATCGGCAAGCGCGAGCTCGTTCCTGTAGGTCTGTATCCTTTCGCCACCGTCCTTCGCACTGGTGGCGGCACCGTCCTTGAGGGCGGCCAGCGGATCCGGACAAAAGACGCCGCCGGCAAGGACAAGGCGCAGACCTGCAAGCGCCAGCTCGATCTTGAGCGAGGTATTGAAGAAGCCGCGAACACCCAGCTTGAGGACCTCGGCGGCGGTCGCAATACTGTCCGAATCCGACAGCACCACCACCGGAACTTCGGGGAAATGCCGACGGATCTCCTTGAGCTCAGCGCACAGGTTGCATCCGCCGCCATTTCTGCCGGTAAGATCCAAGGCGATCAGACGCACATCGTAGCCCCGCGCCCGGTCAAGGCTGTCGGTCGAGACCATATCGATAAAGTTCCAACCGGATAGCTCATGTTCGAGGATCGTCACAATGACGCTGCCTACCAGCGCCTGCTGTTCGATCACGATCCCGGTTGGCGTACGGTCCTTGCGGCACGGTGTTCCTGAACTGATGGACATAAGTCACCCCAGGATTCGTTGCGACAAGTTTAGAGGCTGCTAAAAATAGGTTCGTTCTTATAACATGTCATGAGAAAATCGGAATTAATCCGATTGGGCATATTTTCTTAATACATTGAAAAAATTATACTTTATGAGAAACTGGGTGACGGTTGTAACATATATTGAGCGGCATTTTCCGAAACACTCTTGGAAACATTGCAACAGATCGCAACCGGTGATTTTTCGGACGGACCGCCCTTCGCGCCAGAGGCGTATTGAAGAGCGCGACTGGGGAGCCAGTACTCAGGTGATTTTCTCATCCGACCGCCGCGTGAAGAAGAAGCTGCGCGCCCGCAACACTAGAATCCGAACGACTGCTGCGACGGCGCTGGCTCGCCCAGATGAACGCCTTCCAATTCGAGCATCCGGGTCTTGGTTGTGGATCCACCCGGGGCGGAGAACCCGCCGATCTTGCCACCGGCGGCAAGCACCCTATGACAGGGAATGATCAGTGATACCGGGTTCTTGGCCATGGCCTGGCCGACATCGCGGGCGGCTTCCGGCCCTGCGCCCAGTTCCTTTGCCAGAGCGCCATAGGTGGTCGTCTGTCCCCAGCGCAGTTGGCGCGCGGCCGCATAAATGCGACGGAAGAATTCGTCCTGGCCGTCGAGATCGACGGTAAAGCCCGAGAAATCGACTTCCGCACCCTCGAAGTAGCGCTGAACGGCGTCCGCCGCCTGCCGGATCTCAGTTGGCGGCTGCGACGCCTCGGCAGCCGGCAGACGCCGCAGCAACAGCCGCTCGGTCGCCTCGGCCGCGCGGGTCGGCAACTGAAACCGGGTGATGCCCACATCGTTCCAGGCGATGCCGCAATAGCCTGCGGCGGTACCGAAGATGAAATAGCGATGTGTGTCCTGGCCCATCCGCCTACCCTCCGCTGATGCAGCTTCCACAAAAATCGTGCGGCTGCGGCTGGAATTCAACCCGTTTCCTGCCAGCGGCGGATCCACGTGGCGCCCCTTCCTGTCCCAACGCCTCGGCAGCAGCTTTACCATTTGCGAAAGCTTTACGGTTCTCGGTCAAAGCTTTGCGCCAGAACCAGGAGGTTATGGTGGGCACGCTGCATACCCCGACGATCATGTTCAGTTCGTTCGCGACTCTGATTATTTTCGGCGTTTTCTTTGGCCTTGCCTGGTGGCAGGAGCGCAAGAGTGTCGAACTCATGCTCTGGTCGTCGGCCTTTTTCACCGGCGCTTTCGGGTTCGTGCTGCTTGCCTTGCGCGGAGACGGTTACCAGTTCGTCACCATCTCGCTCGGCAATGCGCTCGCGGTCCTGGCCCTCGCGATGATCTGGCTCGGCCTGCGCGCCTTCGACAATCAGCCGCTGAAGGTCGTTTCAGCCCTCGCCGGACCGGCCATCTGGATCGCGATCACCTATTTCTCCGACCATTTCCGCGAAAGCGTCACCAGCCGGATCGTGCTCTATTCGGTGCTGATCTTCGTCTACTCCACTCTGGTCGCGCTTGAGATCTTCCGATCCGACAATTTCCGCAGGCTACCGAGCTCTTACATCGTCGCCTTCGTCTTCGGCAGCCACGGCGTGTTCTACCTCGTCCGCATCCCGCTGGTTTTGCTCTGGCCTCTGACGGGCAATACCGCGTCGGGCGCAGAACAGCCGCTGTGGTATCAGTTCGTCACCTTCGAACTGTTCCTCCATTGCCTGGCCGGCGGCTTTGTCTTCTTCGCACTGGTGAAGGAACGAACGCAGCATCGCTACAAGCTTGCATCGGAGACAGACGCATTGACAGGCGTTCCGAACCGCCGAGCATTCCTGGCGCAATTCGATGCCTTTCTCACCACGCCCAAAGGGGGCGCCCTTCTTTACATGGACATTGACCATTTCAAGGCGATCAACGATCGCTTCGGGCACGCGGCCGGCGACCAGGTCCTCATGGACTTCGCCGAGATCGCGGCGCGAACGGTGCCCGGCGGCGCCATTGTTGCACGCATGGGAGGCGAAGAGTTCGCCGCCTGCCTACCAGCTGCGGATCACACCGAAGCAATCGCCGTTGCCGAGCGCATCCGCAGTGATTTCGAAACCCGCCGGCTCGGAACCGCAAAGGGCGTTGTGTCGGCAACAGTGAGTATCGGCGTTTCCACTTTCATTGGCCGAGAGGAGGCACACCAGGTGATCTGCACTGCCGACGCCGCCCTCTACGCGGCGAAGTCTGCCGGCCGGAACACAATATGGTCCACCGGCAGGTCCGGCGTGCCACAGTTTGCTGCCGGGCAGCAGGGTGATGGTACGTCGTCGCATCGACCCGCGATGCTCTCGATACGAAGCTGCGGTAGCAGCGCCGCAGCAAGGCAATCGGGCATGACCTGATCGGTCCGGCGCTCAGCCGGCGCGCTTCACCAGTGCAAGTGAGGCAGCAGACACCAGCAGGGCGCCGCCGCAGCCTTTCTCCATCCAGCGCCGCATCGAAGACGCGGCGAACTGCGCGGTTTTGAAGCCGACGAGCGCGTAGCCGAACATGACGGCAAACTCGACGATGGAGAACACGATCGTCAGCGCCAGAAACTGCGGGACCTGTGGCGCGCTGGGATCGATGAATTGCGGCAGCAGCGCCGAGAAAAACAGATAGGCTTTCGGGTTGGTGATCGCCACGATCATGCTGTGGCGGCAAACCGCTAGCGCCGTCTCTTCCCGAGCCGGGCCATTGTCCACCTCGCTCGCAAAAGCGTTGGCGTGGCCGGCAAGAAGCATCTTGAAGCCGAGCCAGGCGAGATAGGCCGCGCCCGCATATTTGACGACGGAGAACCAGAATTCAGAGGCCGCGAGAATGGCGCCGAGGCCGGCCGCCACCGCCACAATCAGGAAGAGGTCGGAGAGAAGGACACCCACCATCCCCGCAACCGCCTTTTTCATGCCGAACCGCGAGCCGTTGGCCATTGCCAGGATCACATCCGGTCCGGGCGTGACGACGGCTATGAACGTGACGGCCGCAAACGCGGCCATGGTAGCAAATTCCATGAGCGAGCTCCTCCCTGCGCGGCCATCTTTGGCGATTCAACCGCGCGTGTAAAGCGCTGGTGCTTTCAACCACCTCCTGGCGGAAAGGGTGCGTCTATCGGGTGAGATGCAAATTGCTAAGGGTCGAGGCAACAGGCGCAAGGGACGCAGCGAAACCGGCGATCGCAATGATGAAACGTCTGCTGCCGCCTACAGTCTCGCACTGTTTACACAAGAGAAAAATAGGGATATTTTTTGTCCTTAATAGATGCGTATTGGCATCTGCCGGACAAACACATGATCCTCAAAAGCCAAGTCGAATGGGCGCTGCATTGTTGCGCCATCCTCGCCGGTCTGCCTGAAGGCAGGTACCTGTCGACCAAAGCGCTGGCGGAATTCCATGGGCTGCCCAAGGAATATCTGTCGAAGGCATTGCAGAGCCTGTCCCAGGCCGGCCTCGTGCACACGACCCTCGGGCCTTCGGGGGGATATCGATTGGCCAGAGCCCCGGCCGAGCTGACTTTTCTCGATATCATCGAAGCGGTCGAAGGCAAGGCGCGAACCTTCGTCTGCACCAATATCAGGGCCAACAATCCCTGCCGGGCGGCGGGCTATTGCGACGACAGACCGTGTGCGGTGGCGCGCATCATGTGGGAGGCCGACGAGGCCTGGCGCGAGAAGCTGCGCAGTGTCCGCTTGTCCGACCTGACCGAGACCCTGGCAAAGGAAATTCCCGCAGATCTCTGGAAAAGCAGTTTTGAGTGGGTGCTAGAGCGCGCCGGCTGAGCGCGGTGTGACCTGAGCCTCGCGCGGTGGCGCGTAGAGGAAACCCTGTAGCGGCTGCGCCAAAAGAAAACCGCTTTTCCGGCACTGCTCGTGAATGCGGCTGATCACCTCGTTCCGGGCCGGCACCCTTTCTGCCGGGTTTCTGACGCGAAACTGCAGCTCGACCTCGATTGCCACCGCATCGATGGACTTGAGGGCGACGACCGGCAGCGGCGCCTGGACGATGCGGTCGCACCTCAGAAGGGCGGCGTGCATCGCTTCCTCGACCCGCTCAGGCAGGTGATCTGCCGAGATGCGGACAAGCAATGGAATCTGGTGCGTCTCGTCGGGTCGGCTAAGGTTGGTGAGCCCGACCTTGGCCAGCGCGCTGTTGGGCAGGACGACGACGTTGTGGGCGCCGGTGAGCAGGAAGGTGGAGCGCCAGTTGTTCTCGATCACACGCCCCTCGGTGCCGTCGCCGAGCGCAATCCAGTCACCGATGGAAAAGGGCCGTCCGGCCGCCAGTGCGAGCCCCGAAAACACGTCGCCAAGCGTATTTTGAAGCGCCAGGCCGAAGATGATGGCAACAACGCCGGAGGTCGCCACCAGCGTGCCGATCGGCGCATTGAAGACGAAGCCGAGGATGGCGAGCGCAACGCCGAGGTAGACGACGGCGACGATGAGATCCTGCAAGAGCCGCGCCTCCTGCGGCCGCTTCTCAAGCACAATGTAGATGCGCACGAAGCCGATGAGGGACCAGGCAAGGTGTGTCCACCAGAGGACGCGGGCCGATGTGGCAAGGTACGCCACGGTTCCCTGAAACTGTTCATCGCCACTGCGATGCGGCACGAAGCCGGCCAGCATGAGCACGCCGGTCATGACGGAGAAGAAGAGGATCTGGACGATCAGCCTTGCCGTTGGGCGGCTACGCCCCTGCAGGTGCCAGACGACAATGCCGGCGACGCCGAGGAGGTTGATCAGAACGAGCGGCAACGGCAGATGGTTGGCGAACACGGGCAGGCTCCTGCGGATTGTGCATGCGGGGCAGAACCGGGTGCGGCCGGCACCCGGTTCTGCCCCTAGCTCAGTTCGTCATCGGAAGCTCACTTCGTCATCGGATAGGTGAGTTCCTTCTCAGTGGTGTCGACCACGAAGACAGCCAAAAGCTTGGCGGGCTCGGTCCTGCTGCCGTTCGCACTGACGCCGTGGCGATCGCCGGGCATCTCCGAAAAGCTCTCGCCGGCCTTGTATTCCTTCACCGGGCCATCATTGACCTGGCTGAGGATCGACCCTTCCAGCACGGTCGCGTAGATGAAGGCGGTGCTGGGATGAGTGTGGGCATCGGAGAAACCGCCCGGCCCGTACTCGACCAGCACGCCCTTCAGGCTCTTGCCCGGAACATTCGGCAATTCGTGCTGGTAGACGAGCGTGACCTTGGCGGCTTCGCCGGCCACGGCCGTGGCGGACAGGGCTGCTGCGATCACAAGTGCAGATACGATTGACTTGATCATTTTGGACAATCCTTTGGGGTCTGCGACGCAACCGCGTCGCCTGTTCACTTGCGCGGAGCCGTGGCGAACCACTGCTCGAAGGTGATCCGGCCGAGACGCGGGTTGTTGTCGGAAACGAGCGAACCATCCTCGAGAAGTGCACCGAAATAGCGGGCCTGCCGATCGGGCTCGACCTTGCGACCGTCGCCCATGGCCTTGAGATAGCGGCCGACCAGATCGCTGAGGCGCGAACGCTCCGGACCGGCAATTTCGATCGTGCCATTGACAGGAGCGGCAAGCGCAACGTCGGCCATGGCATCGGCGACGTCATCCGAGGCGATCGGCTGCACGTAGGCCGGAGACAAATGCACCGTGTCACCGACGGTCCCGGACTGGGCAATGCCGCCGAGAAATTCCATGAACTGCGTCGAATGCACGATGGTATAGGGAATGCCGCCGGCCCTGATCAGCTTTTCCTGGGCGAGCTTGCCGCGGAAATAGCCACTCTCCTGCAACCGCTCGGTGCCCACGACCGATAGCGCAATATGGTGTTTGACGCCGGCCGCTTTTTCCGCCGCGAGCAGATTGCGACCGGAGGTCTCGAAGAACTCGAGCACCGCCTTGTCCTCGAACGAGGGCGAGTTGGCGAGATCGACGACCACCTCGCAGCCGGAGAGCGCTTCGGCGAGGCCCTCGCCGGTCATCGTGTTCACCCCCGTATTCGGGGAAGCGGCAATCACCTCATGTCCCCGCTTGCGCAGACGGTCGACGGTTCTGGAACCGATCAGGCCGGTTCCGCCGATGATAACGATTTTCATGGGATCCTCCATTGGGGGCGGCATCGCGCCGCCCTGTCGATCGTTTACGGAACCGTTGCTTAGTTGAGCCCGGCCTTGTCGAGGCCATAGAGCTTGTCTGCCGAGCCGGGCACGGCCTTGAAGGCAACGCTGACACGGTTCCAGGCATTGATGACCATGATGGAGAAGGTCAGGTCAGAGATTTCCTTCTCCGAGAGCTGGCCGCGGACACGCTCGTAAAGTTCGTCCGGGATGCCGCCTTCGGGCAGCTTCGTCACCGCTTCGGCCCAGGCCAACGCTGCGCGTTCGCGCGGGATGAAGAGGTTCGATTCGCGCCAGATCGCGACGTGGTAGAGGCGCAGTTCGCTCTCGCCGTGGATCTTTGCCTCCTTGACATGCATGTCAAGGCAGAAGGCGCAGCCGTTGATCTGCGAGGCCCGGATGTTCACGAGATCGCGGATCTTCTGTTCGATGACGCTGTCCTTCAGGCTGAGGCTGAGGTCAGTCATCTTCTTGAGGAACTCGGGCGATTGCTGGGCGTAATTCAAGCGCTGCGTCATGGTGTTGCTCCTTTATTAAGGACACTTAATATCCTTATGGATACAAAATATCCTTAATTGCTGGACAGTAAAGCGCCTCGGGCATACATTCAGCGCATAAGCCTTATGTCGAAACCTTTGGGGGAAGTCGGATGGACATCGTCTCTGCGCTCAGAGCCTTCCTGCGCGTGGCAGAGACGGGCTCGTTCTCCGCTGCCGCCGTTGACCTCGGTCTGACGCAGCCGGCTGTCTCGCGCCAGGTTTCGGCGTTGGAGGAGCACCTGAGCACGCGCCTGCTGCATCGAACGACGAACGCGCTGGCGCTGACGGCGGAGGGCGAGCACATGATCCCGATGGCGCTCAAGGTGATTGAAGCGGTCGATGCCCTCAACGAGGCAAATTGCGGCGAGGCCGCCACGGCCACGGGCCGCGTGCGGCTAACCTTGCCGGCGCCGCTCGGCCTTTATGTCAGCGACCGCCTCGCCGAATTGCTCGGGCGTCACCCGGGCCTGTCGGTTGAAATGCTGTTTCGCGAGGATCCCTCGGATCTGGTCGGAGAGGGCATCGACCTCGAAGTGCGCCTGGGCCCGGTATCGGATAGCGGCCTGATGTGTCGGCGTATCGGCTGGACGACGGCATTTCTTGTCGCCGCACCCAGTTATCTGGAACAGAGGGCTGCACCGAAAGCGCTCGACGACATCGGCGATCACGAATGCATTTGCTACAGCCGCGCCGGCGACGGCCGCCTGTGGACGTTTTCGGATGGATCCGACGACGTTTTCGTGCGCATTGCACCGCGTCTCGTTGCCAACAACGCCGTGGCCGTGCACCGCGCGGTGCTGGCCGGCAATGGCCTTGCGATCCTTTCGCACATCCTCGCCTGCCCCGACATCGAAGCCGGCAGACTGATAAACGTCATGCCCGAATTTCCGCCCGCACGCCTGCCGATCAGCGTTGTCTATCCGTCGCGCAGAAACCTGCCGCTACGGGTGCGGACGGTTCTGGACTTCCTCGTACAGGTGGTCCGGGAAGACCCGCTGATGACCTCCTCGTTACCCTCTTGATGCCAAGGCGGCGCACCTGGTGCCTCCGCGCCACCTCCCGGCCTGCGTATCTATCAGCCTTCACCGATGACCGGCGCCGGCTCGCAGCGGAAGGCCGCTGAAGGGCTTTATCTCCTTCAGGACGAAGGTCGTCTGCATTTCCTTGATGCAGGGCAGCCGCCGGACGACCTTCATGGCAAAATCGGAATAGGAATCAAGATCGGATGCAACGACCTGCAGCAGGAAATCCGCATCGCCCGCGATGCTGTAGCAGGCAACGACACTGTCGAGTTTCATCACTTCGTCGGCAAAGGCTTCGGCTTCCGCTTCCGTGTGGCTGTCGATCTTGACCCGGATGAAGGCCAGCACGCCGAGGCCGATTTCGCGCCGGTTCAAGACGGCCATGTAGCCTTGAATGACCCCGTCATCCTCCAATTGCCGCACGCGTCTCCAGCACGGCGAGGTGGACATGCCGACCTCTTCGGAAAGAGCCTGGTTGCTCAGGCGACCGTCCGCCTGAAGGGCAGACAGGATTTTCACATCAGCAGCAGTGAGCGAAGCCGGCATTCTCTATCTCCAAACTGACAATTGCGGGTAGATCCTACCTATTGCTGGCGCATTCCCGCAATCTTCGAAAGAACCTACCCTGCATTCCCGCCTATTCTTCCCCATCAACATCAGGGAGTGGGTCATCGTGCTTCAGGACATCCGCCTTGCCATCATCGTCAACCCCGAACTGCAGCCGGGGCATCTCGCCAATACGATTGCGGCAATCTCGATCGGCATCGGTTCGGCGATGCCGGCGCTGGGCAATCAGCAACTGACCGATCGCCGGCAGAATGCGATCGATATCAGCTCCAACCAGCCGATCCCGATCCTCCAGGCCGACAGCCGGGCGATCGGCGCACTGCTCATGAAGGCGCTGCCAAAGCTTGAGGATCGCATCGTCGTTCCGTTTCCGGCATTTGCGCGCTCGTTGCACAGCTATGCGGACTACCAAACGCAGTTTCCCGGCCGCGATCTCTCCGAGGAGACGATCGACGGCGTCGGATTGGCGGGCGCATCCAAGTGGGTCAAATCGCTGACCGGATCGTTGAAGCTGCTGCGGTGATGCGACGCCCTCGGGGAGTTGCCTTTCCGGTCGCGATGTACATTTTTTTCACCCGGACCATACCAATTCACGGAGTGGTGCCTGCACATAGGCAACACCTCTCGCCATTCCGCTGTAGAGATTGGCATTTCTACCCCGGCTCTGCTTTTCCCGCCTTGACGACACAGGTCACGCGCGACAAGCTTTGAAAACAATTTTCAGAATATCAGAACTGCTTCAAATACCGTATCGGCTCGACGGCTTCGCCACTGCCGAGGCTGTAACGCGCGATAAGATACCTGTCGGGGACCAATGCGCATGACCAATCAACGGCTCATCATGCTGATCTTCTTCCTGCAGCCGATCGCCTTCGGCGCTTGGCTGCCGCGCATTCCCGACGTGCAGCAAAGGCTCGGCCTCGGCCCGGCCGAATTGGCCATCGCCCTTCTCGGCATGCCCGTCGGCATCCTGATGACGCTTCCCTTTGCCGGGCGCCTCGTCTCCAGGATCGGCGGGCGCGCCACCATCCTCTATGGCTTCGTCGTCTTTCTGGCGGTGGTCTGGCTGCCGACATGGGCCGCAAGCATCGAGGTTCTGTTCGTCGCCCTCGCCATCGTCGGCGCAGCCCTGACGACGCTGGAACTCGGCCTGAATGTCGAGGCCGACGCGATCGAGAAGCATTCCGGCCAGCTGATCATGAGCACCTGCCACGGTTTCTGGAGCCTCGGCATCATGACGGGCACCCTGATCGGCGTCGGCTTTGCCGCACTGAGCGTCGCGCCAGAATGGGCGGTGCCGACGGCAGCCGCTGTCATGCTGCCGGTCAGCGTTTTTTTTGCGCGCAGGCTGCCGTTGCTGCAATCCGCCGAGGCCAAGGGCGGCGACGCCCCGCCCAAGCGCAAGCTCCCGAGCTTCGCATTGCTCGGGGTCTGCTTCTTTGTCTTCGGCATCACCATGACCGAAGGGGCCGTCGCCGATTGGTCGGCCGTCTTCCTGCGCGACGTCTTCGGGCTCTCCACCGCCAGCGCCGGCTTTGGTTACTCGATCTTCGCCTTCATGGTGGCAGCAGGCCGTTTCGCCGGTGATCGGCTGAAGTCCAGCTACGGCCCGGTTGCCGTCGCACGCGCCTGCGGCATCGCCAGCATCGCCGGACTTCTGGTGGTGGTGTTAAGCCCTGCCGCATGGGCAGCACTTGTCGGCTTTGCCGCCATGGGCTTCGGCGTTTCGGTCGGCTTCCCGCTCGCGGTCACCGCAGCGGCCGATCAGAAAGACAGGCCGGCAGCCGCGAGCGTCGCCGTTCTTTCCTTCATCGCACTTCTCGGCTTCCTCCTCGGACCGCCTCTGATCGGCCTGATTGCAGAACATAGCGACATGCGCTTCGGCCTCGGCGTGCTCGTGCCCTTCCTTGCCGTCAGCCTGCTTTTGACCAGCCGATTGCGGCCCGCTGCTGCCGGGGTGAGGACGCCCGACACCGAGCAAGCCGCGAGCCGCGCGTAACGGCTCCAGGCATCTCCCCCAACGCTGCGGCGGCGTGACTTCACTCGCGCCGCTTCCTTTCAGAGGTGCCATTGGCATAGCCTGGCCAATGGGTGTTCTGATCACACCTGGACCCATGCGTTGACCGCATAGTAGCCATTCCTTGCATTCGCCGCCTCACTTGACGATCTATAAGTCCAGAAGCCGCGTTCGACGCCGGCTCCCTTCATTGATCCAATCAAAGTCGTAGACGTCTCCCCCCGGCTAGAAGGCCGGCGTGGCCGGTTTCGACCTGAACAACAGGGAAGGTAATCATGCAGCATTCAGACAAGTCACTCGACGCTAAGACACTCGAGGCCATGACGCTTCACGAGCGCACAAACATGATGGCGCTCGTCGTAGATGCTCTCGAAGCGACGGCCGAAAAGGCATACGAGATCGGCGACGACAAGTTCGCCGAGAATTCGATCAGCCTCGCCAACATCATTGTCAGCTGTGCCGACGACCTGGTGGTCGGCGACCTCCCGGCCGCCGAACTGCTGCTTCAGCAGGGGATCGCACTGGTCAGCCTGTTCCAGGGTGAGACGCACAAGGCCACGCTGCACTAACTCGATCGCCTGAAATCAGTGTTGCCGGCGGCGATCGCCGCTGCCGGCAGAGACTGACGTCGTCGACCTACTGAGCGTCACCAAGAGCGAGGCCCACCGCGGCCAGGGCGTGGATCTCCGTGGTGTCAAAGACCGGGACGGGGCTGTCGGCCTGCGAGATCAGCAGCATGATTTCGGTGCATCCCATGATCACGGCCTCCGCACCCTGATCGACGAGCCGGGCGATGATGGCGCGATAGGCTTCGCGGGAGCTGTCCTTAACGATGCCGGCAACCAGTTCGCGGTAGATGATCTCGTGCACCCGGGCGCGATCGTCCGCCTCGGGAACCAGAACCTCGAGACCGAACTTCTCCGCCAGACGTCCCTTGTAAAATTCCTGCTCCATCGTGAAGGCCGTGCCAAGCAAGCCGACCTTACGGATGCCGGCCGCCTTGATCTTTTCCGCCGTGGGGTCGGCGATATGCAGAAGCGGGATCGACACCGCCGCAGAAACGTCACCGGCCATCTTGTGCATCGTGTTGGTGCAGATCATCAGGAAGTCGGCGCCTCCGGCCTCCAGCCGCCGCGCAGCCGCGATCATCTCCTCAGTCAGCGCGGGCCAGTCGCCATGGTGCTGCAACCGCTCGATTTCGCCGAAATCCATCGACCACATCAGCGATTTCGCCGAATGCACGCCACCGAGGCGGTCGCGAACCGCCTCGTTGATGATGCGGTAATACTCAGCCGAGCTCTCCCAGCTCATGCCGCCAATCAGCCCGATAACCTTCACCCTGACGTCTCCTCTTTCCATGCCCCCGAGGTAACAAATCGGAGACGATCACGAAAGCTCTCTCTGCGGCTAACCCTTTGGTGTAACCCGCGTTCCCGGCCACGAACCCGGCATGCCCTCACCGCCCCTGCAGGCCTCCAGCACTGCAGCCGTTTGGCAATGCCGGCGACGCGACGATGACAGCCGGTTGACATTTCCGGCTTCGTAGACTTTTATATTCCAAAATAAAGAACGACATAGCATAACTATGGAATAAGAGGTGGAGCAAAATGAAATCAGCCAAATTTGCATTGCTTATCGGTACGGCACTCGCGGCATCGGCAACTCTTGCCTTCGCCCAGGAAAAGGGTGGCGTCATCAACGTCGCGACCGTCGGCGAACCGCCGACGCTCGATCCGATGGCTTCGACCGCCGACCTCGTCGGCATCGTCTCGCAGCACATCTTCGAGACGCTCTACACTTTCGACAAGGACTGGAAGCCGACGCCGCTTCTGGCGGCGGCACTTCCGGAGATCAGCGCCGACGGCAAGACCTACACGATCAAGCTGCGCTCCGGCGTCAAGTTCCACGACGGCACCGACCTTGACTCAAAGGACGTCGTCGCCTCGCTCGAGCGCTGGACTAAGGTCGCCTCGCGCGGCAAGCAGACGGCAACGACGATTTCAGGCATCGAGGCGGTCGACCCGCTGACGGTTAAGATCTCGCTCAACACCCCTTACGCACCGCTCGTCTCGCTGCTCGCCTTCAACAACTCCGCGGCGATCGTGCTACCGTCCGAAAAGCAGGCCGAGCCGATGACCGATTTCGTCGGCACCGGCCCCTATCAGTTGAAGGAGCGCAAGGCGGACCAGTATATCCAGCTGACCCGCTACGACGCCTACACGTCGCCGGAAGGCGAAGCCAACGGCTATGGCGGCGCCCGTCATCAATATGCCGACGAAATCCGCTTCGTGCCGGTGCCGGACCCGAACACCCGCGTCGAGGCCGCCGTTTCTGGCCAATATGACTATGTCGATTCGCTGCCGGTCGAATCCTTCGACCGCGTCAAGGGTTCGAGTGCATCTGATCCCGTCATGCTGCAGCCCTTTGGCTGGCCGGTCTTCGTGCTGAATTCCGGCAACGGCATGACCAAGAGCCTCGACCTGCGAAAGGCGATCCGCGCCTCGCTCAGCATGGAAGACATGATGGCCGCCGCCTTCGGCGCCACCGACTTCTATGCGCTCGACGCCGCTCTCTATCCGTCGCAATTTGCCTGGCGGACCGATGCCGGCACCGAAGGTGCCTACAACATCGCCGATCCGGAAAAGGCCGGCGAACTCCTGAAGGCTGCCGGCTACAAGGGTGAGCCGCTGCGCATTCTCACCAGCCGCCAATACGAGTTCCACTACAAGATGGCGCAGGTCGCGGCCGAGTATCTGAAGCTCGCCGGCTTCACCGTCGACCTCCAGGTGGTCGACTGGGCAACGCTCACCCAGCGCCGCGCCGATCCGACGCTCTGGGACATCTACATCACCCACAGCCCCTTCCTGCCGGAACCGGCGCTGATCGGCATGATGTCGACCAAGGCCCCCGGCAACTGGGACACGCCGGCGCGCGCCAAGGCCGTCGATGCCTTCAACGCCGAATCCGACCCGGCCAAGCGCGTGGCACTCTGGGCCAACGTCCAGAAGGTGATTTTCGAGGAGGTGCCCTTCATCAAGATCGGCGACTTCAACGCGCTTTCGGCAAAGTCGAAGTCGCTCGACGGCGTCTCGCCGGCCCCGTGGCCGTACTTCTGGAACGCTTCAATCAAGAAGTGAGCTCCCCCTCCCAAGGGACTTCGGCGGGCGGTCGGGCCAAAAGCCTGGCGCCCGCCTGAAGGGGCGCCCGCTTTTCATCCGCTCCAGCGGGCGAAGCGCTCAAGGAAAGGTTCGAGGCCACCATGTTACGCTACATTTTCCAGCGGCTGATGGGCATGATCGTCGTCATGGCGATCGTCGTCACCATCGTCTTTGTCATCGTCCGCGTGACACCGGGTGATCCGGCCGCCGTCATGCTCGGTCCGGAAGCGACCCAGGAAGACATTGCGGAACTGCGCACCCGGCTCGGCCTCGACCAGTCGCTGGGGCTGCAATATGTCTACTATATCGGACAGCTGCTTCAGGGCGATCTCGGCCAGTCGATCTTCCTCAACCAGCCCGTCACGTCAGCGCTGGCAGAGCGTGCCGAGCCGACCTTCTTCCTGACGCTGTTTTCGATCGTGATTGCCTGCGCCATCGCGCTGCCAATCGGCATCTACGCCGCCTACAGGCGCGGATCCTTCGTCGACCAGGCGGCAACCACACTGGCGATGCTGGCGGCGAGCATTCCGAGCTTCTGGCTCGGGCTGATCCTGATCCAGGTGTTTGCCGTGCGCTTCGGCTGGTTCCCGGTCTCCGGCTATGGCGGTCCCGGGTCTTCCTTCACCGAGCGCATGTATCACCTGACCTTGCCGGCCATCGCGCTCGGCGTCGTCTCCTCCGCCTTGATCCTGCGCTTCACCCGCGCCTCGATGCTGGACGTTCTCGGCGACGATTTCATCCGCACCGCCCGCGCCAAGGGTCTCGGCGAGCGCAAGGTGGTGATGAAACATGCGCTGAAGAATGCGCTGATTCCGATCCTGACGATCATCGGTCTTACGGCGGCCGTGCTGATTTCCGGCGCCGTCGTCACCGAAACCGTCTTCGGCCTGCCGGGTGTGGGCAATCTTGTCGTCTCCGCCGTCCTTCGCCGCGACTATCCGGTCATCCAGGGCGCGCTGCTCGTCATTGCCGCGCTCTACGTGCTGATCAATTTCGCGATCGACATGCTCTATCTCCTCGTCGACCCAAGGGTGCGCTACTGATGTCCGTCGCCGTATCTGCTCCCACCGAGAGCGAAGGCCGCAAGTTCGTCCGCCGGCTCTTGAAGCGCAAGACCGTCGCCTTCGGCTTGATCGTTCTGACCGTCTTCGTGCTCCTCGCCGTCCTTGCGCCGCTGATCGCGCCTTACGCGCCCGGCAAGCTGTCGATCGTCAACCGTCTTTCGCCGCCGAGCCTGCAATGGTTCTTCGGCACCGACGAGTTCGGCCGCGACGTGTTCTCGCGCACCATCTACGCTGGCCGACTGTCGCTGCTCGTGGGCGCTGCCGTCGTCACGCTCGCAACCGTCATCGGCGTTGTGCTCGGCCTGCTTGCCGGCTTCTTCCCGAAGCTCGATACGCCGATCGCCCGCGTCATCGACGCGATGATGGCCTTTCCGGACATCCTGCTGGCGATCGCGCTCGTCGCGGCCCTCGGGCCCTCGCTGACGACCGTCATCATCGCGCTCAGCATCGTCTATGCGCCAAGGCTTGCCCGCGTGGTGCGCGCCTCGACGCTGGTGATCCGCGAGTTGCCTTATGTCGAGGCGGCGCGCGCGCTCGGCATCTCGACGCCGCACATCATGACGCGGCACGTGCTGCGCAATCTGTTGTCGCCCGTCCTGGTGCAGGGCACCTTCCTCTTTGCCCATGCGATGCTCGCCGAAGCGGGACTTTCCTTCCTCGGCGTCGGCGTCAGCCCGGAAATTCCGACCTGGGGCACGATGATCGCCTCGGGACGGCAATATATCGGCCAGGCCGACTGGGTGACGCTCTTCCCCGGCATCGCCATCGTGCTTTCGGTGCTGTCGTTGCAGATGGTCGGTGACGGCCTGCGCGACATGCTCGACCCCCGCCTCAGAAAGGACCTGTAAGTCATGACGAACGCAACCAACAGCGCTGGTCCGGTGCTGATCCGGCAGGTGAAGCCCGTCGCCTTCGGCATGGCCGCGACGGCTGAAACGATCGACATCCTCGTCGATGGCGAAGGCCGCATCGCAGCCCTCGGTCCGAACCTTGAGACATCCGGCGATGTCCGCCGCATCGACGGCAAGGGCGCCTGGATCTCGCCCGGCTGGATCGACCTGCACGCCCATGTCTGGCACGGCGGCACCGATATCTCCGTGCGCCCGCAGCTTTGCGGCATGGAACGCGGCGTCACCACCATCGTCGACGCGGGTTCGGCCGGCGAAGCCAACTTCCACGGTTTTCGCGAATACATCATCGAGCCGTCGCGCGAGCGCATCAAGGCGTTCCTCAATCTCGGCTCGATCGGACTTGTTGCCTGCAATCGCGTCAGCGAGCTCTCGGACATCCGCTCGATCGACATCGATCGCATCATCGCCTGCTACCAGGAAAACCGCGAGCACATCGTCGGCCTCAAAGTGCGTGCCAGCCACGTCATTACCGGCTCCTGGGGCGTGACACCGGTAAAACTCGGCAAGAAGATCGCCAAGATCCTGAAGATCCCCATGATGGTTCATGTCGGCGAACCGCCGGCGCTCTATGACGAGGTGCTCGAAATCCTCGGCCCCGGCGACATCGTCACCCATTGCTTCAACGGCAAGGCCGGTTCCAGCATCATCGAGGACGAGGACTTGTTCGAGCTTGCCGAACGCTGCGCCGGCGAAGGCATCCGCCTCGACATCGGCCACGGCGGCGCCTCCTTCTCCTTCCGGGTCGCCGAAGTGGCGATCGCCCGCGGGCTGCTGCCGTTCTCGATTTCGACCGACGTTCACCTGCGCAGCATGAACCAGTCGGTCTGGGATCTCGGCACCACCATGTCGAAGCTCTTGAGCGTCGGCATGCCCTTCGAAAAGGTGGTCGAGGCCGTGACCCAGGCGCCTGCTTCGGTGATCCGCCTGGACATGGGCAACCTCTTGAGCGTCGGCGCCCGCGCCGAATTCACCCTCTTCGATCTCGTCGATAGCGAACTCCGGGTCTTCGATTCCCTCGGCGTCGAAGCCCATCTCAACCGCCTGTTTGAGCCGCGCTACGCCGTGATGGGAACCGAGGTGGTCGCGGCCAACCGCTATCAGCCGCAGCATGCCGAATGCCCCGACCACAGCCATGGCTTCGGCTACCGCTGATCCAGGGCGACAGAATACAGAAATGACAGGATATCGCGTGAACAGTCTGGATCAGAAAAAAGACAGCCTTGCTGCCGTCTCGCCCTATGAGCGCCTTCAGGCCCTCGGCATCGACCTGCCGCCGGCGCCGCCGCCGATCGCCAATTTCGTCACGCATGTGCGCGAGGGCAACATCCTCTACCTCTCCGGCCAGGGACCGCGCGAGGTCGACGGCCATCTGCATGCGGGCAAGGTCGGCGCCGATGTCGACATTGAAAGCGCCTATGGGCATGCGCGACTGACCGGCATCAACCTGCTTGCGGTGATGCATGATGCGCTGGGCGATCTCGGCCGCGTCAAGCGCATCGTCAAGCTGCTCGGCATGGTCAATGCCGTGCCGGACTTCGAGGAGCATCCGCGCGTCATCAACGGCTGCTCGGACCTGATGGTCGACGTCTTCGGTGATGCAGGCCACCATGCCCGTTCGGCGGTGGGTTTCGGGTCTCTGCCCGGCAACATCACCGTTGAGATCGAGGCGATCGTCGCTCTTCACGAGTGACGGCGGGAGGTCGGATCAATGGCTGCGCCAGCCCATCATCTTCTCGATCCGCTCTGCGGAAACCCTGACGTGGTCGGCGTAGAACGCCCGATCGTCGAGGATCTTCTGCTCGGGCAGCACGATCGAGATCGTGGCGGCGCAATTGCCCTTGTCGTCGAGGATCGGCGCAGCAACGCAGGCCACGGCGTAGTCGGATTCGCCCGCCTGGATGGAGAGACGTGCTGCAAGCGCACTCTCGGCCTGGGCGGAAAGCGCGGCCGGATCAATGTCGGCGCGACCAGTCGGCGAGGTGCGGGCGCAGCGGCGGAAGAGCTCGAGCCTTTCATCGGCGGGCAGATGGCCGACGAGCAGGCGGCCGGACGCCGTCCAGTTGAGCGGCACGCGGGTACCGACGCGCGAGGTCACCTGGAAATGGCCGGGGCCGTCGGCCATGGCGAGCACCTGCATATAGTCGCCGTCGCGGCCGCAAAGCTGGATCGTCTCGGAAACCTCGCGACCGAGGTCGTGCATCTCGCGGGTGGCGACGCCGAGGAAATCGAGCGAGCGCGCATAGGCGAGACCATAGTGATAGAGCCGGTCGCCCAGCCAGACGAGGCCATCGGCGTCGCGGCTGAGCAGGTTCTTCTCGACCATGTCGTCAACGATGACATAGGCGGTCGACAGCGGCGCGCCGACCGCCTTGGCGATCGCATAGACGCCGCTCGGAGCGCCGGTCTCGTAAAGAAAATCGAGCACCTGCAAGGCGCGGTCCATGCCGCTGACGCGCGAGCGGCGCGGCTTGCCGGGGGTTTCGCTGTCGTCATTCGGCTCGGCGCCAGTCATCGTCTTGTCCAATGGTCCACTCCTGCGCGGCCCCATTCGCGCATCAACGGGGAAATGCCGGGCTCTACCTGCGCGAATCCGCCGCAAGCGACGGGACGGCGCGACAGCAAGCCTCACTCATACTTCATTACTATGGTAGATATTCCGCGAAGACGGAATAGTCTATCCGTTTCGACTGCCGGAAAATCGCCTGCCAGACAATCACATGGAGACCACTATGCCTGACCGTGACATTCGCGAAGCTCTCGGACTTCGTCCCGTTATCAACGTCTCCGGAACGATGACGGGCCTCGGCGCATCGATCGTGGTCCCGGAAGCGATCGCGGCGATGACAGGCATACTGCCGCAATTCGTCGAGATCAACGATCTGCAGCGCAAGGTGAGCCCGGTCATCGCGCGGCTGACGGGTGCTGAAGCGGGCTTTGTCACCGCCTCCTGCTCAGCCGGCATCAGCCTTGCCGTTGCCGGTTGCATGACCGGCAGCGACCTCGCCGCGATCGAGCGGCTGCCTGACACAGCGAGCCTCAAGAACGAAGTTCTCATCCAGATGGGCCATGTGGTGAGCTACGGCGCACCGGTCGACCAGGCGATCCGCATCGCCGGCGCCAAGCCGGTGCTCGTCGGCCAGGCGACGTCGGCCTATCGCTACCATCTGGAAGGCGCGATCAACGAGCGCACCGCCTGCGCCGTCTATGTCGTCTCGCACCATGTGGTGCAGTACGGCCTTATCGGTCTCAAGGAATTCGCCGAGGTCTGCCACGCGAAGGGCGTGCCTGTTATCGTCGACGCGGCCTCCGAATACGACCTGCGCATCTTCCTCGATCATGGCGCCGACATCGTTCTCTATTCCGGCCACAAGTTCTTGGGCGGCCCGACCTCGGGCATCGTCGCCGGCAAGAAGGAGATGGTGCGCAACACCTTCCTGCAGAACCTTGGGCTCGGCCGCGGCATGAAGGTCGGCAAGGAAAGCATGCTGGGGGTGATGGCAGCGCTCGAAGCCTGGGAGAAGCGCGACCACGCCGGCATCCGCGAGCGCGAAACCGGCTATCTGAACCTCTGGCACGAAACGCTTGATGGCCGGCCCGGCATCCGGCCGGTGATCGAGGCTGACCCGACAAACAATCCGCTCGACCGCCTGCGCGTCAACATCGACCCGCAGGACGCCCATATCACCGCCTGGGATCTCGCCGACGCGCTTGCCCGCGGCACCCCGCCGATCATCGTGCGCGACCACGAGGCGGAGCACAATTACTTCTACCTCGACCCGTGCAATCTTCATCCGGGCCAGGAGAAGGTGGTCGCAAGCCGCCTTGCCGAGGAACTCGACAAGGCGCGCGCCTCCAACGAGATCATCGCGACCTCGCTCAGCGAACGCAACGCCCGGCGCTTCGCCGGCCTGCTGCGCTGGCCAGACTAACCGTGCACCGAAACGACAAGATGTTTGAAAACAGGAGCCGACATGACTGACAGCGCAATCGCCAGGGGCCAACCGGCCACGCCAGTTCTCTCCGTCGAGAACCTGACGACCTCCTTCCTGGTGGATGGCGCCTGGAAACCGGTCGTGCGCGACATCTCCTTCCAGGTGGCGCCCGGCGAGACAGTCGCCATCGTCGGTGAATCCGGTTCCGGCAAAAGCGTTACTTCGCTCTCCATCATGCGGCTCCTGCAGAAGGAAACGAGCCGCATCGAAGGCCGCGTGATGATGGGCGGACGCAACATCCTCGACCTGCCCGAGAGCGAGATGCGGCATGTGCGCGGCAACGACGTGGCGATGATCTTCCAGGAGCCGATGACCAGCCTCAATCCGCTGTTCACCATCGGCGATCAGATATCAGAGGCACTGCTCTGCCACAGCCCGATGTCGAAGGCTGAAGCGCGAGCCGAAACCATCCGCCTGCTCGAAAAGGTCCGCATCCCCTCGGCCGCCTCGCGCTTCGACGAATATCCGCATCGCTTCTCCGGCGGCATGCGCCAGCGCGTGATGATCGCGATGGCGCTTGCCAGCCGCCCGAAGCTTCTGATCGCCGACGAGCCGACGACGGCGCTCGACGTGACCATCCAGGGCCAGATCCTCGACCTGATCAAGGTGCTGCAGGAGGAGGAAGGCACCTCGGTGCTGTTCATCACCCACGACATGGGCGTCGTCGCCGAGATCGCCGACCGCACCGTGGTGATGTTCCGCGGCGACGCGGTCGAGACGGGACCAACGGAAGCCATCTTCCTCAGGGCGAAACATCCCTACACCCGCGCGCTTCTCTCGGCCGTGCCGATGCTTGGCTCCATGAAGGGCGCGCCGCAGCCGATGCGTTTCCCGGTCATCGACCCGGCCACGGGCCTACCGAACGCGGTGGCAGAAGCCACCGACACGGTGCAATCCGGCCGCAAGCCGATCCTCGAAGTGAAGAACCTCGTCAAACGCTTCGACATCCATGCCGGCCTGCTCGGCAAGCTCAAGGGCCGCGTGCACGCGATCGAGAACGTCTCCTTCAGCCTGCAGCCGGGCGAGACGCTGTCGCTCGTCGGCGAATCCGGCTGCGGCAAGTCGACGACCGGCCGCGCGATCATGCGGCTGATCGAGCCGGAAAGCGGCTCCGTCACGCTCGACGGCCAGGATGTGCTGAAGATGGACCGCAAGGCGTTGCGCGACATGCGCCGCACCATGCAGATGATCTTCCAGGATCCCTTCGCCAGCCTCAATCCGCGCATGACGGTGGGGGCTGCTATCGCCGAACCTTATCTCGAGCACAAGCTCGGCACGCCGCGCCAGGCGCGCGAAAGAGTGGCCGACCTGTTGGAACGGGTCGGCCTTCAGGCCGACATGGCCGCGCGCTATCCGCACGAATTCTCCGGCGGCCAGCGCCAGCGCGTCTGCATCGCGCGTGCGCTGGCGCTCGACCCGAAGGTCATCGTCGCCGACGAATCCGTCTCGGCGCTCGACGTCTCGATCAAGGCGCAGGTCATCAACCTGCTTCTCGACCTGCAGGCGAGCCTCGGCCTTGCCTATCTCTTCATCTCGCACGACATGGCGGTGGTCGAACGGGTCAGTCACCGGGTCGCGGTTATGCATCTCGGCGAGATCGTCGAGATCGGTTCACGCGCCCAGGTGTTCGAAAACCCGCAGCACGCCTATACGAAGAAGTTGATCGCCGCCGTGCCGATCGCCGACCCGACGCGTCGCCACGCGCGCCGCGGCGTTGCCAGCGACGAGCTCAAGAGCCCCGTGCGCGCACCCGACTACGTGCCGGCCGAGCGCCGATACCATCAGGTTGCGGATGACCATTTCGTCCAGGTTTAGAACGGCTGCTTCAGGCAGCCTGTCCCGGCAATTCTCGACGCGCCTGCGTGCAGTGACCGGATTATCCGCTATAAGGCGTCCGACACAGAAGATCAGGAGAGATCATGGAAACCGTCGAAATCACCGGACGCAGCGACTTTGCCTTGTGGGCGATCGAGCGTGCCCAGGAGATCGTAACCTCTGAAGGCGCCGCCTTCGCGCTTGCCGCGCGCGACATGAACGATGAAGCGCTTGCCCAGACCGCCGCAGCGCTCGGCAAGGCGATCAGCGACGCCATGCTCGAAGTGTTCGACGGCCTGGTAAGCGACTGAATGGCGACCGCCCGCCGGAGGCGGGCGACCGCTTCTGCCTGGCTTACCTCACCTGCCGTCACTGGCAGCGGATGCTAGCGACAAGGCTTCCTCAACCGCGAGGCTGGCCATGGCAAGCGCCGCTTCGCGGGTGCGCGCAGCGGCAACGAAGCGGCCGTTGTGACAGAAGCTTGCGCCTTCAACGCCGCTCGCCGCCTCAAGGTCCCTGCCTGTCAATCCAGCCCAAGCCTCAGGCAGATCGGCGCGCAAGGCAAAGCCTTCGTCGGCCTTGCGAATACCCGTCAGGCACCAGTCCTTTTCGCGCGGGTGGACCACGAACAGCAGGTGATCGGCGCCTGATTTCACGATGGCGGGGCGGAAGGGCATTCCCATCGGCAATTCGAGAACGCGCCCTTCGCCTGCGCGCGCGATCTGCTGGAGGACGAGCGCTTCGGCCCTCGACTTCGCGGCGCGCTGGGCGACACTCGCCTCAACAAAAGCACGGGCGATCGCCAGCGCGGAGTGGAAGGCATGATCGTCAGCCTCGGGACCGGACTGGTCGAAGACGGGTTTCAGCGTTTCCAGGAGAACCGGCAGCGTCAATCCGGCAAGCGGGCCGGCCATGGCAGGGTCGAGCGCCCCATTGTCTGCCAGATCGATCGGCAGCACAAAGCGCGCGTCGAAGGCGGCATGCACCGCTTCAACATGCTCGGCCGGAATAGCCGAGGCCAAAAGATAGTCGCGGCCATAGTGCTTCCAGATCAATCCGAACGAACTGTACGGTTGACCATCCTCACGCACCGGTGCTCCACGCTGGTGATGGTCGAAGATACGGGCTTCGGCGTCATATTGCCCCCCAACATCGTAGATGACGCGATCGGCGCCCGGTTTGATCCACTCTTCCTGCCGGCTGCGGACGAGACGCGCCTCAGGGAAAAGCCGTGTGAGAATGACGGTGGACAACAGCTCGTCGGCATGAAAGCCGCCGGAATGGGTAACAAGAAAGTCTGGGATCATCCCGGGTGGCCTATCGTTCGTGGACGGTGTGTGCGGCCACCAGATAGCCTTTGCACGACTTCACCTCAACCCGGCATCACGCTTTCCCCGGCTTCGCGCTTCCGATATCCGACCGCGCCGCCAGTCTTTTGATGCCGCCGCGCTCGCTGCGTCCGCGTCACACCGATTATTTCAGGAAGGCCCGGAAGCGGCGCATGGCGAAGGCAAAGAGAATGGCGCCGATCACCAGCAGGGCAAGAAGCTGCGGCCACACCACGTCCAGCCCCGCATCGCGAAACAGAACCGCCTGCGCCAGAATGACGAAATGGGTGTTGGGTGCCGCCAGCATGATGTTCTGGATGATCTCCGGCATGCTCTCTCGCGGCGTCATGCCGCCGGAGAGTGCCTGCAGCGGCAGAAGCACGAGCATCAACAGCAGGCCGAACTGCGGCATGGAACCGGCGATCGTCGCAAGCAGGATTCCCATCGACGTGGTCGCGAAAAGCTGCAGGGCCGTTGCCAGCAGGAACAGCCCGAAGGAGCCCTGCACGGGGACTGCAAGCACACCCTTGACGACGAGAATCAGCGAAACCGCCGAGGCCAAGAGCACCACCAAGCCCATCGACCAGACCTTGCTGACCATGATCTCGAACGGCGTCACCGGCATGACCAGCAGGTGCTCGACGGTACCGTGCTCGCGCTCGCGGATCAGGGCGGCGCCCGTCAGGACAATCGACAGGATGGTGATATTGGTGATGACGTTCATGACCGCGCCGAACCAGCCCTTGTTCAGTTCGGCATTGAAGCGCGCGCGCAGGACCAGATCGACCGGCAGCGACGCCTCGCTGCGGTGGCGGTCGAGAAAGCCCGAGACCTCTCCGGTGACGATCTGCTGGATGTAGCCATTACCGGAAAAAGCCTGGCTCATCCGCGTCGCATCGACATTGAGCTGGATCGTCGGTGAGCGTCCGGCCAGGAGATCCGTCTGGAGGTTCGGCGGGATATCAAGCGCGAAGGTATCGAGACCCTGGTCCATGCGTCGGTCCATTTCCGCAGGCGTGATCATCTGCGGCGGCACGAAATAGGGTGGGTAGAAGGCCGTGGAGATCCGAGTCGAAATCGGCGAGCGGTCCTCGTCGACAATGGCGATTGCTGCGCGGTTCAGCGTTTCCGGCATAGCCGTCGAGCCGGTATAGACCGACAGCGTGAAGGAGTAGACGATCAGGATCAACAGGACCGGATCGCGCCAGAGTCCCCAGAGTTCCTTGATGCCGAGATGGTAGATATGGGACAGGCGCATCGTCACCTCGCCTGCTTCTTGAGGGATAGCGTTCCGATCGCAAGCAGAACCGGCACCGCGATCAGCATCGGCACGAATGCGCCGCCGAGATCAGCGAAGCCGAGCGCCTTGGAGAAGGTGCCGCGGGCAATCGTCATGAAGTGCGTGGTCGGGTAGATCTGGCCGATGAAGGCGCCGGCGCCTTCAAGCGAGGACACGGGATCGATCATTCCGGAATACTGGATGGCCGGAATGAGCGTCAGGATCGCGGTGCCGAAGATCGCGGCGATCTGGCTCGACATGAAGGTGGAGATGACGAGCCCCATGGCCGTTGCCGCCGAGACATAGATCAGGCCCGCAGCCGTCCAGGCCAGCAGACTGCCGGTAAACGGCACCCGGAAAATGAAGATTGCAAAGGCGGTCAGCAGCACGAAGTTGAGCATCGCCAAAGCGATATAGGGGATCTGCTTGCCGACCAGGAATTCCAACCGCGTTACCGGCGAGACATAGAGATTGACGATCGAGCCCAGCTCCTTCTCGCGCACGACGCTGAGCGCCGACAACATCGCCGGGATCAGCATCAGCAACAACGGGATCACCGCCGGCACCATGGCGACGATACTCTTGACATCCGGATTGTAGCGGAAGCGCGTTTCGATCTTGAAGACGCCCGTCGTTGCCGCATTCCCGTAGCGCTCGCGGATCTTGCCGGTCAGCCAGTGGGCGTGCAGGCCTTGAACATAGCCTTTGACCGTTTCGGCGCGGCTGGCCATGGCACCGTCGATCCAGGCCCCGATTTCGACGGTATCGCCACGAGTGGCGTCCCGGGCAAAGCCAGGTGGAATCTCGATTGCGAGGCTAAGCTCGCCATTGCGCATGCGCCTGTCGAGGTCGGCATAATCGGTGATCGGGTCCTTCTCGATGAAGTAGCGCGAACCGGCAATCTCCAGAATGTAGTCCCGGCTGGTGGTCGTCTGGTCGTGGTCGAGCACCGCAAAGGTCAGGTCCTCGACGTCCATGTTGATGCCGTAGCCGATGACGAACATCAGGATGACCGTGCCGATGGTGGCGAGCGTCGCCCGAATGGGATCGCGCACCAGTTCCAGCGCCTCCCGGCGGGTGTAGCTGAACATGCGTCCGACATCGAAGACACCGGATGCGGCGGAAGGCCGTTTGGTGGTCTCAGGTGCGCGCTTGCCGGCCTCCGCGGTTGCGAGTTCCAACGCAGCCCTTGCCCGCACGACCGCGGGAGCCGCCTGTTTGGCCCCGGCAATCGCCTCTTCGAGATAGGCGATGAACGCCTCCTCGAGCGTCGATGCCTTGCGGCTCTCGATGATGCCGGCGGGCGTGTCACTGACGAGCACCTTGCCGGCATGCATCAGCGATATGCGATCGCAGCGCATCGCCTCGTTCATGAAATGGGTGGAGATGAAGATCGTCACCTGATCGTTGCGCGAGAGATCGACGAGGATCTGCCAGAAACTGTCACGCGCCACCGGGTC
The DNA here is from genome assembly GCF_037026475.1 of Ensifer sp. MJa1. Taxonomy (NCBI): domain Bacteria; kingdom Pseudomonadati; phylum Pseudomonadota; class Alphaproteobacteria; order Hyphomicrobiales; family Rhizobiaceae; genus Ensifer; species Ensifer sp. MJa1. The sequence continues at coordinate 22,365 of NZ_JAKUMO010000006.1, read as the reverse complement.
GACACCTGATGTCGGTTCGTCGAGGATGAGGATGTCGGGCGAGTGGATGAGGGCGACTGCGAGCGAAAGCCGCTGGCGAACGCCGAGCGGCAGCGCGTCCGGCAAGGCATCCATCACCCCTGCCAAGTCGAAACGCTTCGCCAGTTCCTGGATGCGCACAGGGATCCTGTCGGCCGCCATGCCGAACAGTTTGGCGTGCAGTTCCAGGTTCTGCAGAACCGTAAGTTCGGTATAGAGCGAGAAGGCCTGCGACATGTAGCCGACGCGGTGGCGCACCTCCATGTCGCGCGGGTCGACCTCACGTCCGAAGAGCTTCGCCGTGCCTTCGCTCGCGGCCAGCAGTCCGGTCAGCATCTTCATCGTCGTCGTCTTGCCGCAGCCGTTGGAGCCGAGGAAGCCGAAGATTTCGCCGCGACCGATGCGGAAACTGACATTGTCGACGGCGACGAAATCACCGAAGCGCATGGTGAGGTTGTTCGCCTCGATGGCGACATCGTCGCCGGCACCTTCGGCGCGCAGCGGGATGACCACGTCATGGTGGTCGCGCCGTAATTCTTCCGGAAGCAAGACTATGAAGGCAGCATCGAGCGTGTCGACGCCGGTCTTCTCGAGCAACTCGCCAGGCGTGCCGGTTGCCAACACCTTGCCTGCGTCCATGGCGACCAGCCAGTCGAAACGGGCCGCCTCTTCCATGTAGGCGGTGGCGACAATGACGCTCATGCCAGGCCGATCCTTACGGATCTCGTCGATCAACTCCCAGAACTGCCGTCGCGACAGGGGATCGACGCCCGTCGTCGGCTCATCGAGGATCAGGAGATCGGGATCATGGATCAGGGCGCAGCAAAGGCCGAGCTTCTGCTTCATACCGCCGGAAAGCTTACCTGCGGGGCGTTCGGCGAAGGGGGCCAGGCCCGTGCTTTCGAGCAGGCTGGCGATCCGCCTCTCGCGCTCCGCGCGATCGTGGCCGAAAAGGCGCCCGAAGAAGTCGACATTCTCGAAAACCGAAAGCGTCGGGTAGAGGTTCTTGCCGAGACCCTGCGGCATATAGGCAATGCGCGGGCAGGTCCGGCGCCGGTGGCCGGCATCGGCGATGTCGCCGCCAAGCACCTCGACCCGTCCCGCCTGCACGGCGCGGGCACCGGCGACAAGCGAAAGCAGGCTCGATTTACCGACACCGTCCGGCCCGATCAGCCCCGCCATGCAGCCGGAGGGCATGTCGAGGGTCACGCCATCCAGCGCCTTCGTCTTGCCATAGGAAAGCGTGACGGCGTTCAGGCGTATCACGGGCTCCGCCGGCGGCAGGCCGGCCCGGTCAGGATCCGTCATCACTGCACCAGCGTGCCGGTCTGGCTCGACGGCCACTCCGCATTCGGATCAACCTTGACGTAGGCGACACCCGGAAGACCCGTTTTCACCATGCGGATATACTTCTTCAGGAGTTCCTTCGGGATCTGCGCCTTGATGCGGAAGGTCAGCTTCTGCCGCTCTTCGGCCGTCTCGACCGTCTTCGGCGTGAACTGCGCGACATCGGCGACATAGGAGACCTTGGCGGGAATGATGTATTGCGGCGCGGCATCCATCACCAGCCGGACCTCGCTGCCGATCGACAGGCGGCCAGCCTGATCGGTCGGCAGAAAGAATGTCATGTAGACGTCGCCGAGATCGACGAGGTTAAGCACCCGCCCACCGGCAGCCAGCACTTCACCGGGCTGCACAACACGGTATTGGATGCGGCCGTCGCGCGGCGATACCAGCGTGCTGTCGTTGATATCGGCGACAATGCTCTCGACCGATGCCTTGGCCGCTTCGACCGAGGCCTCGGCATCGACGACCTGGGACTTCGCCGCATTGATTGCAGCCTTCGATGCGGCCAGCGACGCTTCGGCGGCACTGGCTGCGGCTCGAGCGCCCTCGGCGGTCGCCCGGTCATCGTCAAGCACCTGCTGCGAAACCGTGCTTGTCCTGACGAGCTGTTCGGAGCGGGCGAGACGCCGCTCGGCAGCATCCAGCTGTGCTCGCCGCTGTGCCAGCACGGCCTCGGCTGCGGCCTTTTCCGCTTCGCGCTGCGTCACCAGATTTTTTGCCGCCTCGACGCCGATGATGGCGCGCTGCTGCTGCGCTACGGCCTGCCGCTTGTGGGCCTCCAGTTGCACCGTATCCATCTGGGCAAGCACCTGGCCAGCGGTGACGAAATCGCCCTCGTCCACCAGGATCTCCTTGATCCTGCCCGGTGTCTTGGTCGAGATGTCGATCTCGACGGCCTCAATGCGCCCGTTTCCGCTGGCGATACCGGCCGGGAGCGCGTTGCGATCCAGGTTGCGCCAGGCGTAGTAGCCGCCCGCCAGAGCAAGAACGAGAAGACCGACCGCAAGCCAATTCTTCCGAGCTTTTTCCATTTCAGCGTCCCACCTTTAAATGCACGTTACGACAATAGCCCGCGGCCACTCAAACACAACCGGGAATAGGCGATACGTGGCAATGCCTCGCCTCTCCGAGTTGCCCGAACAGACAGCAGGGGCCGGCCCCTCGCATTGACTCATGTCAATTGCTGTGAGGCGGTGCAGGTGGTTGACGCTCGTCTTCGCGGCAGTCACAGGACCGCCGATCGCTTGTCCGTCAAAACGGCAGTCGCGCGTTCTCCTTGACCTCCTTCATCACGAAAAATGTCCGGGTCTGCCGCACGCCCGGCAGCGCGATCAGCTTCTGGCCGTGCAGTTTGTTGAAGTCCGCCATATCGCGGACGCGGATCTTCAGGAGATAGTCGAAGTCGCCGGCGACAAGGTTGCAGTCGAGTACTTCCTTCATGTCCATCACCGCGCCCTCGAAGGCCGCAAAGCTTTCAGGCGTCGAGCGATCGAGCACGACGCCGACCATCACCAGCGCACCAAGACCAACGGCGGCGGGAGCGACTTCGGCCCGAACACCGGTGATGTAACCCTCCTCGAACAGCCTTTGCGTCCGCCTGTGGCAGGTGGCCGCGCTGACGTTCACACGCTCGGCGAGGTCCGCATTCGTGAGCCGCCCCTCGGATTGCAGGGCGCGCAGGATCTTAAGGTCGATCCGGTCAAAATCCTCTGCGGAAGAATCTTTCATTTATCGGCACCAAAATTGAGTAAAGACGACAAGCGTTATCAATTTCATCTGTCTGCATGAAATTGCAAGAGAAAATTAGAGAGCACCTTTCACACGACTTCACCTATCCTTTGCCTACATTTTTCACATGGAGGCCTGGATCGATGTCACTGCTTGAAAAGTTCGAACGCTACCCGCTCACCTTCGGCCCGACGCCGATCGAGCATCTGCCACGGCTGACGGCCGCACTTGGCGGCAAGGTCGAAATCTACGCCAAGCGCGACGACTGCAATTCCGGTCTCGCCATGGGCGGCAACAAGCTCCGCAAGCTCGAATACATCGTGCCGGACGCGATTGCGTCCGGCGCCGACACGCTGGTTTCAATTGGCGGCGTGCAGTCGAACCACACGCGCATGGTTGCTGCCACCGCCGCGAAGATCGGCATGAAATGCGTGGTCATCCAGGAGAAATGGGTGCCGCACTACGACGCCGTCTACGACCGCGTCGGCAATATCCTGATGACGCGGCTGATGGGGGCGGACAGCCGGCTGGTCGACGACGGCTTCGACATCGGCATTCGCAAAAGCTGGGAGGATGCCATCCAGTCGGTGAAGGATGCCGGTGGCAAGCCCTACCCGATCCCGGCCGGCGCCTCGGTGCACAAATACGGTGCGCTCGGCTATGTCGGATTTGCCGAAGAAGTCGCAGCGCAGGAGAAGGAACTCGGCTTTACCTTCGATTACATCGTCGTCTGCGTCGTCACCGGCTCGACGCAGGGCGGCATGATCGTCGGCTTCGCCGCGCAAAACCGCGCCGATCGGGTGATCGGCATCGACGCATCCGGCACGCTTGAACAGACCCGCTCCCAAGTCCGAAAGATCGTCGATTCCACCGCCGAACTGGTGCGCCTCGGGCGGGCCATCCGCGAAGACGAGATCGTCATCAATCCCGATTACGCCTATCCTGCCTATGGCGTACCGTCGCAAGAGACCAACGAGGCGATCCGGCTTGCGGCCCGCACCGAGGCGATGATCACCGACCCCGTCTATGAGGGCAAATCCATGCAGGGGATGATTGATCTCACCCGCAAGGGCTTCTTCCCCGAGGGATCCCGCGTTCTTTACGCGCATCTCGGCGGCGCGCCGGCACTCAACGGCTACAGCTACTACTACAAGGACGGCTGAAACGCCGTCCGCCCCTGTCACCTTTCGTCCTTCTCCATCGGAACCTGGCGATGACCGACACGAACCATCTCAAGACCATCGAAAAACGCCTGCTCTGGCTCTCCCACTGGATGATCCACCATGCCAATCACATCCGGCCGAAGGTCGACGGCATCAAGATCGGCGGGCACCAGGCAAGCTCCGCCTCGGTCGTCTCGATCATGACGGCGCTCTATTTTTCGGCTCTCCGGCCGGAAGATCGCATCGCCGTCAAGCCACATGCGGCGCCTGTGTTCCATGCAATGCAGTACCTCATGGGTCGGCAGACGCGCGAAAAGCTCATGAACTTCCGCGGCTTCGGTGGCGCCCAGAGCTATCCGAGCCGGACCAAGGATGTCGACGACGTCGATTTTTCGACCGGTTCGGTCGGCCTCGGCGTTGGCATCACCGCGCTTGCCTCGATTGTGCAGGACTTCGTCCGGGCCAAGGACTGGGGCCAGGGCAAGCTCGGCCGCATGGTCGCGCTCGTCGGCAACGCCGAGCTCGACGAGGGCAATGTCTACGAGACCCTGCAGGAAGGCTGGAAGAACGACCTCAGGAATTGCTGGTGGATCATCGACTATAACCGGCAGTCGCTCGACGGCATCGTCCGCGAGGGCCTGTTCGAGCGTGTCGAAAAGGTCTTCGACGCCTTCGGCTGGGATGTGGTGCGGGTCAAGTACGGCGTGCTGCAGCGCGCCGCCTTTGCCGAACCGGGCGGGAGCAAGCTGCGCGACTGGATCGATCGCTGCTCCAACCAGGAATATGCAGCACTCACCTTCATGGGCGGTGCCGTCTGGCGCAAGCGGCTCAATGATGATCTCGGCGACCAGGGCGATGTCTCGGCGCTCATCGATCGGCGCAGCGATGCCGAACTTTCGGCGCTGATGGAAAACCTCGGCGGCAACTGCGTCGAGACGATGGCCGAAACCTTCGCAGCGATCGACCATGACCGGCCCACCTGCTTCCTCGCCTATACGATCAAGGGCTGGAGCACGCCGATTGCCGGCCACAAGGACAATCACGGCGGCCTCATGACGACGACCCAGTTCGCCGAATGGCAGGCGCATATGGGTGTCGCGCCCGGCGAGGAATGGGAGCCGTTCGCCGGTGTGGCGGATCGTCAAGCGCTCAAGACATTCCTCGCCGCGGTCCCGTTCTTTGCCGAAGGCACGCGCCGCCACGCCGACCACCGGCTCGAGGTGCCGCCGATCGCGTTTGAGACCCAGCGCGACGTGTCGACGCAGATGGCGTTCGGCAAGATCCTCGATGATCTCGCCAAGGGCAAATCCGCACTCGCCGAACGCATCCTCACCACCTCGCCCGATGTGACCGGCACAACCAGTCTCGGCGCCTGGGTAAACCGGCGAAAGCTCTTCGCGCGCCAGCCGCTCGCCGACGCTTTCATCGAACATCGCATCGCCTCGACGGCAAAATGGGAGTTCACGCCCGAAGGCCAACATGTCGAACTTGGCATCGCCGAGATGAACCTGTTCCTGCTCTTGGGCGCTGCCGGTCTCAGCCATTCGCTGTTCGGAAGAAGGCTGATCCCGATCGGCACAGTCTATGACCCGTTCGTCTGCCGTGGCCTCGATGCGCTGAACTATGCCTGCTACCAGGATGCACGCTTCATGATCGTCGGTACGCCATCCGGCGTGACGCTTTCGCCGGAGGGCGGCGCGCACCAATCGATCGGCACGCCGCTGATCGGGATCAGCCAGGATGGGCTGGCGGCCTTCGAGCCGGCCTTCGCGGACGAGCTTGCCGTCATCATGGAATGGGCCTTCGACTATATGCAGCGCGACGGCGACAATGACCCGGACGAACGCACCTGGCTGCGCGACGAGACCGGCGGCTCCGTCTATCTCAGGCTCACGACCAAGCCGCTCGAGCAGCCCTTGAAGCGGATCGACGATGACTTCCGCCAGGGCGCAATCGACGGTGCCTACTGGCTGAGAAAGCCGGGACCGAACTGCGATATCGTCATTGCCTATCAGGGCGCAGTTGCGGACGAGGCAATCGCTGCCGCCGGGGCGATCGGCGAGGTTCGCCGCGACATCGGCGTGCTCGCCGTCACCTCGGCCGACCGGCTGAGCGCCGGCTGGACGGCGGCGCAGCGCGAACGCGCCCGCGGCAATCCACGCGCCCGGAGCCATGCGGAGCGGCTGCTCGATCCGCTGCCCGGCCATTGCGCCATCGTCACGGTGCTCGATGGACATCCCGCGACGCTCTCCTGGCTCGGCGCTGTCGCCGGCCACCGGACGATTGCGCACGGGGTCGAGCACTTCGGCCAGACCGGCACGATCGGCGATCTCTATCGGCACTTCCGGATCGACCGCAATGCGCTGGCGGCGTCCGCAATGGCGCTGACGGCCGGCCGGAGAACTGCGGCAGGACAAGAGGCTCTGCTCTTCCCGTAGACCCGCAATCACTGCCTCAACCATTGAAGACGAACCACCCGGCGCCGCCGGCACGGCGGCGAGCGGATGCACGCGCCTTCCAAAACCAGAAGCGTCACCGGACGAAGACGCCGCCTTTCAGGGGAACAACCACTCCACTCTGAAGAACAAGGACTGAATAACATGCGAAAGACAAGAATCCTGGCTGCCACGCTCCTGGCATTGGTGGCTGCCCCGCTCGGCCAGGCGCTTGCCGATCCGGTCAAGAACGTCGTGATCGTGCACGGGGCACTTGCCGACGGCTCTGGCTGGCGTCAGGTCTTCGACCTGCTCACCGCCAAAGGCTTCAACGTGACCATCGTCCAGCCGCCGATGACCTCGCTTGGGGATGACGTCGCAGCGACCAAACGCATCCTCGATCTGCAGGATGGCCCCTCTGTTCTCGTCGGCCACAGCTATGGCGGCATGGTGGTAACCGAGGCGGGAACTGCCGACAACGTAGCAGGCCTCGTCTATGTCGCAGCCTTCCAGCCGGATCAAGGCGAGACCCTGCTCGATCTCGCCGCCCGCACGCCACCAGCCACCAAGGGCATAGCGGCCACCAAGGACGAATATCTCTATCTCGACCCGAAGGTCTATGCCGCAGACTTCGCCGCCGACGTGCCTGAAGGAGAAGCCCGATTCATGGCACATTCGCAGGTGTTCCCGGCCAAGGCCGCCTTCGAGACGAAGATCACCGCCCCCGCCTGGAAGGACAAGAAGAGCTGGGCGCTGATCGCAACCGACGACCGCGCCATCCATCCCGATTTGATGCGGACGATGGCCAAGCGTGCCGGCAGCGAGCCGGTCGAGGTCAAGGCGAGCCATGCGGTGTTCATGTCGCAGCCGACAGCTGTAGCCGACCTGATCGAAAAGGCGGCAGGCGCGCTCTCCGACTGACGCCACGCGCCACTTCCAAGCGGCTTTGCGGTGATCGAAGGGTCGCCGCAAAGCCGCACTTTTTTGGAGGCCACCGCGCCGATCGCCACTTGGGAGACGTCCCTACCCGCAAGCCCCGCGCTTGCAGCAACGATGCGTTTCAGCTGCCATCATCGGCTTAAAACCGTTTGGCGTCCGACACGGCAATCGACGCCGATTGATCGCGCGAGCGTCGCTTGACAGGCGGCTCAAAATAAACTTAACATGTTAATGGATTGAGCGTTCCTCAAGGGAACGGACGGAGGGTACAAGCGGTCGAGGAGATCGGCATTGACGCTGCCATCTGAGGAGAGGGCCGCGATGGTGCATCCGAATGCTTACCGGACGCGGCTCGATCCCCTTGGGAGAAATGGGTCAATTGGGAGGGACCTATGATACTGAGCAGACGGAGCTTGATGAAGACCGGCGGCGCAATGCTTGCGGCCCCGTTGATACTCGGAACGGGTGCTGCGCGCGCCCAGAGCGTCGTGACGCTGAAGCTGCACCACTTCCTGCCGCCGGCGTCCAACGTCCACCAGCGGCTCCTGATGCCCTGGGCGAAAACGCTCGAAGAGCAGAGCAACGGCGCACTCAAGGTCGATATCTTTCCCGCCATGCAGCTCGGCGGCAAGCCGCCGCAGCTCTACGATCAAGCGGCCAATGGTGTCGTTGACATCGTCTGGACCCTGCCCGGCAACACGCCGGGTCGTTTCCCCTCAACCGAAGTGTTCGAGCTGCCTTTCATTGCGGCGAAAGAGGCCATCATCAACGCCCAGGCCTGCCAGGAATATGGCCAGACGCACGTTGTGAAGGAAGCCGGCGGCACCCAGCTCCTGTGCTTCTGGGCGCACGACCAGGGCCTGATCCATACCAACAAGGAGATCAAGACCGCCGCCGATCTGGCCGGTCTGAAGCTTCGCAATCCGACGCGCCTTGCCGGTGAGGCCCTGGCCGCGCTGGGCGCGACCCCGGTCGGCATGCCGGTGCCCCAGGTGCCCGAAGCACTGGCGCAGCGCTCGATCGATGGCTGCGTCATCCCATGGGAAGTCGTGCCTTCGATCAAGGTCAACGAGCTTACCAAGTTCCACACCGAAATCCCGGGCTCACCGACGCTCTACACCGCCACCTTCTTCCTGGCGATGAACAAGGGCAAGTACGATGGGCTGCCAGCCGACCTGAAGGCGGTGCTGGACGCCAACAGCGGCATGGCCTTCGCCAGGAAGGCGGGCGAGATGTGGGACAGCGTCGGCGCCGAAGTGCGGGCGGCGATCGAGGCCTCCGGCAAAGGCACGATCAGCGCGATCAGCGATGACGAGAAGGCAAAATGGTTGGCCGCGACCAGTCCCGTGCACGACAAGTGGATCGAAGACATGAAGGCCAAGGACATTGATGGCAAGGCATTGATTGAAGCAGCAAAGGCGCTTGTTCAAAAATACTCGAACGCCTGAGCGGCACCGCCTGCACGGAGTGCCGTGCGTTCGAATGTACGCACGAGGACGCTTCGCAACTCGAGCATCCCTCCGCTTCTGGTGGTACCACTTGGAGCGGACGCTCCCGTGCGCCTGACTTTGGCGCCATCGGTCACTTCAAGAACTTGAGGCCAAGATGATGGACGACGTAACAGGTGCAGAGGCGGCCGATGTGCCGCGACGCCGTGAAATTGAGCGGCTTGCGGCCGGCCTTGCGCTGATCGGCGGTACGCTGCTGTGCCTTGCGGCCGGATTGGTGACAGCCAGCGTCTTCGGCCGCTGGCTTTTCAACCGGCCGGTGCCTGCAGACTACGAGATGGTGGAGGTCGCCGTCGGTGTCGCGGCCTTCTCCTTTCTCGGCTATGCGCAGGCGCGCAGCGGACATATTGCCGTCGATACGTTCACCCTTGCCCTTCCAAAAAGGGTCACGCGGGTCATCGACGGCACCTGGGACCTGCTTCTCGGCGCTTGCCTCGCCTTCTTTGCCTGGGGCCTCTTCACCGGTGGACTGGAGGCGCGACAATACGGAACGACGCTTATCCAGCTGCCCTGGCCCATCTGGCCGGTCTACCTGATCTGTGCAGTCCTCGCCGCACTCGCTGCGATCATCGGGCTGTCCGTTGCCGTCTTCAAGATCGGAGCCAGCCGATGAGCGGTTTTGCTATTGCCTGCCTCGGCTTTGCGGCCATGTTGGCGCTGATCGCCATCCGGATGCCGATTGCGCTCGCCATGCTCGCGGTCGGCGCTGCCGGCTATGCCTATCTCTCAGGGCCGCATGCCCTGATCTATTATTTGCAGACCAACACCTACAGCCAGTTTGCAAGCTATACGCTGTCCGTCATCCCGCTCTTCATCCTGATGGGTGCGCTGGCCGAACAATCGGGCATCGCCGCAACCATGTTCCGGGTGGCAGAGCGGCGGCTCGGACGGTTCCGGGGCGGCATGCCGATGGCGGTGATTGCCGCTTGCACCGGCTTCGGAGCGATCTGCGGTTCGTCGGTGGCGACCACCGCGACGTTCGGGCGCGCCGCACTGCCGGAACTGCGCCGGGCACGGGTCGACGCCGGGCTTGGCACCGCGACGATCGCTGCAGGCGGCACACTCGGCATTCTCATTCCGCCATCGGTCATCCTGGTGATCTACGCCATCACGGCCGAGCAGAACATCGCCAAGCTGTTCCAGGCCGCCCTGGTGCCGGGTCTGCTCGCGGCCGCCTTCTATCTGATCGCAATCGCCGTGGTCGTGCGCCGCAACCCCGACCTCGCACCACCAGTCACCGCGGCCGACGTCGTAAAGGCAGCCCGCCCGGTCTGGGCAAGGCCGCTCGGACTGACCATCCTCGTTGGCAGCATCGCCGCTTGGCTGCTTGGCTCGCTCGGGACCGTCGGCGTGGCGCTGTTGTCTGTCTTCGGCTTGCTACTGCTCGCCGCAGATTTCGCTGTCGTTCCAGCCGCGGCCGTTGCGGTCACGGTTGTCGGCGGGATCTACGGCGAGGTGTTCACGCCGACAGAAGGCGCTGCGGTCGGTGCTGCCGTAACACTGGCGATCGGCCTCCTGCAAAGAACGCTGAGCTTCACAGCCCTAAAAAATGCCTTGCTGCAGACGGCCGAAACCAGCGGCATGATCTTTTTGATCCTGCTGGGCGCAGAGGTTTTTGGCGCGTTTCTGGCGCTGACCCAGATGCCGACAACGCTCGCTTCGATGATCGGACAATCGGGCCTTCCGCCCTATGCCATCATCTGCGGCATGCTTATCATCTATCTCGTGCTCGGTGCCGTCATGGATGAACTGGCGATGATCCTGCTAACCCTTCCGGTCTTCATCCCGATCGTGCTGACGCTTGATCTCGGAATGCCGACGGACGATGTCGCTATCTGGTTCGGCATTCTCGTGCTCATCGTCGTCGGTATCGGCCTCTCCGCCCCACCGATCGGGCTCAACGTCTTCATCATCAACAAGCTGGCCGCCGACGTCCCGATCGTCCAGACCTATCGGGGCGTGATGCCCTTCGTGATTGCCGACCTGATCAGGCTCTGCATCGTGACGATATCCCCGGGGGTCGCGCTTGCCCTGGTCCGCCTGCTGAACTGAACTCGGATGCACATTTGGATCGCCGGGCGCTCGCCGAAAAATGTCGATTTCGGCGGGCGCGCGAGCACCTCTTCGAGGACGGTCGGCGGCAGACCGGAGACAACCCAAAGTGGGCTGACGGTTCGCGCCGCTCATCCAGCGGTCCCGATCGGGGCCAGATCGAGGCAAAAAAAGCGCATTTCGATCTATTTCCGCCGGTGGAAAGCAAAATTTAACCATACTTGTCCATCCTTTCTCAATCCGTCGTCAAGAAGGGGACAATCCAGAAGTCGCGCAGAGGCGGTCGCTCGCCGGCCGGAGGGCACCTGTGTGATCTGTTGGCTTGAAATCATCGTTGAGTAAGATCGTTCGTTCACAGTCTTTGCACCGTCTGTTGCGTCCATTGCTGATTACTTGCTGCGGCACCGCCCTTGTCGGTGCGGCCGCATGGTCGCTGGTTGGTATGGTTGCGATGGGCAGTTCCGCCCATGGCTCGGGCCTGTTGCTGCCGAAGCCGCAGCTCCATCTGGCCGACAGGGTAAAGGATCGTGCGTGGGAGAAGCACGCGCGCGTCAGCCAGGCGTCGAAGCTGATCGCCGCCACGGCGAAGCCCGTCGAACTTGCAAGCCTCGCGCCCGTCTATGCGAAAACCGCCCGCAGCGTCGAAGTTGCTGGCAATGCCGTGCCGTCCGCCAAGACGGAACACATCGAGGCTGGCGTGACGAAGACCCTGCTGGCACCGCAGACGCTGGCCGGCAATGCTGAACGCTCCACCCCCGCCGTAACGCATGGCCTGTCGGCGAAGATCGAGATGCCCGCCCCCGAACGGTTCGGGCCGCTGCCGGCCGTCTCGGCCGACAAGCCCGCGACCGTGCTCGCCTATGCCACACCCGCACAGAGCGGTGCGACCGGCGCCGCGTTTTCGGCGGTGATGACCGCGCCGGACGAGGACGAAGTCGCAGTATCACCGGATCCGGACGTGGACGCGGACGACGACACTGCCGCCCTGCCTGACTACGAGGACACCCCGTCCGCCGGACCGCTGCCGCAGTCCCGGCCAGCCGGTGAACAGGCGAAGAAACCTGTGGCTGGAGAAACGGAAAAGCCCAACCTCGGCCAGCCGCAAGAGGCCGCGGCGACGAAGGACGGCGAGACCCAGAAGCCGGCCGAACGCGAAGTGCCGAAACAGCAGAAGCTCGCTTATGCGCGACCGGACCCGACGGAGAACAGCTCCGGCACCGGCTTCGGGCAGGCCCTGCGCAACGTGTTTGGTGGTGGAGCCAAGGCAGGCAATGGCGTCGCCGTCTACGACATCACCGCCGCCAAGGTCTATATGCCCGACGGCAGCGTGCTCGAGGCCCATTCCGGTATCGGCAAGATGGCGGACAACCCCCGCTATGTGAATGTGAAGATGACCGGGCCAACCCCGCCACACACCTACAATCTCAGGATGCGCGAAACGCGCTTCCATGGGGTCGAGGCGATCCGCATGCTGCCGGTCGACGGCAAGAACAAGCACGGCCGTGACGGGTTCCTGACCCATAGCTACCTTTTGCGCGGCAAGCGCGCGGAATCCCATGGCTGCGTCGCCTTTGCAGACTATCCGCGTTTCCTCACCGCCTTCAAGCAGGGCAAGGTCAAGCAGATCGTCGTGGTGCCAAGCGGCGGGCGTGCCGCCGGGTTGCGGCTGGCATCGAACGGTCGAAACAGCTGACGGACCGTTGCAGCGACCTGTAATGGGAGCAGTGGTCGCGGCCGAACCGCATGGCGCCCAAGCCGCTGAGGCAACCGCTGGAGGCGGTTCATTATAGATCGCAGTCACATGGAAAGGCCCCGCCTGGCGGCGGGGCCTTTCCATGTGCGTGTGCTAGGAAGCAGGTACGGAACAATCGCTAGGCCAGCACAACGCCCGGTCGACTAGCGGGCGGGCTGAACGCGGCTCCACAGATCGTTGAAGGCGATGCTGTCGAAGAAGGCGGACGCCTTGGTGACTTTGCCCTCCTTCAGATCGAGGAACCAGGCATAGGTGTTGGCATAGGGTATGCCGTCCCGCGCGATGCCGCTCGCATCGAAGAAGACGACTACGGTCGCGCCCTCCGCATAGATGTTGCGGATCTTCGGCTTCAGGCCGGTGCTCATGCGCGCATTGAAGGGCCGGATGACCTCGCGCATGAAGGCTTCGCGGCTGGGATAGGTCTTCGACGCGGCGGAGTTTCCGGTAATGGTCCAGTTCGCATCATCGGCGAGCAGATCGTAGGGTCCGCCCGTCCCGGCCGCCCAGGCATCGAAGGCGCGTTCGACGGCGGCCTTGTTGCCAGCCTCGTCCGGGGTGGTTTCTGCTTGCGCCGGCGGCACCATGGTTGCAAGTGATAAGGTGAGCGCGGCGGTCGCAAGAAACGTTCCAAAGTTCGTCATTTTCGTCTCCTTCCTCTTGAAAAGTCTTGGTCTGCCTTCAAACGTGCGGGAGCGGCGGCGTTGCGGGTATCTGAGTTTTCGGTGGAGCGGCTCGGGGCCGCTCCGCCACACTCATGCGTCCGGTCAGAAATCAGTCGAAACCGATACGGCGCGCCATTTTGTCAGGAGTTCAGCATCCTCGGCGTGCTTGGCCTCGATCGCTGCGACCGTGTCGCTGCCGAGCGGCAACCGGACCGGCGGATTTTCTGCGTCAACGAACGCGATCAGCACTTCTGCCAGACTGTCGGGGTTGCCCGGCTGGTTGTGGCTGATTTCCTTCGCCTTGCTGCGAACCACCCCGGCCGTTTCGGCGTAATCGTCAATCTCGATCGGGCTGACGCCGAGCGAGGTCGAGTCGAGAAAGTCGGTGCGGAAGTAGCCGGGTTCGATCGCGGTGGCATGGATCCCGAGCGGAGCGAGCTCGGCCGCAAGCGCCTCGGTCAAGCCTTCGACCGCGAACTTCGTCGAGCAGTAGACGCCGAAGCCGGGACCGCTGCGGTAGCCGCCGATCGAAGAAAAGTTCAGGATCCGTCCGGAGCGTTGGCGGCGCATATGCGGCAGCACCGCGCGGGTGACGGCGAGCAGGCCGAAGACGTTGGTGCGGTAGAGCGCTTCGATCTCGGCGCCGCTTGCCTCTTCGACCGCTCCGAGCAGGCCATAGCCGGCATTGTTGACGAGGATATCGACGCGCCCGAACCGGGCAATGGCCTCGCCGACGGCCTGATGGGCCTGCGCTTCGTCCGTCACATCGAGCGCGACGGCGAGCAGGTTGGGCTGTTCACCGAAACGATCAACGACCGCCTTCGGATTGCGCGCCGTCGCGACCACCTGATCGCCCTTGGCAAGCGCCTTTTCAACGATGAGGGCACCAAATCCACGGGATGCCCCGGTAACGAACCATGTATGCATGTGAACCTCCTGTCTGGTTTCTCCGCTCCTTCATCAGCGGCTGAGAAGGTTCTACCCCGCATCGTCCGATGAGATAATCGACTGGATTCTCCTTGAGTTGATGAATACCATTCAACAATGAGAACCGTATCGCCATCCGACCTCTCCTCCTTCCTGGCGCTTGCCCGCCACCGCAGCTTCCGCCGCGCCGCCGATGAACTCGGCTGCACGCCATCGGCGCTCAGCCACGCACTGAAGGCGCTGGAGGAACGCCTTGACCTCAGGCTCTTCAACCGCACGACGCGCAGTGTTGCGCTGACGGAAGCCGGTGAACTGCTGCTTGCCCGCGTCGCGCCGGCCTTTCGCGATATCGAAGACGCGCTCGACGACCTCAACAACTTCCGGGGAACGCCGGCAGGGCGGCTGAAATTCAACGCGGCGCGGGCTTCCGCGAAGATGGTGCTGTTGCCTCTGGCCGCACGTTTTCTGGAGAAGCACCCGAAGATCAGCATCGAGATCGTCGTCGACAATGATCTCGTCGACATGGTGTCTGAAGGCTTCGATGCCGGCGTGCGGTTTGGCGAGGTCATCGCGCAGGACATGATCGCCATTCCGATCGGGCCGCGCCAACGCACCGCGATCGTGGCAACGCCTTCGTACTTCGAGCGCCATCCCAAGCCCACGACGCCTGAGCATCTGAAGGCGCTTCCTTCCGTCGGGCTGCGCTTCGGCAGCGGCCGGCTCTATGCCTGGGAGTTCGAGCGCGGCGGCGTGGAACTGCATGTCGAGATGAACAGTGCACTGATCGTCGATGATCAGGACATGATGGTTGAAGCCGCGCTTCTCGGCGCCGGCGTGGCTTTCACCTTCGAGGAACAGGTGCGGCAGCTGATCAATGAGGGAAAGCTTGTCCGGGTGCTTGAGGACTGGTGTCCCTACTACAGCGGCCTCTATCTCTACTATCCGAGCCGCCGGCAGATGCCGGCAGCACTGCGCGCCTTCGTCGACTTCGTCAGAAGCACGGGATCCTGAAGCATTGCGAACGGGACAAGGCGGGCTCCCGATCCGGTAAAAATCGGCGATTGTTCCCTCGGGAACATCGGCGAGACGTTGCGCCAGTAGGTTAGCGCGCCTAACCAGTGCCCGAAGGACCTGATCGTATGCGTCTGATTGCCTCCACCTTTCTCGCCTTAAGCCTCGCCGGCCCGGCCACGGCCGCCGATCTGATTACCTTCTGGGACACACCGCAGCATGGCGGCAACAGTTTCAACCGGCTGCCGCCGGACGAGGCCTATTTCGAGGCGCTTGCCGGATACGGCGCGACCTGGGTGCGCCTCTCCTACGACAAGTGGAAGCCGGCCAAGCGCGATTATCTGATCGGCGACGCCGACCAATACGAAGGCATTCCCGCAGCCGATCTGAAGACCCTCAAGGCAACACTCGACCGGGCGGACAAGGCGGGTCTCAAGGTCGTGATCGCGCCGCTGTCGCTGCCCGGCATGCGCTGGGCCCAGAACAACGGCAACAAGTTCGACGGACGGCTCTGGCGCGACAAGGTTTGGTGGGGCCAGGCCGCCAGCTTCTGGCGGGACCTCGCGCGTGAACTGAAGGATCATCCCGCAGTCGCCGCCTACAACATCGTCAACGAGCCCGCGCCTGAGAAGAACAACGGCCTTGCCGAACACGCCGATCCGGCAACGATGCGGGCCTGGTACGAAACGAAGACAGGCAGCGCTTCTGACCTCAAGGCGTTCTACGAAACCGTTATTGCCGCCATTCGCGAGGTCGATCCGGCAACCCCCATCATGGCGGATGCCGGCTGGTATGCGGCCGCCGATGCCTTTTCCTATTGGCCGTCGGGCCTTGCCGACCAGAAGGTGCTCTACAGCTTCCACATGTACGAGCCCTATGCGGCGACAAGCGCGCCCAACATGAAACGCGACAAGCCCTACGCCTATCCCGGCAAGGTGCCCTTCGGCGAAGGCGAGGAGACCTGGGACAGGGCGCGGGTCGAAAGCTATCTCTCAGCGCCGGTGCAATGGGCTAAGGACAAGGGCGTGCCGCCCAACCGCCTCGTCGCCGGTGAGTTCGGCTGCATGCGCCTCTGGTCCGGCTGCAAGACCTATCTTGAGGACGTGCTCACCGCACTCGACAAGGATGACCTGCACTGGGCGTTCTACAGCTTCCGCGAAGATGCCTGGGACGGAATGGACTACGAGCTCGGATCGAAGAAGGTCGGGTGGAAATACTGGCAGCAGATGGAGGCCAACGAGCGCGACACGACGCCGCGCAAGGCGACGCCGGAATTCGCCCCGATCAGCAAGCGGCTGCAAGAGGCAGATTGACGCAGACCCGAAAACCGCGGCTCGTGGTTGGAAAAAAGCCCCAAAAGGCTAGAAGACGGTGCATTCCTTGCGGTTCTCCCGCCCAATGCGCGAAATCGCAGCAACCTGAGGCATGTTTTTGCAGATAACCAAGACGGCTGAGGCCGGCACAAAGAACCGAACCATACGCCTGTCGCGGACACTCGCCATCGTGATGGCCGGGCTTGTGGCATTGACCGCCGCCGTCATCCTCTCCGTCGTCTGGTACATGTCGGCGGGAACGACGCGCGATCTCCTGGCCAAGACGGCCCGTCTCGGACTGGACGCGGTCCAGACGCGGATCGGCAGCCGTTTCACGCCGGTTGAGGACCAGCTCGCCTATCTTGCGCGTGAAGTGGCCGCCGGACGCCTCGATCCGGCCGATCCGCTGGCGCTGGAGCGTGTGATGTCGGGAGCCCTCGCGGCAACGCCGCAGGTTCGGGTGCTCTCCTTCGTCACCCCCAAGGGCGAGGTCTTCGGCGTGACCCAGGGGAAGAAGGGCGTCTTTTCCTTCGCGGAGACCGTCCAGACCGACGACGAGCGCTCGGAGATCGAGGAAGCGCGCCGCAGCGGGCAAGCCCATTGGGGGCCGGTCTATTTCGTGCCCGACCCGGCCATCCGCACCTCGGTGGCAAACCTCAGGCAACCGGCAACGGTGGACGGCGAATTTGCAGGTGTGTTCCGCGCTACGATCACGGTCGATGCGATCTCGGAATATCTGCGCGAAATCGCCGTTTCCAATCCCGGCACGACACCCTTCGTCCTCTACGGCCACAACCAGGTGCTCGCCCACCCGCTGATGGCAGCGGGTCATCCGCTTTTGTCGGCCGAGCACCGGCTGCCGCAACTGAGCGAGCTTGGCGACCCGTTCCTCGCCAAGCTGTGGGAAGAAAAACCGGAAACTGTCGACGATTCGGCGCTTGAAGTGCGTGTCGTCCAGCTCGAAAACGCCGGTCGCGTCATTCTCACTCGCAAGCTCGGCGGCTACGCGCCAGCCCCTCTCACCGTCGGTGTCGAAGTTCCGATCGAAATGCTGGAAGAGCCGATCTCGGATCTCATCCGCGCCGGCATTGCCGGTCTCGCGGTGCTCGTCGCCGCCATCGTCATCGCGCTGATCGTCAGTCGCATGATCGTCCGGCCGGTCGCAAGCATGGCGCGCGAAGTCCGCGCCGTCGGCAGGCTCGATTTTGCTGCGCTCCAGCCTTTGCCCGGCAGCCTGTTTACCGAACTCGACGAGCAGGCCCGGGCCTACAACACCATGCTGACCGGACTGCGCTGGCTCGAAACCTATGTGCCGAAGAAGCTCGTGCGCCACCTGATCGCCAGCGAAGACCTGGCATCGACCCAACGGGTCGTCACCATCATGTTCACGGATGTTGTCGATTTCACCAGAACGGCCGAAAAGACCAGTGCCGGCGACGTCGCAGCGCTTCTCAACAGCCATTTCGACCTGCTCGGCAACTGCATCCAGGCCGAAGGCGGAACAATCGACAAGTTCATCGGTGATTGTGTCATGGCCTTCTGGGGCGCACCCGACGCGCAGAAGGACCACGCCGATCGCGCCATCCGCGCTGCACGCGCGATATCTCAGGCGGTTGCCGACGACAACGCCGCGCGACGCCGGCAGGGCCTTCCGCCCCTCCGGGTGCGCATCGGCATCCATTCCGGGCCGGTCGTCGCCGGTAACATCGGCATGACCGGGCGGTCGGCCTATACGATTGTCGGCGACACCGTGAACGCCTGCAACCGGCTGGAGCAGCTCGGCAAATCCGTCGCGCCCGGAGAAGAGGTGATGATCCTTTTGAGCGGCGAGACTTTCGAGCTTGTGGTCGGGGATCGCTCCGATCTCGTCCAGCTCGGCAAACATTGCCTTGCCGGGCGAACCGAAGAGACCGAGATCTACAGATTGCAGCCGAAATAGCGCTCAAACGGATTGCCCCATGCGGCGATGCGCATGGGGCAGCGCGTTCGACACCAGCCTAGAGGTTAGCGGCCCGGCGGGTGGGTTCGGTTCCTTCGATCACCTGGCGGACCTGCTTGCGGTCACGGCGCAAGGTTTCCACGCAATCGTTGCCGAACCATTCGAGCGACGCGTCAGCCTGCGGATCGCCGGCGATTTCCGCAAGGAAGCGGTCGTAGTCGACGCTGCCTTCGAACAGCGGCGTCATGCCGCGCCTGCTGCCGGCGGCGGCGTAGACGTTGGCCGGCTCGAAGACCGTGAGGTCGGCTCGGTCGCGGATATTCTTGAGATGGTAGTGTCGAATGTGCGGCTTCATCGCCCGGTGAACCGCGACCGGATCGTCGCCGCCTTCCCAGACGTGCAGCGTATCGAAGTTGATCCCGAAATAGGGGTGGTCGACCTCCTCGATCAGCCGGGTGGTCGAGGCGGCGGTATCGGCGAGCGTCTTCGGATGCGTCTCCGCAAGCAGGTGAATGCCGTAGCTGGCGGTAATCGTGCAGATCTCCTTCAGCCGATCGACGATGCGCTGGCGTTCGTCCGCATCTACGTCGAGGCTGCCCGCACTTCCGGCAAAAGTGCGGATCTTGCGGGTCCGCCATCGGCGCGCAAGCCGGCAAAGCTCCACCGTCTTGTGTCGCAACGTCTCCACCTCGCCATCGAGCGGCAGGTAGTCGCTGATCATCGGCACCGACAGGCCGTAACCGTCGAGCCATTCGGCATTGCGATCCGACCGCGGCGCCAAGTTGCGTGCATGTGCGCCCCAGAGCTCGATGCCCTGGAAATCGTTGGCCTCAGCCCAGGCGGCGATCTCGTCGAGCGAAATGAGGTGATGCCGGAAGGTGATCGTGCAGAGCGAAACTCTCATCGTGCAACTCTCTTCAAGGGGAACGTTTCCTCAAGACCGGTGCGCGCGCACCAGAGATCGAAGACCTCGGCGAGCTTCGCCTTCAGCTTGGTTTCCAGCCGGTCCGCCTCGTCGAGGCGTTCGAACACCGTGTGGGCCAAAAGGCGATCACCCGTCTGTGCGAGCTTCATCACGGCGTAGTGCAGGGTCTTCAGCGCCTGGACCAGCGCTTCGATTTCCCCGCACCAGACTTCGAACTCCGCTGCCGGCAGCTTCAACGCCCGCCAATAGAAAGCGAAGCCGTGTTCATAGGCGTATTTCCGGATGGTGATGACCGGCAGTTCGCGGATAGCGGCGCTAAGATCGGCAAGCGCAAGGCCGTCCTTCTCTTCAAGATGCGCAGCAACGATTGCACGGACGGCATCGACAAGCGGATTTCTGTCCCTGACGAAGCAGGCCTCGAAATAGGCCTTCAGATCCTCGGCAAAGGGGGCGCGCGCCTCGGCATTGTCAAAGACGTAGCCGCCGCCGACCGTCGGCTGCATGATGGCGTGGATGACCTTGTCCCTGGCGATATCACCTTCCCAGCGATAGTCGGGATCGTGCACGAACCAGGTTCCGGGGTCGGCCGTTTCCTGCAGCATCAGATAGTGCGGGAACGGGTTCTGGTTGAACTTGTTCTCGCGCTCCGGCAGGTGGAACATGTCGAGCATGACCATGACGGAGCCGGTGTCGCTGCGGGACTTGAGCAGTTCGAGCAGGACATCGAGATTGTCGCGCTTCGTCCGTTCGGGGTCGTACCACTCGACGACGGAGACGCCGTAGAGCCGTTCGAACCAGCTGCGGAAGAACTCCTGCGTGATATCGGGCGCATGGTAGAGCAGCTCGAACTGGTCGCTGATCGCGAACTTCGCATCCCAGACACCGAAATAGAACGGCCGCTGGTCCAGACCCCGGCGTTTCAGGCCATCCGAGACGCAGCTAACGAAGCAATGGACCTTGATGTCGTAATAGGCTTCGCCGTGCACGCCCTCGTCGCTGCTGCCACCGGTCAGCGGGAAAGCCGGTACGATGGCAGCCGTCGGCTTGGGCTGGTAGAGCGCGACGAGATCGGCAACGGTCTCGACGTCCTGTTTGGCGATCGCCTCTTCCGGCACCGAAAGCCCGTATTCGAGCTCCAGGTTAAGGAAGATCTCGAGGATCAAAACGGAATCGAGATAGAGATCCTCGTTGAGACGGGCATCAAGGCCGAGGCCCTCCGTGTGTCCATGCGCCATCTTTTCGACGAGAACGGTCTTAATCGCTGAGAAGATTTCGTTTTCCGTCATGATGCGGCTCCTACGATCGGCTTGTTGAATTCGCCGGCCACGTGACGAGCCGCGACGTCGCGGCGGCTGATCTTGCCGTTGGCCTGACGGGGCACGGCGTCGACCTGCAGGATTTCCATCGGCAGCTGGTGGCCGGCGAGATGACGGCTCAACCATTCGCGCACCGCCTGCGGCGCCACCGGCGCCTCGGCACTGAAGAGGAGAGCGACGCGCTCGCCCGCAAACCGGTCGGACTTGCGGAAGGCAACCGCATCGGTGATGGCAGGCATCGCCATGGCCGCGTCCTCTACGTCCTTCGGATAGACGTTGAGGCCGGAGACATTGATCATGTCATCCATGCGCGAGACGAAAACCAGCATGCCGTCGGCACGGCGATAGCCGAGGTCCCGCGTTTGGATGGCGGCGCCCGCAGCATTGGTGACGACGATCTCGCCGGCATCCTCGGCGCTGCTGCCGGTCGCGGCGATCAGATGCGGCAAGACGAAACCCATGTCGCCAGCGGCAGTGACATTCGGGTTGATGGCGATGCAGCCGGATTCAGAGCAACCATATTGCTGGAACATGTACCGGCTCTTGGCGCGGATATCGGCAAACCACGGGTCGGGCAACAGCGTGCCGGAGGTCATTGTCGCGTGGATCTGTTCGCCTTGAGGCAGAAGCCGCGCCAGCGTGTGCAGGATCGCCGGGGAGGAATAGAGCAGCGGCCGCTCGGTCTCACGCAACACCTTCTGCAGGTATTTCGGATTGGCGGTGTTGACGATAACCGGTGTCTGGCCCCGCTTCAGCGCCACCAGGATGCCGCAGATCAGGCCGTAGGAATGGGTGGTCGGGCAGGCAATGACCGGTGTCATCTCCTCCGGCGCACGGAAGGTGGCGACATAGCTCTCGATTTCGACGTCGATCGCTTGCCAGCTGCGTGCAATGCATTTCGGCGCGCCTGTCGTGCCGGAACTCATCTGCAGCAGCGTTCCCTCAGTCGAGGGTGCCTCGGGTACCTCAAGCACCTCCGCCGTCAGGCTGTTGTAAAACAGGCGATCGCAGCCGGCGCCGAGCGCCAGCTTGCGGGCCGCCGGATAGGGCGTTCCCGGATGGATCGGCAGCACACTTGCGCCCGCGTTGCGGATGGCGAAGAACAGCGATAGCCAATCGACCGTCTCCGAAAAGCACACCGCGTAGCGGCCGGTGTCGCGATCACCAAGGCCGATCTCCGCGGCCAGCCGTGCCGATTGTTCGTTGAAATAGGCCTCGTCGTAGAGCCTGTCATCGATGCGGATCATGGCTTTCTCCAATGAAAGAACGCAAGGGGCAGAACGCCTTGAGTTGGCGGCTTTCCTTGGGTTCGGTTTTGTTCTGACCGGC
>NZ_JAKUMO010000069.1:0-504 GCF_037026475.1 Ensifer sp. MJa1 | reverse complement strand
GCTGGCACTGACCGCCTCGAAGAACCTCGGGCTGAATGCGATGGCGAGCTTCTCCGGCGCGCTTGCCTGGCCCTTCGTCTATCCCTGGCCGCAGCGCCCGGCCGGCCTTGTCGAGACCGCCTTCGACGAACTGGCGAAGCGCTGGAAGCCGATCCTCGACCATGCCGAGGAGAACGGTGTCGACATCTGCTACGAGATCCATCCGGGTGAAGACCTGCACGACGGCATCACTTACGAGATGTTCCTGGAGCGCACCGGCAACCATGCCCGCGCCTGCATGCTCTACGACCCGTCGCACTACGTGCTGCAGTGCCTCGACTACCTCGACAACATCGACATCTACAAGGACCGCATCCGGATGTTCCACGTCAAGGATGCGGAGTTCAACCCGACCGGGCGCCAGGGCGTCTATGGCGGCTACCAGGGCTGGGTGAACCGGGCAGGGCGGTTCCGCTCGCTTGGTGACGGCCAGGTGGATTTCGGCGCGGTGTTCTCGAAGATGGC
>NZ_JAKUMO010000068.1:0-550 GCF_037026475.1 Ensifer sp. MJa1 | reverse complement strand
CACGACGTGCTCGAGCACGGCCATGCCTTCGGCGCTGTCGTTCAGGCAGGGGATATGGGTGAACTTCTCGCCGCCATTGTGGTGGAAGCTCTCGGCCGCCTGTTCGGCGATCTCCTCCAGCGTTTCCAGGCAGTCGGAAACAAAACCGGGGTTGATCACGGCAATGCGCTTGACGCCATCCTGGGCGAGCTTCTCGACCGTCTTGTCGGTGTAGGGTTGCAGCCATTCCTCCGGTCCGAAGCGCGACTGGAAGGTGACCTGCAGCTTCTCCTTCGACCAGCCGAGCTTTTCGCGCAAGAGGCGTGCGGTCTTCTGGCATTGGCAGTAGTAGGGGTCGCCCTTGTCGAAATAGCTCTTGGGGATGCCGTGGAAGGAGGTCAGAACCACGTCCGGCTCCCAGTCGAGCGTCGCCAGATGCCGCTTGATCGAGGTCGCCAGCGCATCGATGTAGACGGGGTCGTCATGGTAGGGCGGAACCGTGCGCAGCGCCGGCTGCCAGCGCATCTTCAAAAGCGCCTCGAAAGCCTTGTCGTTGACAGTGGCGGTGGTG
>NZ_JAKUMO010000067.1:0-638 GCF_037026475.1 Ensifer sp. MJa1 | reverse complement strand
CAGATCGCGTCTGCGCCCCACTTTCAAACGGATCGCGGTGACCGTTGCATCGTCCGGCAGGATCGGGCGCAGGTCGCGGGTGCGGACCAGGTCGGCAATCGTTCGGGCATCGCGCGGATCGGATTTGCGCTCTCCGCCGGCAAAGCCTTGTCCGGCGCGATTGACTGCGATGCCCGGCGCGTGCACGAGCCGGAACCCTTCGGCCAGCAAAGAGGCTTCAAGGAAACTGGCGAAAGAACCGACAATGTCGAGACCGATGACAGGTTCACCGCCGAGTGCACGCAGATCGAAGACGAGGGACGCAATCTGATCCGGGCTGTTATCCACCGCCCGGTCAAGCATGATCCGTCCCGCCTCATCGACGGCGCAGGCCCAATGCACCGTTTTAGCAACGTCGATTCCTACCGAAACGCGCATCATACCTCCCTCTCGTTGCGGTCTGGCCGCTCGCCCCGTCTCGCCTGCATCGCCTTACATAGCCATCAACGGCAGCGCGTAATCAGCGGTCGATCAAGGGCGGTGATGCGGGCGGCAAAGCCTCCGGAGCCTTCAACGGCAGCCAGCATGACAACCATATCCGCATCACCTGCGCCCGGGCAGCTTCTCATCCACGCGGGCGCGTTGAAAAGAGGTAAGGC
>NZ_JAKUMO010000066.1:0-781 GCF_037026475.1 Ensifer sp. MJa1 | reverse complement strand
GAGGCTGCGTAATGCGGAAGTCAAGCAGCATTGGTGAGGGGATTGAAGGTTTGGCGGCGCTGGATCATGGTCCAGAGCACGGTCACTCGCCTGCGCGCGAGGGCGATGAGTGCTTGCGTGTGGTGCTTTCCCTCGCGCCGCTTGCGGTCGTAGAACGCCTTGGACAGGGGCTCTTTAGAGCAGACGGCACAGAACGCGCCCTGGAAGAATACGCGTTTGAGGGCTTTGTCCCCGCCGAAGGTTCTTCGCCAGCCAGATTTCTTCCCCGATTGCCGGATCACCGGCGCAAGGCCGGCCGCAGCGGCCAATGCATCGGCCGACGGAAAGCGTTTGATGTCGCCGACGCAGGAGATGAACTCCGCCACGAGCACCGCCCCCATCCCCGGCAGAGACTGGATGAGGGCGCTATCAGGGTGGGCAGCAAGGAGCGCGGCGAGATCGTGATCGATACGGGCGATCTTCGCCTTGTTTTCCAGAGCCTCGACAGCCATCTCGCGAACCAATTCGGCAATTGCCGCTTCGCCCGCTACGGCCAGAGATTGGGCGTGTGCGGCGGCAAGTGCCTGATCTGCCAACCGCTCGGCAGCGCGCAGGTGAGGCGTCTTGACCAGATACGCCACGATCCGGCGCTTGCCGGCCTGCCTGATCTCGGTGGGAGTAACGTATCGGGCCAACAAGGTGAGCGGCCCTTTGCAGGTCACGTCGAGTTCACGCTCCAGTCCAGGATGAACACTGCAAAGGAGCGCGCGCAGCCGCGTAAGACGCCGGGTCTGCTCCTCGG
>NZ_JAKUMO010000065.1:0-888 GCF_037026475.1 Ensifer sp. MJa1 | reverse complement strand
GCCCGCGGCGTCGGCGAATACGGCTCGGTGATCTTCATCGCCGGCAACCTGCCTTACGTCTCCGAGATCGCCCCGCTTTTGATTGTCATCCGGCTGGAGGAGTTCAACTACGCCGCCGCCACCGCCATTGCTGCGGTCATGCTGGCGATCTCCTTTGCCATGCTGCTCCTCATCAACTCGATCCAGGCCTGGAGCCGGCGGAGATATGTCTATGTCGCATGATCTCGTCGCCAGTTCGGCCACCAGCCCGGCCATAAGCCCCGGCCCGCAGCGCGCGCTGCCGGAACTGGCCGCCGCCACCTCGGAAAGCCGCTTTGCACGGCTGACGCTGACGATCACGGCGCTCGCCTTCGTCGCGCTGTTTCTGCTTCTGCCGCTTGCCGCCGTCTTTACCGAGGCGCTGCGCAAGGGCATCGGCGAGTTCGTCATGGCGCTCGGGGATGCCGAGACCTTCTCGGCCATCCGCCTGACGCTGATCGTGGCTGCCATCGCCGTACCGCTCAACCTCGTCTTCGGGGTTGCCGCCGCCTGGGCGATCGCCAAGTTCGAGTTCAAGGGCAAGGCCTTCCTGACGACGCTGATCGACCTGCCGTTCTCGGTCTCGCCGGTCATCTCCGGCCTTGTCTTCGTGCTGCTGTTCGGCTCGCACAGCCTGATCGGCCCGTGGCTGCAGAGCCATGGCATCCAGATCCTGTTTGCCGTGCCCGGCCTGGTGCTTGCCACCGTCTTCGTCACCTTCCCCTTCGTTGCCCGCGAGCTGATCCCGTTGATGCAGGAACAGGGGTCGAGCGACGAGGAGGCGGCGCTCTCGCTTGGCGCGTCGGGCTGGCAGACCTTCTGGTTCGTGACGCTGCCCAACATCAAGTGGGGGCTGCTTTACGGCGTGCT
>NZ_JAKUMO010000064.1:0-955 GCF_037026475.1 Ensifer sp. MJa1 | reverse complement strand
GCGCTGTAGCGGGTGATCGGGTTTGCGGGCGGCCATCAGTGTTTTCCGATAGGGTCGGGTTGTTCAAGACCAACCTGACGGAAAGACCACCGATGACCAATGACATGATGAACGTGCGCTCGCTTGTTGAGAAGAGCGCGGATGCAGATTTGTTGCGCGAGATGATCGGCTTTGCGGCCGAACGACTGATGGAGCTGGAGGTCGGCTCAGCCACGGGTGCTGACTTCGGTGAGAAGAATCCGATGCGCCTTGCTCAACGCAACGGCTACCGTGATCGGGATTGGGAGACGCGGGCCGGAACGGTCGAGCTTCGCATTCCCAAGCTGCGCAAGGGCAGCTATTTTCCGAGCTTTCTTGAGCCGCGCCGTATGGCAGAGAAGGCTCTGACGGCCGTTATCCAGGAAGCGTATATCCAGGGAATCTCGACCCGTTCTGTCGACGATCTGGTCAAGGCCATGGGTATGAGTGGCATCTCCAAAAGCCAGGTGAGCCGCCTGTGCGAGGAGATCGACGTCAAGGTGAAGGCGTTCCTCGACAGGCCGATTGAAGGCGAGTGGCCGTACGTCTGGGTCGATGCGACCTACCTCAAAGTCCGGCGCGGCGGACGAGTTGTCTCTGTTGCTGTCATCATCGCCGTCGGCGTCAACAGCGATGGCCGGCGCGAGGTCTTGGGCATGGAGGTCGGCACGTCGGAGGCCGAGCCGATCTGGACGGAATTCCTGCGTAAGCTGACACGCCGAGGATTGCGCGGCGTGAAGCTTGTCGTCTCCGATGCGCACGAAGGTCTCAAAGCTGCCGTCACCAAGGTTCTCAATGCCACCTGGCAAAGGTGCCGGGTTCACTTCATGAGGAACGTGCTCGCGCATGCTGGAAAGAGCGGCAGGCGGGTCGTATCCGCCTTCATCGCAACGGCCTTTGCCCAGGAGACGCCGGAGGCAGCAAGCGCTCAATGGCG
>NZ_JAKUMO010000063.1:0-990 GCF_037026475.1 Ensifer sp. MJa1 | reverse complement strand
GATGGATGTACGCGCCGCCGTTGCCGTTCAGGCAGGCAAGCCGCTCGAGGTCATGACGGTTCAGCTCGAAGGCCCCAGGGCCGGCGAGGTGCTGATCGAGGTCAAGGCGACCGGCATCTGCCATACCGACGACTTCACGCTGTCGGGTGCCGATCCGGAAGGCCTGTTCCCGGCCATCCTCGGCCATGAAGGCGCCGGCATCGTCGTCGACGTCGGCCCGGGCGTCACCTCGGTCAAGAAGGGCGATCATGTGATCCCGCTCTATACACCCGAGTGCCGCTCCTGCCCGTCGTGCCTGTCGCGCAAGACCAATCTGTGCACCGCCATCCGCTCGACGCAAGGCCAAGGCCTGATGCCGGACGGCACCTCGCGCTTCTCGATCGGCAAGGACAAGATCCACCACTACATGGGCTGCTCGACCTTCGCCAACTACACGGTGCTGCCGGAGATCGCCGTTGCCAAGGTCAATCCGGACGCCCCCTTCGACAAGATCTGCTACATCGGCTGTGGCGTGACGACCGGCATCGGCGCCGTCATCAACACCGCGCAGGTGGAAATGGGTGCGACCGCGATCGTCTTCGGTCTCGGCGGTATCGGGCTCAACGTCATCCAGGGTCTGCGTCTTGCCGGCGCCGACATGATCATCGGTGTCGACCTCAACAACGACAAGAAGGCCTGGGGCGAGCGCTTCGGCATGACGCATTTCGTCAACCCGAAGGAAGTCGGCGACGACATCGTGCCTTACCTCGTCAACATGACCAAGCGCGGCGCCGACCAGATCGGCGGCGCCGACTACACCTTCGACTGCACCGGCAACACCAAGGTGATGCGCCAGGCGCTCGAAGCCTCGCACCGCGGCTGGGGCAAGTCGGTGGTCATCGGCGTTGCCGGCGCCGGCCAGGAAATCTCCACCCGTCCGTTCCAGCTCGTCACCGGCCGCACCTGGATGGGAACGGCCTTTGGCGGCGCGCGCGGCCGCACCGACGTGCC
>NZ_JAKUMO010000062.1:0-1164 GCF_037026475.1 Ensifer sp. MJa1 | reverse complement strand
GACATTCCAACTTTGCAGGATCAGGACACTTTAACTTTGCGGGGGAGAATCTAATCCAAGTGCAACATTGACGGGTGAAGAGTAGGGCACTACGCGCATTCGCGCAAATGCGCCATGAAGACCTCGGTGGGCGTTCGATAGCCCAAGCACTTGCGCGGGAGCGCATTCATATGTTGGGCGAGGGCGACGAGCTGTTGCTGACTGACAGCGGAGAGATCGGTATCGCCAGGCATGAAGCGGCGGATGCGCTTGTTGGTGTTTTCCACGGCACCTTTCTGCCAAGGCGCACTGGGGTCGCAGAACCAGCTCCGCGCGCCGATGCCCTCTTCCAAAGCCCTGAATCCGGCAAACTCCGTGCCGCGATCAAAGGTGAAGCTCTGCCGGGCAAAGGCTGGCAAGGGAGAGAACGTTTCGATGATCTTGTCCATGATCGGTCGTGAATGCCGGCTGTGGTTCTTGATCATGACGGTGTAGCGGCTCTTGCGTTCAACCAAGGACGTGACGTTGGCGTTGCCCAAGTCACGCTGGAAGATCAACAAGTCGCCTTCCCAGTGACCGAACTGCGAACGATTACCAATGAAATCAGGACGTTGCGAAATCCTGCAGGCAGCAGGAAAAGTGCCGTCGCGGGGTTTCCTCGAGCCGCGGGGGCGGCGTTTGCGGCGGCCTTCCGCCAGATGCTGATGGAGTTCCAGCGCCTGATCTTCCTTGCCATAGATGAAGCGATAGATCGTCTCGGTGCAGACCCGCACGGCGCTCACGCCATCGGCGAGCAGACGACCGGCAATCTGTTCCGGTGACCAAAGTGCCTTCAGCTGCTCGATCACCAGTTCGCGCAATTGCGGGTGCCGCACAAGCTTCCTCAAACGCTGCCGCCGCTCTTTGCGGATATCGTCAGCAACGGTCGGGAAGTAACCGCTATAGTCGGGCAGCTCGCGATCGTGGAAGGTGTTGCGCCTGATCTCACGGTAAATCGTCGATCGATGACGACCAAGTTCGCGCGCCATTTCTTTGATCGGCACTTTGCGTTCGACAAAGTGGAAGAGGCGGCGTCGATCAGTCAGATTCAGCTGCGAATAGCGTCGGGACATTCCAAAATCTCCAAGGGGAACCCATTGAAATCATTGGCATGTCGCACTTGGAAATAGAATGTACCCGGCTACA
>NZ_JAKUMO010000061.1:0-1301 GCF_037026475.1 Ensifer sp. MJa1 | reverse complement strand
TGCAACGCCCGCGCCATGGGCGAGTTCGGCGCCGTCTCGGTGGTCTCCGGCCACATCCGCGGCCAGACCAACACCATGCCGTTGCAGGTCGAAATCCTCTATAATGAATACAACTTCGTCGCCGCCTTTGCGGTGGCGGCGTTGCTGGCGCTGCTGGCGCTGATCACCCTCATCCTAAAGACGGCGCTGGAGATCCGCTACAGCGCCGAGATCGCCGCCAGCCGCAGGCACTGACCGCCCGTTGCAAGCATTTGACCGGCAAGCCGGTCTTGGAAAGGTATCGCCATGGACGTGCGCGTTCACAACATCCGCAAGGAATTCGGCCGCTTCCCGGCGCTCGACGACGTCTCGCTCGACATCCGCTCCGGCGAGCTGATCGCGCTTCTGGGCCCCTCCGGCTCCGGCAAGACGACGCTGCTTCGGCTCGTTGCCGGGCTTGAAAGCCCGACCGGCGGCACGATCTTCTTCGGCGACGAGGATGCCTCGCAAAAGACGGTGCAGCAGCGCAACATCGGCTTCGTCTTCCAGCACTACGCCCTCTTCCGCCACATGACCGTGCTCGACAACGTCGCCTTCGGCCTCAAGGTCCGTCCGTCAAGCCGCCGGCCGCCGGCGGCCGAAATCCGCAAGCGTGCGCTTGACCTTCTCGACCTGGTGCAGCTGTCCGGCCTCGACAAGCGTTATCCGGCGCAGCTGTCCGGTGGCCAGCGCCAGCGCGTGGCGCTTGCCCGCGCCATGGCGGTCGAACCCAACGTGCTTCTGCTCGACGAGCCCTTCGGCGCGCTCGACGCCCAGGTGCGCAAGGAACTGCGCAAGTGGCTGCGCGAGATCCATGACCGCACCGGCCACACGACGATCTTCGTCACCCATGACCAGGAAGAGGCGCTGGAGCTTGCCGACCGCGTCGTCGTCATGAGCAAGGGGGCGATCGAGCAGGTCGGCACCCCTGACGAGATCTACGACCATCCGGTCTCGCCCTTCGTCTTCGGCTTCATCGGCCAGTCGAACACGCTCGCCGTCACGCTTGCCAACGGCGAGATCTGGTTCGAGGACCGGCCGATCGGCCTGCGTGCGCCCTCCGAGCCCGACGGCCCGGCCAATCTCTACTTCCGCCCGCACGACATCGAGCTGATCGACGGCTGCGGCGGCTGTCTCGCCGGCCTCGTCACCGCCAGCCGCCGTGTCGCCGGCACCCGTCATCTCGAACTCGAGCTTGGCCGCAACCATCCCCATGTCGAGATCGAGCTCTCTCCCGAGCGCGCCGCCGCCGGCGACCACAGCCGCATCGCCTTCCGACCGAC
>NZ_JAKUMO010000060.1:0-1470 GCF_037026475.1 Ensifer sp. MJa1 | reverse complement strand
TCTCCAATGAAAGAACGCAAGGGGCAGAACGCCTTGAGTTGGCGGCTTTCCTTGGGTTCGGTTTTGTTCTGACCGGCTTTTTTTGCCGATCGGCTCAATGGTCTTCGTTCCGCTGGACAGGGCCGTCCTTCGGTTCTGAACCATTCTCCAATGCGTGACCTGATGCCTTGGCTTCGGTCACAGAGTGGCGTTCGGCTCCCGGCTTCCCATTCTCCTTGAGGAGCGCAGCCCGGCACTGCTAGGCTCGCTAGAAAGTCATCAGGACAGTCGGGATTTCATTGACGCGCCTTCCGTGATGATGCTTTCGCCGCGCGGCTCGTAAGCGCGCTGGTCGCGCAGGATCTGGAAGGCGATCGTCAAAAGCTTGCGCGCAATCGCCACACGCGCCTTGTTGGTTCCTCTGATCTTCAGGTGCTCGTATTGGGCGCGAAGCTGTGGATCGCTGGCGATCGCCGGTGTCACTGCCTCGACGAAAGCCCAGCGCAGCCACTTGTTGCCCTGCTTGATGATCTTGCCGTGATAGGTCTTGCCGCCGCTCGAATAGGTCGAGGGCACCAGCCCGGCATAGGCGGCCAGCTTCTTCGGGTTGCGGAACCGCGCTATGTCATCGACCTCCGCGTCGATCAGACGGGCGAAGAACTCGCCGATGCCGGGGATCGTCTTCAACAGTCTGACATTGGCATTGGCCTTGGTCATCGCCCGGATCGTCGCTTCCGACTGCTTGATCCGCTCATTGATGGCGCCAATGAAAGCGAGGCCACGGTCGATCTGGATGCGGTCGATCTCAGAGACGTTGACCTGCGAAAGCTGAATGCGGCCGGCCTTACCAAACAGATCGCCGAGCGTCTTCAGTTGCGCCGTCTGCTCCGGATAGCGATCAAACACCGTGACGATGCGGTTCTTCGTCATCGTGCGCAGCCGCACGTAGAACATCCGCTCCCGCAGGGCGACACGCAGGTCCCGCGACCGCTCGCTTGGCGCCCAGGCTTCCGGCACCAGGTCGGCGCGCAGCAAATGCGCCAGCACGGTCGCATCGATCTTGTCGGTCTTGATCTTGGCGTCGGCGATCGCCTTGACCTTCAACGGGTGGGCGAGAACGACATCATCACAAATGTCGTCGAGCCAGTCGTAGATCACCATCCAGTTGCGCGTCGCCTCGACAACCGCATGGCTGTTTTCGCGGTACCGCTCGAGAAACCCGCCGAGCGACTGGCGATCGTTCTTCACCCGGCCGGAGCGCAGCGTCTTGCCGCTGCTGTCCTGCACCACCAGATGGCTATAGGATTTGTGGTAATCGACGCCGATATGGTAATCATAGGACGCAGTCATGCTTCCAACTCCCTTGTTGAGATCTCGAAAACCCCGACAGGATAAGCCGAAAGGCTGGAAGCGTGGCTGTCCCTCAATCATCACCGGCATCTCAGTGATCCGTTCTCTCAGCGGACGCGGTCTCTTTCATGCCACCTCCTT